>JBKJZR010000240.1:0-12129 GCA_046715035.1 Burkholderiales bacterium | reverse complement strand
GCCATCGTCTGTTCAGCGCCGTCCCCGCCGAGTTCATCGTGCTCGCCCATCATCTGGACGATCAGGCCGAGACATTGCTGCTGCAACTGCTGCGCGGCGCAGGCGCCAAGGGGCTGAGTGCAATGCCTGAATTGCGCAAGGCGGAAGGCGGCAGGATGAAGGATGAAGAAAGCGCGCATCAACGCACCCCTCATCCCTCATCCCTCATCCCTCATCCCTCGATTTTGCGTCCTCTGCTCGACATCCCGCGCAGCGACATAGAGCGCTATGCGCGGGCGCGTAAATTGCGCTGGATCGATGATGAAAGCAATGCCGACGCCGGATTCGACCGCAACTTTGTGCGGCATCACGTGCTCCCCGTCATCGCCCGGCGTTATCCCGCTTACCGCACGACGTTCGCGCGCGCATCGCGTCACCTCGCTGAAGCGGCGCATCTGCTGGACGAGCTCGCGGTCAACGACATCCCGGCTTTGGGCGAGGCAATTTCGCTGACGAGTCTGCAGCGGCTCAGCGCCGCGCGGGCGAAGAACGCCGTGCGGCATTTCCTGGCGTTGCGCGGGATGCCGGCACCCAATGCGTCCCGGCTCGACGAGTTCGTGCGCCAGCTGCGGCAGGGCCACCGCGGCACCCGCGCCGCGCTCGACCTTGGAACCTGGCGCCTGACGCGCTTTTCCGGGGAACTGCGTCTGGCGGCGAAAAAGACCACGCTGCCAAAAAGTTACACGTGCACTTGGACTGGCGAGGCGGCACTGCCGCTGCAGGGTCTTGGCGGAACGCTGCACATGATCGAGCAGCGCGGTGCGGGTATCAGTCTCAGGCGCCTGCGCGCGGCGCCAGTCACGGTGCGGGTGCGCCAGGGTGGCGAGCGCTTTCGTCCGGACGGCAGCCGCCCCCGCCGAAGTCTCAAGAATCTGCTGCAGGAAGCGGGCGTGCCGCCGTGGCTGCGCGACCGGCTGCCACTGGTGTACAGCGGCGAAACATTGGTTTACGTTCCCGGCATCGGCATCGACGCGGCTTACCGCGCCGACCACGACGAGGAGGGCGTCGCCCCGGCATGGGAAGGGAAGTAAGCGCGGCGAGCAGCGCCGCACCCGCAAACGCCTTTATGTCGCAGCCCGATCGTGGTATTCTTGCAAATTAGCCTTAAAATTCATAGACAAAGGAAGTTGCATGGCAGTGGAACGCACACTTTCGATCATCAAGCCCGACGCGGTGGCAAAAAATGTGCTCGGCCAGATTTACACTCGCTTTGAGCAGGGCGGGCTGCAGATCATCGCGGCGCGCATGCTGCAGATGTCGCGTCAGGACGCCGAGGGGTTCTATGCGGTGCATCGCGCCCGCCCGTTTTTCAAGGATCTCGTCGACTTCATGATTTCCGGACCGGTGATGGTACAAGTGCTCGAGGGCGAGAACGCGATTCAGAAGCATCGCGACCTGATGGGGGCAACGGACCCCAGCAAGGCCGCAAAAGGAACGATACGCGCCGACTTTGCTCAAAGCATAGACGCCAATGCAGTCCACGGCTCGGACGGGGCGGCGACCGCCGAGGTCGAGATCGCCTACTTTTTTGCCACGCTGAACCTGTATTCCCGCTAGTTTCCGGTGCCCCATGACGGTCAACCTGCTCGAATTTGAAAAAGACGGGTTCGCGCGGTTTTGCGCGGCGCACGGCGAAAAACCGTTTCGGGCACGCCAGCTGGAGCGCTGGATACACCAGCGCGGCGCCAGCGATTTCGAAGCGATGACCGACATTCCGAAGACGCTGCGCGGCGTGCTCAGGGAAAACGCCGAGATCAGCGCGCCGCGCGTGCTGCGCGATAGCACCGCTGCCGATGGCACGCGCAAGTGGCTGCTCGACGTCGGCACCGGCAACGCGATCGAAGCGGTCTTCATCCCGGAGCGCCATCGAGGCACCCTCTGCGTGTCGTCGCAGGCAGGCTGCGCGCTCGAGTGCTCGTTCTGTGCCACGGGCCGTCAGGGATTCAACCGCAATCTCACCAGCGCCGAGATCATCGGCCAGCTCTGGCTCGCGTCGCGTGCATTGCAGAATCAGGATGGCCGCGCTGCCGCGACGCCGGCGGACGGTACCGGTGTAACACGCCCTGGCAGTGTCATTTCCCGCCCGATCACGAACGTGGTGATGATGGGCATGGGTGAGCCGCTCGCGAATTTCGACAACGTCGTCACCGCCATGCGGCTGATGCTCGACGACGACGCGTATGGGCTGTCGCGCCGCCGCGTGACGCTCTCGACTGCGGGCCTGGTGCCCGCGATCGACCGCCTGCGCGATGCCTGCCCGGTGGCGCTGGCCGTATCGCTGCACGCGCCCGACGACAAGCTGCGCGACGAGCTGGTGCCGATCAACCGCAAGTATCCGCTCGAGAAATTGCTGGGCGCATGCCTGCGCTATATCGAGAAGGCGCCGCGCGACTTCGTGACGTTCGAGTACGTCATGCTCGACCGCGTCAATGACAGCGTCGCGCAGGCGCGCCAGCTCGTCGAGCGGGTGCGCGACGTCCCGTGCAAAATCAATCTCATTCCGTTCAATCCGTTCCCCAACTCGGGCTATCAGCGATCCACCCGCGAGGCGATCGCGCGGTTTCGCGATGTCCTGACGGCAGCGGGGCTCACGGCGACGGTGCGCAAGACGCGCGGCGACGACATCGATGCGGCGTGCGGCCAGCTGGCCGGACAAGTGCGCGACAAGACTCGCCGCCGGGAGGCGCTGGTGGTGGCGGCATGAGGACGGCAGTGCGCCAAGCCATCGCGTTCATGGTGCTGGCGCTGGTTGCGGCCTGCGAGACGACCACGACCACGAAGCAAAACCCGATTCCGGTCCTCGTCGACAGGACGCCGAGGCAGGTGACGGCGGCCGATACCGCTACCCGAGCTCGCGTGCACACCGAGCTGGCATCGGGGTATTACGAGCTCGGCAGCTATGGCATCGCGATCGATGAGGCGAACGAGGCGCTCAAGGCCGATCCCAACTACACGTCCGCCTACAACGTCCTCGGACTCGTCTATATGGAGCTGCGTGACGATCAGACTGCCGAGGCGAATTTCCAGCGCGCCCTGCGTATCAGCCCGCTCGATTCCGATTCGAACAACAATTACGGATGGTTCCTGTGCCAGCGCAAGCGCGAACAGGAGTCGCTCAAGTATTTCCTGGCGGCGTTGCGCAACCCGCTTTACACCTCGCCCGATCGCTCGTGGGTCAACGCCGGCATCTGCTCGCGGCAGGCGGGCGATCTGTCGGCAGCACACGATTATTTCCAGCGTGCGCTCAAGCTGCGGCCGAGCCAGCCGCAGGCGCTCTTCAATCTCGCCGACATGGCTTATCGCCGCAACGATCCCGCGGAGGCGAAAGCGTACCTTGCGCAGCTGCAGCGCAGCGCGCAGGCGAGCGCGGAAGTTCTGTGGCTCGCATTACGTGTCGAACGCCGCTTGGGCGACCGCAATGCCGAGGCGAGCCTCGGTTTTCAGTTGCGCAAGAATTTTCCCGACTCGCGCGAGGCGCGCGCGCTGCTCGCAGGCCAGTACGAGTGAGCGAGAGCGCGCTGATGCCGGCGGGCGGCGCCGCGGCGCAATCGGGCTCCCAGCTGGCTGCCGCACGGCGCGACTGCAATCTTTCGATAGCTGACGTTGCCCACCATCTCAAGCTGTCCCCGGCCCAGATCGAGGCCATGGAAGCCGGAGCGTTCGACCGCCTGCCCGGGGCGGTCTTTGTGCGCGGCTTTATCCGCAACTATGCGCGGCTGGTAAAGCTCGACCCCGTGCCACTGGTGGCCAGCGCCGAACGTGTCCTGGCTGTGGCCGACCCGTCGCTCTCGCCGGCGCAGCCGTCACCGGACATTCCTTTTCCGCGCGAGGGCAGGCGAAGGTGGCGCAGGTACGCGATCGGCGCAGCGCTGATCCTGGTCGCCCTGGCGGCGTTCGAGTTCTATGCGAGCCGCCCGGACAATCGCGCCGAGACGGCGTCGCGCCCGCTGGGGCTTGCGCGGATGCAGTCAGCAACGCCGCCAGTGGTGGATCCCCCGCCGAGCGCGGCCGTGGATGCGTCGCTGGTCGCGGTTCCGGCGCCGGGTAGCGCAGCGAGCGATGCGGCGACCCGATCAGTCAAGGTCGCGGAGTCGAGGGCGGGCGAGTACCGCGTAAAACTCGTGTTCGAACGGGAATCGTGGGTTGAAATCCGCGACCGCAACGGGCGCAAGCTGCTCTCGCGGATAAATCCTGCCGGTACCCTGCAATCGGTGAGCGGCGTTGCGCCGCTGACGCTGGTCATAGGCAATGCCGCCGGGGTGAGACTTACGCATAACGACAAGCCCGTCGACCTTGTGCCGCACACCAACGTCGGTGTCGCGCGGCTGACACTGGAATAGCATGTACGGAGTCAAACCGCGCCGCACGGCGCGCCAGGTGCGCGTCGGCAACGTTGTGATCGGCAGCGCAGCGCCGATCGTGGTGCAGTCGATGACCAATACCGATACCGCGGACGTCGCGGCGACGGCTGCGCAGATCGCTGCCCTTGCGGGCGCGGGCTCGGAGCTGGTGCGCATTACGGTGAATACGGCCGAAGCTGCAGCCGCGGTGCCGCACATACGCGATCGGCTGGCGGCGCAGGGCGTCGACGTGCCGCTGGTGGGCGATTTTCATTTCAACGGCCATCGGCTGCTCAAGCAGCATCCGGCGTGCGCCGCGGCCCTCGCCAAGCTGCGCATCAATCCCGGCAACGTCGGGCACGGCCGCAAGCGCGACGAGCAGTTTGCAACGCTCATCGAGTACGCGTGCCTGTATGCGAAGCCGGTGCGCATCGGCGTCAACTGGGGCAGTCTCGATCCCGAGCTGCTGGCGCGCATGATGGACGACAACGCGCGCAGTGCCCAGCCCGAAGACGCCGCCGTGGTGACGCGCCAGGCGCTGGTCGCCTCCGCGCTGGAGAGCGCCCAACTCGCCGAGCAGCTCGGATTGCCGGGCGACCACATCATCCTGTCGTGCAAGGTGAGCGGCGTGCAGGATCTCATCGCCGTCTACCGGGACATTGCCGTGCGGTGCGACTACCCGCTGCACCTCGGTCTCACCGAGGCGGGCATGGGCTCGAAAGGCATCGTCGCGTCGTCAGCCGCGCTCGCGGTGCTGCTGCAGGAAGGCATAGGCGACACGATACGCATTTCGCTCACGCCACAGCCGGGCGGCGACCGCACGCAGGAAGTCGTCGTCGCGCAGGAAATCCTGCAGACGATGGGCCTGCGCTCGTTTGCGCCGCTGGTGATTGCGTGTCCGGGATGCGGACGCACGACGAGCACGTATTTTCAGCAGCTCGCTGAGAGCATACAGACCTACCTGCGCGCGCAGATGCCGGTGTGGCGGGGCCGTTATCCCGGCGTCGAAAGCATGCACGTGGCGGTGATGGGTTGCGTCGTCAACGGGCCGGGCGAGAGCAAGCACGCCAACATCGGCATCAGCCTGCCCGGCTCAGGCGAGAATCCCGTCGCACCGGTCTACATCGACGGCGTCCGGGCGATGACCCTCAAAGGCGACCACATTGCCGCGGAGTTCAAGGCGCTCGTCGATGATTACGTGCGGAGAACCTACGCGCCGCAACCGGCCGGGGCAGCGGCCGCCGGATCGGTGCAATGAGCGGTCTGCGCGACACGGGCACGATGCTGCCGAGGATTCAGGCGATCCGCGGAATGAACGACATCCTGCCGGAGCAATCTCCGCTGTGGGAGTTTTTCGAGGACACGGCGCGCGAAGTGTTCCGGCAGTACGGCTACCGCAACATTCGTACTCCTATCGTCGAGCGCACGGAGCTCTTTGTGCGCGGCGTGGGCGAGGTGACCGATATCGTCGAAAAGGAGATGTACTCGTTTACCGACGCGATGAACGGCGAACAACTGTCGCTGCGACCGGAAGGTACCGCGCCGACGGTGCGCGCGGCGCTCGAGCACAACCTGCTTTACAACGGCCCGCAACGGCTGTGGTACAGCGGTCCTTTGTTTCGCCACGAGCGTCCGCAGAAAGGCCGCTACCGGCAGTACCACACGTTCGGCGCAGAGGCGCTGGGCTATGCCGGGCCCGAGATCGATGTCGAACTGCTGCTGATGGCGCGCCGGCTGTGGCAGAAGCTTGGCATCGAGGGCGTGCAGCTGCAAATCAACACCATAGGCACGGCTGCAGAAAGGCGCGAGTTTCGCGACAGCCTGATCGCCTACTTCGAAGGGCACGCAGACGCGCTCGACGCGGATGCGACGCGCCGGCTCTACAGCAATCCGCTGCGCATACTCGACAGCAAGAATCCCGCGCTGCAGGCGATGATCGAGGCGGCGCCGCGGCTCGCCGACAGGCTGGGCCCGGAATCCCGCGCCAACTTCGCAGCGGTGCAGGAAGGATTGCAGCAATCCAGCATTGCGTTTCAGGTTAATCCGCGGTTGGTGCGCGGACTGGATTACTACAACCTCACGGTATTCGAATGGGTCAGCGACCGGCTGGGCGCGCAGAACGCGATATGCTCCGGGGGGCGCTACGATGGACTTTTCGAGCAACTCGGCGGCAAGCCGGCACCGGGATGCGGCTTCGGGATCGGCGTCGAACGCGTGCTGCTGCTGCTCGACGAGCGGGGGCGCGCGCTGCGGGCCGCGCCGGATGCGTATCTCGCCCATCACGGCGCAGCAGCGCAACGTTACGCGTTCAGCGTCGCGGAGCAGTTGCGCGACCACGGAATTTCGGTGGCGCTCGATTGCAGCGGCGCGAGCTTCAAGTCGCAGATGAAGAAAGCCGATACGAGCGGCGCCCGCTATGCGGTGATCATCGGCGACGAGGAGGCGCGCGCGCAGCAGGTGAGCGTGAAGCCGCTGCGCGAGACCGGGGAACAGCTACGCTGTAGCGCCGAACAAGCGGTGACACTGCTTGCCGGACTTCAAGTTAAGCCACAGATAGGCACAAATGAACACGGGTGACTCAACAAGCCAACGATGCCGTTAACAGCGGTAAGTGATCCGCGTTTATCTGTGTTTATCTACGGCTGAATCCCACTGCTGATTTTTTGAGATACCAGTAAGGTTGAATAGGGAAGCACGATGGCCGTTTACGATTTGGAAGAGCAGGAACAGATAGACGAAATAAAAGCGTGGTGGAAGCAGAACCGCTGGCTCGTGTTGCTCGCCGTCGGCGTCGCTGCAGCAACATTCGCCGCGATCCAGGGCTGGCGCATGTATTACGGCACACAGTCCTACGAAGCGAGTGAGCTCTACGTACAGGTGCAGGCGGCCGCCGGCGCGGGCGAGCAGAAAAAGGTTCAGGACATCGCCGCCGTGCTCCTCGACAAGTACCCGCGCACCGGCTACGCGTCCTTCGCTGCGCTGGTTGCGGCCCGCGCCGCGCTCGAAGGCGGCGACGGCGCCTTGGCCCAGACGCGCCTGAAATGGGTGGTCGACAACGGCCGCGACGACGAGACACGCGATATCGGCCGGCTGAGGCTGGCGGCAGTCCTGCTCGACGCCAAGCAATACGACGAAGCGCTGCAGCGGCTGCAGGAAAAGCACAGCGAGCCGCTGAGCGCGCTCTACGCCGATCTGCGGGGCGACGTGCTGGTCGCGCAGGGCAAGAGCGGCGAAGCGCGCAGCGCTTATCAGCTCGCACTGGACAAGAGCGATGCAAAAAGCGCGCACCGTTCGGTGATTCAGCTCAAGCTCGACGCGCTGGGCGGGAAATGAGCGCCGTGAAGCTCTGCGCGAGCGCGCTCGCGCTGGTGTTGGCCGCTGGCTGTGCAGTGCCGTCGATACCCGTCGGTGACTACGTCGACCGATGGTTCGGCGCAGGTCCGACGATCAAACCGGCTGGACTGGTCGTGTTCAAGCCCACGGCTACCGCGAAGTTCCTGTGGCAGGCGAGCGTGGGCAGCGCGGAGAAGTACGTGTTCACCCCGGCATTGGATATGAAGATCGTCACGGCTGCCGGCAGCGCGGGACAAATTGCCCGCTTCGAGGCGATGAGTGGCAAGCTGCTGTCGCGGTTCGATTCCCGGCATCGCTTGTCGGGTGGCGTAGGCACCGACGGGCGTTCCGTTTATGCAGGCACGCCCAAGGGAGAGGTCATCGCCTTCGACGTTGCGGGCAAGGAACTTTGGAAAGCCCAGCTGACGAGCGAAGTGCTGAGCGTGCCGGAGGCCGGCGAGGGCATCGTCGTGGCGCGCAGCGGCGACGGCCGCGTCTTTGGCCTGGACGCCGCAACCGGCGCCCGCAAATGGATGTATCAGCGCACGCTGCCTGCGCTCACGGTGCGCACGCATGCCGGAGTGGTCATCTCGCGCGGCGCGGTGTTCGCCGGGTTCCCGGGCGGCCGATTGGTGGCCTTGGGGTTGAGCAGCGGCAGCGTCGGGTGGGAAGCCGCAGTCGCTCTGCCCAAGGGCGCCACCGAGCTCGAGCGCGTCGCCGACGTTTCGAGTACGCCGGTGCTGGATTTCAAGCAGGTCTGCGCGGCCGCCTTCCAGGGACGCGTCGCCTGTTTCGATCTCGTCAAAGGCGCCCCGCTATGGGCGCGCGACATCTCGAGCATTTCGGGCCTCGCCATGGACGGGCGCAATGTCTACGTGACGGACGAGCGCAGCGCGGTCGTGGTGTTCGACAAGGTGACCGGTGCGAGCTTGTGGAAGCAGGACAAGCTCCTCGGCCGGCAAGCCAGCGGTCCTGCGGTGAGCGGCGGTTATGTCGCAGTAGGCGATTACCAGGGCTACGTGCATTTCCTCTCGCGCGAAGATGGCGCGTTCGCGGCGCGGATCGCCACCGACGGCAGCCCCATCATCGCCCAGCCGGTTGCGCTCGAAGGCGGTGTGCTCGTCCAAACCCGCAACGGCGGCGTGTTCGCGATCACCGTACAGTGATGGCGTGGTGATCAATGATGAATGCGCAACGATGAATGCGCAATCCCGGAACGCAGACCGGCACTGCACGCGCCCAAGGGATCTTATTCATCATTCGGCATCTATCGTTGCGCATTCGGCATTTTAGTGATTCCCACGATCGCGATCGTTGGCCGGCCCAACGTCGGCAAATCGACGCTCTTTAACCGCTTTACGCGCAGCCGTGACGCGATCGTCGCCGATGTTCCTGGCCTCACGCGTGACCGTCATTACGGCCGTGGCCGCGTCGGCGACACGCCGTTCATCGTCGTCGATACCGGCGGGCTCGAGCCGGTCAATGCCCAGGGAGTGCTGCAGGCGATGGCGCGCCAGACGCGGCAGGCCGTCGATGAGGCCGACGCGGTTATTTTTCTTGTCGACGGGCGCGAGGGCATGACTGCGCAGGATCGCATCGTCGCGCAGCAACTGCGCGAAACCGGGCGCCGCATCTGGCTCGTGGTCAATAAGGCCGAAGGGATGCAGCCGGCTACCGTCAGCGCCGAGTTCCACGAGCTCGCGCTGGGCGACCCGCTGGCCATTTCGGCCGCGCACGGAGAAGGCGTCAGCGACCTCACGGACATCGTGCTCGCCGACTATAAAGGCGGCGCGTCAGTGGAAGCGCTGCCGACCACCGAGGAAGAGGCAACGCATCCGCGCATCGCCGTCGTCGGACGCCCCAACGTCGGCAAATCGACGCTCGTCAACCAGCTGGTAGGCGAGGAGCGCATGGTGGTGTTCGACCAACCCGGCACCACGCGCGACAGCATCTACGTCGATTTCGAGCGCGCGGGCCGCAAATACACCATGATCGACACCGCAGGCATGCGCAGGCGCGGGCGGATTGCCGAAACGGTGGAAAAGTTCTCGGTGGTGAAGACGCTGCAGGCGATCGAGGATGCGAATGTCGTGGTGCTCGTTCTCGATGCGCGGGAGCAGATTGCCGATCAGGACGCGCACATCGCGGGGTACATCCTGGAAAGCGGGCGGGCGCTGGTAGTGGCGATCAACAAATGGGACGGCTTGTCCGACGAGCAGCGCGCTGAGGCTAAATCGGGTATCGAGCGCAATCTGAATTTCCTCGGCTTCGCGCGCATGCATCACGTCTCCGCCCTGGCCGGCACCGGGATCCAGCCCATGCTCGATTCGATCGATCGGGCATTTGCGGCGGCGATGGTGAAGCTGCCTACCCCTAAGCTTACGCGCGCGCTGATCGCGGCGACGACCCGGCAGCCGCCGCCGCGCGCGGGCATCAACCGCCCAAAATTGCGTTACGCGCACCAGGGCGGCCGCAATCCGCCACGCATCGTCATTCATGGCACCGGCCTTAAACAGGTTTCGGACAACTACCGGCGTTACCTCGAACGATTCTTTCGGGAAACGTTCAAACTGGAAGGCACTCCGCTCAAGATCGAGTTGCGTCAGTCCGCAAATCCCTACGCGCCGCGGCGCCGTAAACGGTGACTGGACGCTATGGCGCTGCAGGTGAAAATGCAGTAAAGTGCCGCTGCTAATATCAAGAAAGATGGAGCACACATGAGCACGAAAGGGCAGCTGCTACAAGACCCGTTTTTGAACACGCTGCGCAAGGAGCATGTTCCCGTTTCCATCTACCTGGTCAATGGCATCAAGCTGCAGGGTCAGATCGAGTCGTTCGATCAGTATGTGGTCCTGCTCAAGAACACCGTGACGCAGATGGTCTACAAGCACGCCATTTCTACCGTCGTCCCGGCGCGTCCCGTCACCATTTCAGTCGAACATTCCGCTGAAAGCTAGCTTGCTTTTCGCAATGAGGGGATGTCCCCCCTCATACGGCCCGCATTGCAGAGTGACTGCTGGGCATTCTGAACCCGCTGTCCGATAACTGAATGTTAGAGCGTCCGGGGAGCAGTTCCCAGGCGGTCCTCGTCAGCCTTGACTTCGGCGATGACGACTTCGCCGAATCGACCGCGGAATTGGTGCAGCTCGCTCAGAGCGCGGGCCTCGTCGTCGCGGCAGTCCTGCAAGGCAAGCGGCAGCGGCCCGATCCCGCGTTGTACGCCGGCAGCGGCAAGGTCGGCGAGCTCGCGCTGCTGCTCGAGCGCACCGGCGCCCAGCTCGCGATTTTCAATCACGAGCTTTCGCCGGCACAGGAGCGCAACCTCGAAAAGCGCCTCGGCTGTCGCGTGGTGGACCGCGTTAGTCTCATCCTCGACATTTTTGCGCAGCGCGCCCATAGCCACGAGGGCAAGCTGCAGGTCGAGCTCGCGCAGCTCGGCCATCTGGCGACGCGGCTGGTGCGCGGCTGGACGCACCTGGAACGGCAAAAGGGCGGTATCGGTCTGCGCGGACCGGGTGAAACCCAGCTCGAAACGGACCGCCGCCTGCTGGGCAAGCGCGTCAAGTTGCTGAAGGACAAGCTCGCACGCTTTGGCAGTCAGCGTGACGTGCAGCGGCGCGCGCGGCGCCGTGCGAGCGTGCTTTCCGTGTCGCTGGTCGGTTACACGAATGCCGGCAAATCGACCCTGTTCAACGCGCTTACCCGTGCGGACGCGTATGCGGCCGACCAGTTGTTTGCGACGCTGGATACGACGACGCGCAGGGTGCATTTGCCCAACGGGGCGGCGGCGGTGCTTTCCGACACGGTCGGTTTCATCCGCCGCCTCCCGCACTCGCTGGTCGCTGCTTTTCGCGCCACGCTCGAGGAGGCGGTGCAGGCTGATCTCCTGCTGCACGTCATCGATGCGGGAAGCACGGTGCGCGACGCGCAAATCGCCGCAGTGAATGCCGTGCTCGCGGAGATCGGGGCGGCGCATTTGCCGCAGTTGCTGGTGTACAACAAGATCGATTTGATGGATGCCGCGCCGCGATTGGAGCGTGACGAATATGGTAAAATTCACGCGCTTTGGATCAGCGCCAGGACGAGAGCCGGACTCGATCTCTTGAGGCTGGCGCTGGAAGAATATGCCGCACCCGCAACCCGCGTCCGGGTCGCGCGTTCTGCGGCAGCCTGACACGGAATCAGCTCACATCATGCTCAGCTTTTGGCGGACGTTCCGCAGTTTCGTCTCGCACCGCCCGTCGCGTGCGCGCGGCATGTCGCAGGGGAATACCGTTCCCGCCGCTGCGGTTGAATGCCGGGAGGCGCGCGAGCCTGACGGTGGGGATCGTGGAGCGGTGTGGGGCGGACCCCCCGCGGCAGCCGCGCCCACCGCCCCCCCAGCCGCGGCGCACCCCGCCCCCCAAGCCCCTGCGGG
>JBKJZR010000239.1:0-18019 GCA_046715035.1 Burkholderiales bacterium | reverse complement strand
CTGATCGCGGCGAGTCGAGAAAATTCGCCAAGATCATAGTCGACGCGAACGTCAAGGTGGAGCAATAGTCCTACGCCATAATCGGACGAACGCTACTATCTGCCCGACGCAGGACAGGAAATAATGCGCACGCAATCGCAGGACCCTGTCTATTCTGAGGAGCTATGAACATGAATAAAGATCAAGTCAAAGGTACCGCGAAAGACGTGGCTGGCAAAGTGCAGGAAGGCGCCGGCAAGCTGGTCGGTAGCGAAAAACAGCAGGTAAAAGGCCTGGCGAAACAGGTCGAGGGCAAAGTCCAGAAAGGCTTTGGCGACGCGCGCGAAGCCGTGAAGGATGCAGGCAAGCGCTAAGTTTGTCGCCAGCTTCGTTATCGAAGGCCTCCGCTCGCGTGCGGAGGCTTTTTTTTGACCTCCGGCGCCTGTTACGCGGCCGCGCCGTTTCCCAAGACGCTGCGCCAGCGCAGGACGTTCCGTTATCATGGCGCATGCTAGGCCGGTTCGCGCTCGTCATCTGGCTGCCTTTGGTGTCGGCGTGCGCCGGCGATGCGACGGCTCCCGGTAAGCCGGAATCGGGGTTCCATCCCGCCCAGCTCGCCAAGTCGGACATCGACCGTGTCGCCGAAGCCCATCAGCGCGAAATTTTCCTCAACCTGAGGCTGCTCGCGGAAAAGCTGTACCGCCGCAACCCGCGTGAATTCCGGAAGGGTGGCCATGGCCATCCCGCGGCCGCGATCGCGCGGATTTTCGAAGGCCGCCACGACTGGCAGTTCCCCGAGCTGCGCGGGGCCCGGGGCACCCAGGCGATCCAGCTCGCGTTTCGGGACGACTATGCGGGTGACCGCGTGCTGGCCTTCGTCGCGGGGCTCGGCAGCATGATCCAGGCCGCATTCCAGGACAAGACGGAGTTCTACATGCTCGACGATCTCGAACCGCAGGCGCTGTATAACGCCGCGCGCAACGTCGAGATCGCGGTCTGGAAGCTCTCCAACGCGCGCAGCGGCGGCGGGCAGTTTTTTTTGCTGTCCAACGAGGCAGCGGGGGGCGCGGCGGCGAACTTAAGTTTCGAGCGCGAGTTCGGCAAAGTAATCGCGGGCCTCGACGTGCTTTCGAAAATCGTCGCAGACAAGTACAACCGCACGCTCGTCAAAGTGATACAGAGTCTCGCGACGGCAGTTTTTTTGCCGGTCCGATGAAGCTGGGCTGAATGGACGTTGCGCAAGGGCGGGCCGCGCGGCAACGCGTGGTTTATACTCATTGCACTCACTCAATGGAGGTCGATCATGGCGGCGGGGATGCGCGCGAAATTGGCGAAAGCGGTAGCGACGGGAACGGGCACCAAAGGCAAAAATCTGCCTGAACAGAAGCCGCCGAAATGCGTGGTCAGTACCACCAAGCCGGCGGCCACCTGCGGCAAAAAAGGCAAGAAGGAAGTCGTCACCTCAGTGGGGTCGTGAGCGCTACAATCATCCGCAACAAGTAATGAACAACAGTCGCTCGGCGCATGCCGGCAACCGGAGGGGGGATGCATGAGTGAAGACACAGGCAAGCTCGTGTTGCGCGTAGCGCTCGGCGTGCTGATGCTGCTCCATGGCATCGCCAAGATCACCGGCGGCATCGACCCGATCGTCGGCATGGTGACGAAAGCGGGCTTGCCCCCAGCCTTGGGTTACCTGGTCTACGTAGGCGAGGTGCTCGCGCCGATTCTGCTTATCTTTGGTGTCTGGACGCGCGTCGCGGCGCTGGTCGTCGCCGTCAATATGATCGTGGCGATCGGGCTCGTGCACGCGCACGAACTCTTCACGATCTCCAAGACAAGCGGCTGGGCGCTCGAACTTCAGGGAATGTACTTGTTTACGGCAGTGGCGGTGATGCTGCTGGGCGCTGGCCGCATGAGCATCGGCGGCATCAAGGGGCGCTGGAACTGAGGAAATCCGGCATGGCCAAGTACGGCAAAAAAGCTGCAGAAAAAGTCGCGCAGGCGATGCACGAGCGCAAGCGCGGCACGCTGAAAAGCGGCGGCTCGGGCAAGACCGTGAAAAGCCGCAAGCAGGCGATCGCCATCGGACTTTCCGAAGCCCGTCGCGCGGGCGGCAAGGTGCCGCGTAAAAAGACTTCCTCGAAAAAGAAATAGCTCAGCCGTCATGCAGGGCTGATCGCACGGCAGGGGCTTGCCGCTGCGCGCAGGCATCAGACGGTCACTTCGATGTTGTCGATGAGCCGGGTCCTGCCCAGACGCGCCGCGGCGAGGATCACGAGCCGGCGCTCCCCGTCCACCGGCGGCCGCAGATCGCTCTGCCGGCGCACCGCGATGTAATCCGGCTTCCAGCCGTGGTGGGCCAGCTCGGCCATGACGTCGAGCTCGATGCGCTGGTAGTCGCGTGCGCCGCCGGCAAGCTCGTCGCGCGCCTGGCGCAGCACGTTGTACAGCCGCGGCGCTTCGGCGCGCTCTTGCGGCGTGAGATAGGCGTTGCGCGACGACAAGGCAAGGCCGTCTTCGGCGCGCATTGTGTCCGCCAGAATGATTTCGATGGGCAGTGCGAGCTGACGCGCCATGTTGGTCAGCACCAGGCACTGCTGGTAGTCCTTCTTGCCGAAAATCGCCGCGTGCGGTGCCACCATGTTGAAGAGCTTCAGCACTACGGTGGCCACACCCCTGAAGTGCCCGGGGCGTACCGCGCCGTCGAGCACGTGCTGCAGGTCCGATGGCTCGACCACGTACGTCTGCGGCTCGGGATAAATTTCCCGCTCATCGGGAACGAACACGACGTCGACCCCGGCGTCGCGCAGTTTCGCGGAGTCGGCATCGAGCGTGCGCGGATAGCGGTCGAAGTCCTCCTGCGGGCCGAATTGCAGCCGATTGACGAAAATACTGACCACCGTGCACGCCGCGCGCGGCTTGGCGATATTGATCAGCCGGATGTGGCCCGCGTGCAGGTTGCCCATGGTCGGCACGAACACGTTGTTGGGCACCCGCTGCAGGCGCTCGCGCAGGTCGGCTACCGAATGAATGACGTCCATGTGTGGAGCAGGAGTGAGGAATGAGGGATGAGGAGTGAAGAGCTTGTCGGGCTCAAGTCCGACGAGCTCCTAGAACGAATGCTCCGGGCCGGGGAAAGTGCCGGCTTTGACTTCTTTGACGTAGTTCGCGATCGCCGCTTCGATGCTGTCGGCGCCGCGCATGAAATTCTTGACGAATTTGGCCTTGCGGCCGGGAAATACGTCGAGCATGTCGTGCATGACCAGCACCTGCCCCGCGCAACCCACACCGGCGCCGATGCCGATCGTGGGCGTGCGTATCGCCTGGGTTACCTCGCGCGCCAGCGCCGCGGGTACCGCCTCGAGCACCAGCATTCCCGCGCCGGCTTCCTCGAGCAGCCTGGCCTCGGCAAGCAGGACTTGTCCCTGGTCCCCCCTCCCCTGCACCTTGTATCCGCCGAGCTGGTAGACCGATTGGGGCGTGAGTCCGAGATGCCCGCACACCGGGATGCCACGCCGCGTGAGAAAAGCGACCGTCTCGGCGATCGGCTCGCCGCCTTCGACTTTGACCATATGCGCGCCGGCCGCCATCAACTGCGCGGCGTTCTCGAACGTTGTGCCGGGACTCACCTGAAAAGTGCCGAAAGGCATGTCGGCGACGATGAAAGCGCGCTTGGAGCCCCGGGCGACGCAACGCGTATGGTACGCCATGTCGGCGAGCGTCACGGGCAGGGTGGAATCGTGGCCCTGCAACACGTTGCCGAGCGAGTCACCCACCAGCAGTACTTCGACTCCTGCGCTTTCCATGACGGCGGCAAAGCTCGCGTCGTAACACGTCAGCATGACGATGCGGCTGCCTTCCTGCGCCATTTTCTGTAAGGCGGTCAGACTGGTTCTCATGAGTGTCCTAAGGAAGCTCCGGTTAAGCTCTTTACCCGCGTTCGCTTCCCCTGATTTTGGGGCTCAGACGCCGAGATTGAAGAACTCGCGACTGCCGCGCATTTCGTCGATGCGGCGCAACAATAAATCAAAATCGTGCGCTGAATCAACAAAATTCAGATGTTCGGAGTTGACTATGAGCACCGGCGATGCCGCGTACTGGTAGAAAAAACGGGCGTAGCTTTCGGCCAGCCGCAGCAGATACGCCTCGGAAATACCCCGCTCGTAGCTCACGCCCCGCCGTTTGACGCGCTCGATCAGGGTTTCGGTGGGCGCCTGCAGATAGATCACGAGGTCGGGAATGGCCGCGAGCGGCCTGAGATGATCGTAGATCTGCTGATAAAGCCGCAGTTCGTCGTCGTTCAGCGTAAGCCGCGCGAATAACGGATCCTTGTCCATGATGAAGTCGGCGATGGTCGCGCGCCTGAACAAATCCGCCTGGTTGAGCTCGCGCAACTGGTTGACGCGCTGAAACAGGAAGAACAACTGGGTAGGCAGCGCGTAGCGCGGAGCGTCTTCGTAGAAACGCGGCAGGAAGGGATTGGCGTCGGGATTCTCCAGCAGCGCAGCGCTGCCGCTCAGTTCCGCGAGCTTGCGGGCGAGGCTGGTCTTGCCGACGCCGATGGGGCCCTCGACCACGATATAGCGATATTTTTCAGGAAGCTGCACGGAGCGGGTCTGCACTACGGCCTGCGGTTGTGCGAGGGTGCGACCGCTGCCTCATGCGGGAGCCCCCGCGAGCCTCGTGACGCTGCCGACATCGACCGAGCGCAACAGGTCGGCCGCCTTTCCCAGTCCCGGAATGCGACAATCGGGCGCGATCTCCACCAGCGGCACCAGCACGAAGGCCCGCTCGTGCAGACGGGGATGCGGAATCGTGAGCCCGGGCTCGGACACCTGCCGATCGCCGTAGACGACGATGTCGAGGTCGAGCGTGCGGGGCGCATTCGCAAACCCGCGCACGCGGCCGCGGGCGTGCTCTGCGTTCAGCAATGCCTCGAGCAGTTCCCGGGGCGCCAGCGCGGTTTCGATGGCCGCCACGGCATTGATGAAATCGGGCTGATTCGCATAGCCCACGGGAGCGCTGCGATAAAGCGACGAGCGTGCAGTCAGCCGGGTGCGCGGCAGCTCGGCAATAGCGGCGAAACCCGCGCGGAGCTGCGCCGCCGGCTCCGCGAGATTGCTGCCCAGCGCGATATAGGCCGTGATGAGCGTCGTCTCTGCAGTGCGAACCCGCGCCGAACTCAATCTGAGCCCGCGCTTTCCACCGCTGCGGCCGGTTCTTGCTTCTTGCCGCTGTCATCGCCGCGCCGCTTGCGCTTGCGCCTGCGCTTCGTGCCGGTCGCGGGGCCTTCCTTGAGCAGCATGCCGGCGCGCGCGGCCTCGTCCGCGTGCTGGAACTTGCCCCACCACTCGCCGATCTCCGGATCCAGCTCCCCGCTCTCGCAGCGCAGCAGCAGAAAGTCGTACGCGGCGCGAAAGCGCATATGCTGGAGCAGATGAAATGGCCGGCGCCCGACGCGGTTTTCGAAGCGCGGCTGCAACGCCCAGATCTCCTTCATGTCCCCGCCGAAGCGCCGCGATATGGCGAGCTTTTCGGCCTGCACCTGGCCCACCTGATCCATCGCATCAAACAGCGCCGGCATCGTGTTCATGCCCCGCGCCTGGGCCTGTTTCCATGCGGCCAGCACCTCGTGCCAGAGCAGCGCCGCGAACAGGAACCCCGGCGACACCGGCTTGCCGCCGCGGATGCGCTCATCGGTATTCTGCAGCGCGAGCATGACGAAGCGCTCGCCCTGCGGCTGTTCGAGGATGACGTCGAGCAGCGGCAGCAGCCCGTGGTGCAACCCCTCCTTGCGCAGCCGGCGCACGCAGTCTGCAGCGTGGCCGGACAGCAGCAGCTTGAGCATCTCATCGAATACCCGCGCCTTGGGAACGTTGCGCAGCAAGTCCGCCATCGTGGCGATGGGCGTGCGCGTGCGCGGCTCGATCTCCAGGCCGCACGACGCCGCCAGCCGCACTGCGCGCAGCATGCGCACCGGATCCTCGCGGTAGCGCTTGGCCGGATCACCGATCATGCGCAGGCGGCGGGCTTTGACGTCCGCGACACCGCGATGGTAGTCGAGCACTTCCTCGCGCACCGGGTCATAGAACATCGCGTTGATGGTGAAGTCGCGCCGTCGCGCATCGTCCTCGATGGTGCCGAAGACATTGTCGCGCGTGATGCGGCCGTGCTCGTCCGTCGACTGTTGTTCTTCTTCCGACCCGGCGACGCTGCCGCGGAACGTGGATACTTCGATCGTCTCGGCGCCGAACATCACGTGCACGAGACGGAAGCGGCGCCCGATGATGCGCGAACGGCGAAACGCTGCCCGCACCTCTTCAGGCGTTGCGCTCGTCGCGACATCGAAATCCTTGGGTTCGCGCCCGAGCAGCAGGTCGCGCACCGCTCCGCCCACCACGTAGGCGGCGTGGCCCTGCTGCTGCAGCGTCTCGCACGTCTTGGCGGCGCCGCGGCTGATACGGTCGCGCGTAATGCGGTGAGACTCGACCGGTATGATTTTCGACGGCGCCGGGCGAAACATCGCGCCGGAGAAGACCCTGCCCAGGAATTTTCGAATCATCAGGATGAGATGTACTTTTCAACGAATTAAGCGGCGCCGCACCGGCGCGTCCGCTTGAATTCGTGACGGCTCAATTATATAACGGGGATAAAGTGCTCATCGCTGCCCGCACCGTACGCACGCACCCGGCAGCCATAAAGACGCTCCAACCGCGACGGTTCGAGCAGCGCACCCGCAGCACCGGCTTCATAACGTCCGTCGCCATAAAGCATCAGTACCTTGTCGCAATGCCCCGCATACGCGAGGTCGTGCAACACCAGCACCGCGGCACGACCGCTGTCGCGCACGGCATGCGCGACGCGCTGCAGCGTCTGCGCCTGATGACGCAGGTCGAGGTGCTGGAGCGGCTCGTCGAGGAGCAGGATCTGCGGCTGCTGCGCCCACAACTGCGCGAGCCGCGCGCGCTGGCGCTCGCCCCCGGAAAGCGTTACGTATGCGCGCGCGCGAAACGGTGCGAGATCGAACGCATCCAGCGCCCGCGCGACTGCGGCTTCGTCGTCCGCAACCGGGCCCAGCCAGGAGCGCGCATGGGGATAGCGCCCCAGCATCACGTAGTCGGCGACGGTGCCCCAGAAGTCGCGATCTTCCTGCTGCAGCAGAATGCCTACGTCGCGCCCGAGCGCGCGCCGCGGATAGCCGGCGAGCGCCCGGCCGCCGATATCGATCACCCCGTGCTGCACGGGCGCGAGACCAGCCAGCGCATGCAGCAGCGTGGTCTTGCCGCTGCCGTTGCGTCCCAACACCGCCCACAGCTCACCCGGTTCGACCGCCAGATCGAGGTCCCGGCAGAGCACGCGCTCGCCGACCGCGAGCGTCACGTTTTTGGCATGCAGCTTCATGACCGTCGCGTCAGCAGATAGAGCAGCGCGGGAACACCGATGAGCGCGGTGAACACGCCTACCGGCATCTGCTGTGGCGCCCATAAGGTCCGCGCAAAGGTGTCCGCGATCACGACGAAACTGCCGCCGGCGAGCGCCGCCGCGGGCAGCAGCCAGCGATGGTCGTTGATGCCGAGCAGGCGCAGCGCATGCGGCACCATGAGGCCCACGAAGCCGATGCTGCCCCCGAGCAGCACGGCGGCAACGGTCGCCAGCGCCGCCCCGAAATACAGGCCCGCCTGGACGCGCGGGACGGCGATCCCCAGCGTACGCGCTTTCAGCGCGCCGAGCGACAGGGCATTGAGCCCGCCTGCCCACAGCGAAAACACCACCAGCAGCACCGCGAGCAGCAGCCACGCAGCGCCGCTGTCACCCGCGTGCGTAAGGTCACCCATCAGCCAGTAGAGCATGCCTTTCAGCTGTGCCTGCGGGGCGATGACCAGCATCAGGCTGATAAGTGCCGTGTATCCAGCCGACAGCACCACGCCCGTGAGCAGCAAACGATGGAGGTTCCAGTCGCCAGCCCGGAAGGACAGCGCGAAGACCAGCGCGATCGTAACGAGCGCGCCGCCGAGGGCCGCAAGATGGGTCGCCAGCAGACCGGCGCCGACTACGACCGCGCCGAGCGCGCCCAACGCAGCGCCGCCGGAGATGCCCAGGATGTAAGGATCGGCGAGCGGATTGCGCAACAACACCTGCAGCAGCACCCCGGCGGTCGCGAGCAGCCCCCCGCACGCGAACGCCGCGAGCGCGCGCGGCAGGCGCAGCTTCCAGATGACGTCGTGCACGACACCCGGGTCCGGAAAAAAGATGCTGTCGAATACCTGGATCGCCGAAATCGGAAAAGTCCCGAACAAGAGCGCGGTGAACACGCTGCCCGCGGCGATTGCGGCGATGATCGCGAGGGCCAGGGAGCGTGACACGACGGCTCGTGGGCAGGATCAGCGCGCGAATGGACGCGCGCGCGCGGCCTGCACCGCACTGCGCATCCGCTCGCCCCTGCGCCTACTGCAGGCTGACAACCGGCCAGCCCTGCTGCAGCGCGTGCGCGCGCAGCGTCTCGTCGGGATCGACGGCGATCGGGTCGGTGACGCGACTCAGCAACGGCAGATCGTTGAGCGAATCGCTGTAGAACCAGCTTTGCTCGAACGAGGCGAGGCGCTGCCCGCGCGCGGTCAGCCATTGGTCGAGGCGCGCGACCTTGCCCTCGCGAAAACACGGCGTGCCCTCGACTTCCCCGGTGAACTCGCCGCCGACCTGCGCCGGCTCGGTGGCGATAAGCTGATCGATACCAAACTCGCGGGCGATCGGCGCGGTGACAAAGCTGTTGGTGGCGGTGATGATGACGCATACATCGTCGCGGTGTCGGGACACGAGCTCACGCGCGCGCGGACGTACCAGCGGAACGATCTTGCGCTCCATGAACTCGCGGTGCCAGGCGTCCAGCACCCGCCGCGGATGACGCGCGAGCGGCTTCAGCTGAAAATCGAGAAACTCGTGGATATCGAGCGTGCCATCCCTGTACTGCTCGTAGAAAGTGTGGTTGCGCGCTTCGTATACCTCGCGGTCGAGCACGCCTTGCTCGATCAGAAATTGCGCCCATTCGAAATCGCTGTCGCCGTCGAGGAGCGTGTTGTCGAGATCGAAGAGCGCAAGATTCATCGTACTTATCCGTGTTCATCCGTGGTTATCTGTGGTTTCCGTATTCAGCAAGTCGCGCAGCAGCGACACGGTGACGGCGCGCCGGGTAGCGAGCGAATGACGGTCGAGCGCATCGAGCAGCGCTTGCAGCGAGCGCATGTCGCGCTGCGCATGCCGGAGCAGATAGCTGCAGGCGTCCGCCGGCAGCCTGAAGCCGCGCGCTGCGGCGTAGCCGTGCAGAGCGGCGGCTTTCTCGTCGTCGTTCAGCTCGTGCACCTGGTAGACGAGTCCCGCGCCAAACCGCGTCGCCAGATCGGCACGCAGCGTCAGTTGGGCAGGGGGCACGTCGCCCGAGGCCAGCAGCACCCCGCTTCCCGCTGCCAGCCGGATGTGCACGTTGAACAATCCGATCTGCGCGACGGCGCCGAACAGGTGCACGTCGTCGGCCGTTACCAGCGCATCCTCGGGAATGTCGTGCCCCTCGCTCCCCGCACTGAACGCGAGCGCCGCTCTGCCGCGGGCGCGCGCCGCGTGCATCGCCGCCTGCAACAAATGGCTGCGCCCGCTGCCGTCCGCGCCCCATAGATAGACAAAGCGCTCGTCGCTCGCGCCGTTGGCGATCGCATACAGGGCGACCACGACCTCCGCGTTGCGGCCCGGCACGAAATTGTCGAGCGTCGGCGCGGGCGCGCGCGCGATGTCGAGGATGAGTTGCTTCACGCCCCGCTCGTGCCTTCGCGGCGCCGGACGATAGTCGTTTGAGGTAAAATTCGGACTGGCACGGATGTCGATGGGCTGGGAAACGGCTTGCCGGCCGTCACGAGCCGCGATTTTAGCGTAGAACGCCCGCAAGCTCGAACCCGAACGCCGGCGCGCACGCTGATCGGACCTGCTGCGGGAATGCCTTGAGCCCATCCGACGAAACACCTTCCCTGACCTACCGCGACGCGGGCGTCGATATCGACGCGGGCGATGCGCTGGTCGCCGCAATCAAGCCGCATGCTAGAAAAACCTTGCGGCCGGAAGTGCTCGCCGGCATCGGCGGCTTTGGGGCGCTGTGCGCAATACCCGCGAAATACCGGGAACCCGTGCTGGTCTCGGGGACGGACGGCGTCGGCACCAAGCTCAAGCTCGCCTTCGCGCTCGGCCGCCATGACACCATCGGCATCGATCTCGTGGCGATGAGCGTCAACGACATCCTCGTGCAGGGCGCCGAGCCGCTGTTCTTTCTCGATTACTTCGCGTGCGGCAAGCTCGATGTCGCCACGGCCACCGCGGTCGTCAAAGGCATCGCCGATGGGTGCGTCCAGGCTGGCTGCGCGCTTATCGGCGGCGAGACCGCCGAGATGCCGGGCATGTATCCCGACGGCGAATACGATCTGGCCGGTTTCGCCGTCGGCGTCGTCGAGAAGAGCCGCATCATCGATGGGACAACGATAGCCGCGGGCGATGTCGTGCTCGGGCTGGCGTCGAGCGGCGCACATTCGAATGGCTACTCGCTGATTCGCCGCATCATCGCGCGGGTCCACGCAAACTTTGATGCCGAGGTTGGCAGCGCGCGACTGGGCGACCTGATCATGGCGCCTACGCGCATCTACGTAAAATCCGTGCTGCGGCTGATGGAGACTCTGCCCGTCAAGGGGCTCGCTCACATTACCGGGGGCGGACTCGTCGACAATGTGCCGCGGATCCTCGCCGACCCACTGTGCGTGCGCATTGCGCGCGGCTCCTGGCCATGGCCGCCGTTGTTCCAATGGCTGCAGGAGCAGGGTCAGGTCGCGGACGTCGAAATGGCGCGCGTCTTCAACTGCGGCATCGGCATGGTGTTGATCGTCGCGCCGGAGCATGCCGCCGCCGCCACTGATGCGCTGCACAGCTATGGCGAAACAGTGTGGCGCATCGGCAGCGTGCACGCGCGCATGGCCGGAGAAGCCCAGACCACGATCGCATGAAAAAAATCGTCATCCTGATCTCCGGGCACGGCAGCAACATGCAGGCGATCCTCGACGCGCGGCTGCCGCTCGAGATCGCCGCCGTGATCAGCAATGAGCCAGCCGCGGCCGGGCTCGCGCTGGCCGCGCAGGCCGGGGTCACGACATGCGTCGTCGATCACCGTGCATATGCGAGCCGCGCAGCTTTCGATGCGGCGCTCGGGGATGCGATCGACGCGTTCGCGGCGGACCTCGTCGTGCTCGCCGGTTTCATGCGCGTGCTGACCGACCCATGCGTCGAGCGCTTTCGCGGCCGCCTCGTCAATATCCATCCTTCGCTGCTGCCGGCGTTTCCGGGGCTCGATACGCACCGGCGCGCGCTCGCCGCAGGCGTCAAGTTGCACGGTTGCACGGTGCACCTGGTAACCGCACAGCTCGATCACGGTCCCATCATCGTTCAGGCGGCCGTGCCGGTGCTGCCCGGAGACGACGAGCACACGCTGGCCGCGAGGGTGCTGGCGCAGGAGCATCGCATCTATCCCCAGGCGCTGCGCTGGTTTTGCGCAGACCGGCTGGAACTCACGGCGTACGGCGGCGTCGAACTGAAAGCGCGGCGCAGCGACGATGGTGCGCTGCTATCGCCCGCACTGGACTCATGAAATTTCGCCTGCCCACCCTCATCGCAATCCTGGTTCTCGCCGCCCCGGCGTGGGCTGTACCGCCGGCGTCGGTCAAGGCGAGCTACAACCTGTTCCGGGACGGCCTGCATATCGCGACGGTCGACGAGACGTTCGAGAAGAACGGCAGCAAATATCAGATCGTCAGCGCGAGCAATCCCGCCGGTGCGCTCAAGCGTCTTTTCCGCACGCAGATCCGCATCAACAGCAGCGGTTCCGTCACCCCGGCAGGGCTGCGGCCGGAGCTTTTCGATTACGGCCGGCTCGATGACCCGTCCAAGAATGTCAGCGCGGAATTCGACTGGAGCGCCGAGCAGCTGCGCATGTCGTTCGACGGGCGCAAGGAAACCGCGCAGCTCCTCCCCGGAACGCAGGACCGGCTGTCGCTGATGTATCAGTTCATGTTCACGCCCGTGGCCAAGCTGAAGCAGGTCTCGTTTCCGATGACCAACGGCAAGAAGATCGAATCGTATCGCTACCAGGTCGCAGGCAAGGAAGCGATCGACACGCCGCTCGGGAAGATGCAGACCCTGCATCTCGTCAAACAGCGCGAAGCGGGTGACAATACGGTCGAAGTCTGGCTCGCGCCCGATCGTCATTTCATCCCGGTCAGACTGTTGATCGTGGAGAGCGACGGCGCGAAATTCGAACAGGTGATCACCCGGCTCGAGCTCAAGTGACGCGATGGCCGGGACCGGACAATATGCGCAACCTGGCGGTTTTCGTCGCGCTTTCGCTGCTCCTGCACCTGGTCATCGTATACGGCGTGCGCATGGAGATGCCGCGCCGCGCCGCTGATTCGTTGCCGCTCGTAGCGCAGCTGCGGCCCGCCGCGCCGGCTCCCGTCGCCGTCGTCTCACCCCCGCCTCCGCCGCCACGCCAGGCCCCCGCGGCCGCGTCCCGCAGCCCTCGCAGTGCTGCAGCCCCTGCCAGGCCGGCGGCCTCGATCGTTCCCGATTTCCCGGCGCCCCATGGCGAGCCTTCGCCTCCGGCCGTCCCGGCGGAGATGCCGGCGGGACGGCCCCCACCGCCCAAGCCGGTCATTGCAGAAGGCCCGGCAGCAGCCCCCACGCCCGTGGACCCAACGGTAGCGGCGGCCCCGCCCGCACCTCCGCGTCGCCTGCCGCGCAAGGGAGAGATCACTTACCTGCTTTACCTCGGCACCGACAAATTCAGTGTCGGTCAGACGCTGCAATCGTGGGAGATCCATGACGACGGTTACCGCCTCACTAGCGTTTCCGAGACCACCGGCCTCATCTCGCTGTTCCGACGCGAGCGACGTGCTTACGAAAGCATCGGCAAGCTGACCGCGCAGGGCCTGCGTCCCGAATCCTTCGCCAACCAGCGCGTGCGCTCGGGCCGGCCCGAAGACGCCAGGGCGAGCTTCGACTGGAGCGCGATGACGGTCACGCTGGGCAAGCTGCGGGAACAAAAAAGCGTCGCGCTGCCGGCCGACGCGCAGGACCTCGTGAGCTTCATGTATCAGCTCGGCCTGTTGCCGCTCGCCCCCGGCCGCATCGAGCTGCCGATCACCAACGGTATCAAGCTCGAGCGTTATCAGCTCGACATCGGCGCGGAAGAAATGCTGCAGACACCGTTCGGTACGCTGCGCGCGCTGCCGGTCAGGCAGGTGCGCCGTCCCGGTCAGGAGAGCATAGAGCTGTGGCTCGCCACCGAGTACCGCCTGCTGCCGGTCAAGATCCGCTTCTTCGATCGCGACGGAGAGCCTTCGGGCGAACAGCTCGTCAGCGACATCCGTGTGAGCGAGGATTGATCAGCGCTGGACAGTTCACGGCGACGGAAGACGCGCTGGCGCGCGTGCTGACGATGTCGCAGCCCGCGGATGCGGTGCTTTCCACCTATCTCCGCAGCCAGCCCCGCCTCGGCGGGCAGGATCGTGCCTTCATTGCCGAAACCGTCTTTGGCGTGCTGCGGCGCCGCTACGGCCTCGAGCATCACACCGGCGCACGCACACCCCGTCAACTGGTGCTCGCTTACCTCAACCGCGTTCACGGGGTCAGCCTGCGCCAGCTCGAAGCGCTCCTGTCCCCCGCCGACATGCAATGGGCCGCTGCGATCAGGACACCCGCAGGCGCGCCGCCTTTTCACGTCGCTGCGGAGCTGCCGCCCTGGCTGGCTGATACGCTCGCTGCCGAGCTGCCCGAGGACGAGGTGCTCGCGTTGGCGCGTTCGTTGCAGCAGGCTGCGCCCCTCGATCTGCGCGTCAATTCGCTGCTCGCCACGCGGGACGAAACGCTGCAACGTCTCGCCGCCGATGGCATCCCTGCGCAACCTACGCGTTATGCGCCCCTTGGAGTACGGCTCGAAGCCAAATCCCCTCTCAATCGTCACCCGCTGTTCGTGAGCGGCCGCATCGAGGTGCAGGATGAAGGCAGCCAGCTCGTGTGCCAGCTGCTGGCCCCGCGGCGCCGCGAGATGATCGTTGATTTCTGCGCAGGCGCGGGCGGCAAGACGCTGGCCATAGGCGCACTCATGCAGTCTTCCGGGCGGCTCTACGCCTTCGACGTTGCCGAGGCGCGACTGAACCGGTTCAAGCCGAGGCTCAAACGCTCGGGGCTTTCCAACGTGCATCCGCAGCTATTGCAGAGCGAGAACGACATCAAGGTGAAGCGGCTTGCAGGCAAGATCGACCGTGTGCTGGTGGATGCGCCGTGCAGCGGCTTCGGCACGCTGCGCCGCAATCCCGATCTCAAATGGCGGCAGACCCCCGGCGACATCATCGAGCTGGCCGCCAAGCAGCGCGCGCTGCTTGCGGCCGCGGCGCAGCTCCTGAAACCAGGGGGGCGCCTGGTCTACGCGACGTGCAGCCTGCTGCGCGCAGAAAACCAGGAAGTGGTCGAAGCTTTCCTCTCTGCACACCCGCAGTACTCGCTGATGCCCGCCAACGAGGTGCTCAAAACGCAGCGCATTGCGCTCGATACGGGCAAATTCCTGCAGCTCTACCCGCACCGGCACGGCTGCGACGGTTTTTTCGCTGCGGTTCTGGAAAGATCGTAGAGTGCCTCATGAATCCCGGACGCTGATCGAAAGTGACGACGTGCCCTCCCCTTGAAGGGGAAGGAGAGATCAGCCGCGTCGCGGATTATCAGGTTCCCGTGACGCGCCTGACGCGATCACGCGTGGCATAGGCGTTACGCTCGGCAAAGGCATGCACCTGCTCGAGCGTGGGCTCGATCACCTGCAGCGCGACCAGATAGTCGGCTTTTCCCGACTCGATCCTGTCGGCTATCGCGACGTATGCCTCGAACAAATTCACATATTTGTCAGCCGACTCGCGCAGCTGCTCCCCGGGCAGCGGCGGCATCGCGGTCAGCGCGAGACCCGCTTTGAAACGGGACACCGCGTCGCCGAAGTTCTTCAGGTCGCGGTCGCGGCCGCGCAGCCGATGTCGGACTTGCCGCCGCGCGCGTCGCTCACGCCGCGGCCGGAACCGCCGGCCTGGACCTCGATCTGCACGCCCGGGTGCAGCGACTGGAAGCGCTTCGCAATCTCGCCCATCATCGGCGCCATGGTGCTCGAACCGGCCAGCAGGAGCTTGCCGGAAAGCTTCGGCGTCCCGGCTTTCTTTTGCGCGTCTTCGGCGCCGCAACCCGCGAGCAGCACCACGGTGAACAGCAGACTCCAAACGATACTTCGCTTCATGATTTCACCTCCTCGGGGTTCACCATTGCGCCTGGTCGTCATGCAGTCCCTTGCAATGATCGTCATGAGGCGCAAGTGCCCAAGCAGCAGCGTGCCACCACGTACTCAACCGGGCGCCGCCAGCAGCGAGCCGATTTCCCCGGCGGGAAGGGGCCTGGAGAACAAATATCCCTGCATCGTGTCGCACTTCAGCACCATCAGCATCTCGCGCTGCGCCGCGGTTTCCACGCCTTCGGCGACGACGTGCAGATTGCGCGAATGGGCAAGCGAGATGATCGTCGAGATGATGGCCAGGTTGTCCGCATCGCCCGTCAGCGCGATGATGAAGGAGCGGTCTATCTTCAGCGCGGTCACCGGCAGCCTGGCAATGTAGCTCAGGGACGAATAGCCCGTGCCGAAATCGTCGATTTCGATCCCCATGCCGGCCGCCCTCAGCGATTTGAGCTTCGGAATGTACTGCTCGATGTCCTCCATGATGACGCTCTCGGTGATTTCGAGGTCTATCTCCGGGTTCGCGCCGCCGGTGCCGGCGATCACCTGGAGAACCTCGTCGACGAAGCCTTTCTGCCTGAGTTGCAAGGACGAAATGTTCACCGCGATGCGCGGCGGCGCGAGCCCCATGTCGCGCCAGCGGCGCTGATCGGCGATCGCGCGTTGCAGCACCCACATGCCGACCTCGAATATCATGCCGGTTTCCTCGAGGATCGAAATGAACTTGAACGGGGGCACGAGGCCCATGTCGGGACTGTCCCAGCGGATCAGCGCCTCGAGGCCTATGATGCGATTGCTCGTGAGGTCGACTTTCGGCTGGTAATGCAGAACGAACTGGCTTTCTGTAATCGCGACCCGCAGCTTGTTCTCCAGGCTCAGGATTTCCGCCACGCGGGCGTTCATCTCGGGCGCGTAAAACAGGTAGCGATCGCCCGCGTATTTGGCTTTCTTCAAGGCCGCTTCGGCGTTCCTGAGCAGCGACTCGGCGTCGCTCCCGTCGCCGGGGAACAGCGCGATCCCGCACTTGAACGAGAGCCTGAGCTCTTGGCCTTCCAGCACGAACGGCGCGCCGGTCACCTCGGCGATGGTCTTATCGAGCATGTGCGCGACGTCAGCGTCCGCGTCGACGTCGGCGAGGCCGATCACGAACGTGCCCGCGCCGGTACAGGCCAGGTTGCTTGTTCCGCCCACCGCGCTATCGAGGCGCTCCGCGACCTGCCTGAGCAGCGCATCGCCCGTCTGGCGGCCGAATGTGTCGTTGACGAACGCGAAGCGCTCGAGATCGAGCATCACCACAGCGGTCTTGCGCGCGCTGTCCGACTGCACAGTCTGGTTGACGCGATCGCAGAACAGCCGCCGGTTGGGCAGCGCCGTCACGGCATCGTAGTAAGAGAAGTAATCGAGGCGTTCCTGCTTCGCGATGTGCTCCAGCGCAAACGCGATATCGCCTGCCAGCTCGTTCAGGAGCTTCAGCTCGTCGGCATTGAAAAAGTCGGCCTCCCGGACAAACAAGGAGAGCGTGCCTGCCACCTCGCCTTCCACGAGCAGGGGCAGCGCAATACTCGAGCGGTAGCCGCGTCGTGAGGCTTCCTGGAGCACGCCCTCGCCACCGCGCCCAGCGGCGAGGTCATTGCTGTAAACCGCGCGCCTCTCGGCGATGCACTGCCGGACGAGTCCGTGGTCGAGCGCCAGCTCGTCGTTGAGGACACCCTGGCTCGCAGCGAGCACTGCCGATGCGTCGGCTTCGCTATACGCCGCAGGAATGATGGCCGCAGTATCGCCATTCACCGTGCCGATCCAGGCTAGCGCGAAGCCGCCCTGCTTGACGGCGACGCGGCAGGCCTCGTCCAGCAGCTCCTGGCGGTCGCGCACGCGCACGATGAGCGAATTGATGCCGCTCAACACCGCGTGAATACGGCTCAGGCGCGCGATCTTCCGCTCTGCGCGCAGCCGCTCGGTGAAGTCGACCGCGATGCCGCCGAGCAGCGCTGGCTCGCCTGTCGCGCCCGGAATCGGAAACTTGTGAACGAGGAACGTGTGCGTGCCATCGGCCTGCGGCAGTTCCTCGAAGGTCTGGATCGCGGTGTTCGACTCCAGCACCCGCCTGTCGTTGCTCGTGAACTTCGCCGCGAGCTCGGGCCACAGGCGCGCGTCGTCGCAGCCGACCACTTCCGCGCGCGTTCTGCCGCTGATGCGCGCAAAGCTGTCGTTGACGTATTTGTAGATGCCGCGCAGATCCTTCATGAACGCCGCGCCGGGCAGGTACTGCATGAACAGCGCGAAGCGCTCCTGGGCTTCGCGCAGCTCGCGCTCGGCATCCCGGCGCGCGGCGCGCTCCGCCCGGTCCTGCAGCGCCCGCTGCACGGCGGCTGCGAGCCGCGCAAGGTTGGTCTTGAGCACGTAATCGGTCGCCCCCCGCTTGAGCGACTCGATCGCGAATTCTTCGCCGATCGTACCGGAAACGAAGATGAACGGCGTGTCGGGCGCGCGTTCGTGAGCCAGCTCGAGGGCGCTCAGCCCGTCGAAATGCGGCATCGAAAAATCCGAGAGGATCAGGTCCGGCACGACGCTTTCGAGTTTGCTCCGGAAATCGGATCTCGTTTCGACGCGCACCATCGTGTGCGCGATTCCCGCCTTGCGCAGCTCGCGCGCGATCAATCCGGCGTCCGTCTCCACATCCTCGGCGATCAGGATGTT
>JBKJZR010000238.1:0-8896 GCA_046715035.1 Burkholderiales bacterium | reverse complement strand
CAAGAACACCCATGCAGTCAAGGCCGGGAATGGCAATTTTATTTTCGATCTCGCGCACATGGACAAGATCGACGCCGGCACCGGCTATTCGAGCGCGCAGGGGCCTGTCATCGAGGGCGAGCGCATGCAATGCGCGCTGGTGACCAAGGAGCGGGGCACGGGCTCGCGCCCTCACCTGCATCCGAACGAGCAATGGAACTACATCGTGAAGGGGACGCTGCGGGTGAAGGTCGGCGATCAGCCTGAAAGGCTGTGCGGCCCCGGAACGCTGCTCTATTTCCCGGCCAACATCGTCCATTACACGATTGCGACGCAGGAAGAGGACGTGATTTTCTTCGCCGTCAAAGATTTGTCGCACGGCATCATCGGCATGGCGGCCGACGGCACCATGGCCGGCCCGCATTACGATCCCGGCTTTGGGCCGAAGGGGTAAGAGAGCGTAAGAGAGGTGTGTCGTGCTTCCCTCTCCCCTGGGGAGAGGTATCGAGGGTGAGGCAAGGTTCCAGGGTAGCGAGCGGGGAGCGCCGCATTGCAGCGCAGGCAGCAAACGCGAGGCCGACGCGAGACCCTGGCACTTGGAGGATCGTGCGGATTTTAGCTTGCGCCGTCAGACGCCGAGGCCTGCCAATCTCAAGCGGCTGCTGCCGCCTGTGTCCTTTTCAACCCGGGCATCGTGAAGCCGATCTGTTTCAGTTCCGCCGCCAGCGCTTTCGCCTGCTCCGCGGTGAGCGCGACGAGCGGCGGACGCACCGTTGCCCATGCCGGATCGTCCGCGTAGATTGCGATGCCCTGCTTGAGCGCGCCGATCATCAGATACTTCTTGCCGAACGCGTCGCGCGCGACATCGAGGGCCGCCTGCTGCTGGTCGGCGTCGGCGTTCTGCCACTCGGCATAGAGCTTGTGGATGGCCGCCGGATTGACGTTGGCGGTCGCTGAAATGCAGCCCGCACCGCCGTTGCGCATGTTGGCAAGCAGGAAGGATTCGCTGCCGACGAACATGTCGAACCCGGACTTGGCGAAGGCGTCGAGAAAATTCTTGGTATTGTGCCAGTCGCCCGAGCTGTCTTTCATGCCCGCGATCGCGGTGGGGTAAGCCTTGAGCAGGCGCTCGACGAGACCGGTGGTGATGCCGACCACCGCGACCGGCGGTATGTGGTAGACATAAATCTTCAGCCGCGCGTCGCCGACGCGCTGCACGACTTCGCTGAAATGCCGGTAGAGCCCGTCCTCGGCTACGCCTTTGTAATAGAACGGCGGCAGCATCAATACACCCGCACAGCCGTGCTTCACCGCGTGCGTGGTCAGCTTCACCGTTTCGGTGAGCGAGCAGCAGCCGGTGCCCGGCATCATGCGTGACGTATCCAGCCCTGCATCCACGAGCCCGTCGAGCAGCGCGGTGCGTTCGTCGGCCGACATCGAATTCGCTTCGCTGTTGGTGCCGAAGACGGCGAGGCCGCAGTTCTGCGAGAGCAGCCACCTGCAGTGCGCCGTAAAGCGCTGCGCATCAGGGCTGAGATCGGCTTTGAACGGCGTGACTACGGGCGACAGTACACCTTTGATGCGCGGGCTCATGAGATCCTCCGGTAGCGCTGGGCAGGGCGGGAACGGGTAGCAATCATACACGAGCAGGGAGCGGGCGGTGCCCGGTCAACCTGCGCTGAAACCGTAGAGCTGCGCTGGATTCGATACCAGTATCTTCGCGCGCGTCGCGGCGTCAGGCGCCCATTCGGCCAGCAGGTCGAGCAGCAACGCCTCGTCCGGAAAATCGCGCTTGAGCGATGGATGCGGCCAGTTGGTCGCCCATAACATGCGCTCGGGCGCCCGCGCCACGAGCGCTGCAGCGATCGCGCCGATGTCAGCGTAGCGCGGCGGTCCCAGGCGCGAGCCATGATACGGCGCCGACAGCTTGACCCAGCAGCGGCCGCTGTCGACCAGCTGCAGCAGCGCCCGCACATTCGGGTCGTCGAGCGCGATCGGCGCGACATAGCGGCCGATATGGTCGATGACCATATCGCACGGCAGGCGCGCGAGTCGTGACGCATGCTCGGCGAAGGTCGCGCCATCGAACTGAAATTGCAGATGCCAGCCCACCGCGGCGGCGCGTGGCGCCATCGTCGCGAGGGTGTCCCAGCCCAGCGGACCGCCGGGCATCATGTGATAGCGCAGGCCCCGCATGCCCAATGCGTGCAGGCGCGCAAACTCGCTTTCGTGCGCAGCAGGATCGACGACGGCGACCCCGCGCGCGCGATCCCCCAGCGCGGCCATCGCTGCGAGCGTGCAGCTGTTGTCGAACGCATAAGCGCTCGGCTGCACGATCACCGTGCGCGTGAGACCGAGCCGCTGCTGCAGCAATCGGTAATCGGCGAGCGTGGCGGGCTGCGACGGGGCATTCGCGCCGGGCTGCAAGGCAAAGCCGGGCGAGTAGATGTGCATATGGCAATCGCACGCGCCCGGCGGCACCGCGATGGCAGGCTTGAGTTGCTGATCGGACATTCGCGCTTCCTCCAGTTCACGGAAGTATAGTGAGGCGCACGCGATGCTGATGGACGCACTTACCCGCATACGCGCGACACCAACGACACTAACATGTCGGCGGCGCTGCGGGTACGCGCTTGCTGCATGTCGAGCGCATCCTGCATAATCAGGTCGACGACAAGAAGGCGCGCTGCCCTCGCCCCCATCTTCTCCCCCGGGCACGCAAGTCTGTGCTCCCTCATCCCCAACCCTTCTCCCGGGGGGAGAAGGGAGCGTCGAGGCGCGGACGCTCAGAAGCGTGAAGGGAGAGGAAAGCTTTTCGACGGGGCTTAGGACAGGCTTCGGGCGAAGCCGAACTCGTGCGGGTTTCGCATGTTGAATAGACGCAGGTCCCTGCAGCTTCCCCTTGGAGAAACGGAGACACATGGCTCGTCCACGCAAACGCGCTGAAGATCTGCGCAGCCATCGTTGGTACGGCGCGCAGGACCTGCGCGCATTCGGTCATCGCTCGCGCACGCTGCAAACCGGTTTCACGCGCGAGGACTTTTCTGGCAAGCCGGTGATCGCGATCGTCAACACCTGGAGCGATATCAACCAGTGTCACGCGCACTTCCGCCAGCGCGCCGAGGAGATCAAGCGCGGCATCTGGCAGGCGGGCGGGTTCCCGCTCGAGATGCCGGTGATCACGCTGTCCGAGCCGTTCATGAAGCCGTCGCCGCTCATGTACCGCAATCTGCTCGCGATGGAAACGGAAGAATTGCTGCGCTCGTATCCCGTCGACGGCGCGGTGCTGATTGGCGGCTGCGACAAGACCACGCCGGCGCTGCTGATGGGCGCGACGAGCGCGAACCTGCCTGCGATCTTCATGCCGGCAGGACCGATGCTGCGCGGCAACTGGCACGGCATAGCACTGGGATCCGGAACCGATACCTGGAAGTACTGGGCCGAGCTGCGCGCCGGGAAGATCACCGACGACGAGCTGCGCGAAGTCGAGGAGGGCATTGCGCGCTCGCCGGGGCATTGCATGGTGATGGGGACCGCCTCGACGATGACGTCGGTTGCCGAAGCGCTGGGTTTCACGCTGCCCGGCGCCGCTTCGATCCCCGCCGCCGATTCCAACCACTCGCGCATGGCGAGCTACAGCGGCCGGCGCATTGTCGAGATGGTGTGGGAGGACTTCAAGCCGTCCGACTTTCTCACCGCACGTTCGTTCGACAATGCGATCGTCGCCACGCAGGCACTGTCCGGATCGACCAACGCGCTGATCCACCTCGTGGCGATGGCGGGGCGCGCCGGCGTCAGCCTCACGCTCGACCGCTTCGACGAGCTGGCGCGCGACACGCCGGTGCTCGCCAACATTCGGCCCGCAGGCACGACTTATCTGATGGAGGACTTTTATTATGCGGGCGGCCTGCGCGCGCTGCTCGCGGAGATCAGCGGCCTGCTCGCACTCGACTGCCTGACGGTCAACGGCAAGACGCTGGGTGAGAACATTGCAGGCGCGAAAGTCTACAACGCGGACGTGATCCGTCCGCTCGACAATCCGTTGGCAAGCAACGGCGGGCTGGCCGTGCTGCGGGGCAACCTTGCCCCCGACGGCGCCGTCATCAAGCCGACTGCCGCCGAGCCGCATCTGCTGAAGCACACCGGCCGCGCGGTGGTGTTTAGCAGTTACAACGACATGGCAGCGCGCATCGACGACGACGCGCTCGACATCGACGAGAACTGCGTGATGGTGCTGCAAAACGGTGGGCCGCTGGGCGCGCCGGGCATGCCCGAGTGGGGCCAGCTGCCGATCCCGAAGAAACTGCTCGCGCGCGGCGTGCGCGACATGGTGCGAATTTCGGACTCGCGCATGAGCGGAACCTCGTACGGCGCTTGCGTGCTGCACGTCGCGCCGGAATCGTTCATCGGTGGGCCGCTCGCGTTCGTGCGCGATGGCGATCTGATCGAGCTCGACGTGGCGGCGCGCAAACTCGAGCTCAAGGTGAGCGACGCCGAGCTCGCCGCGCGCCGTGCGGCATGGAAACAGCCGCCGCCTCACTATGCGCGCGGCTTCGGTGCGCTCTATGAAAAGCACGTCACCCAGGCGCCCGAAGGCTGCGATTTCGATTTTCTGCGCCGCGGGACCGCAGCGCCGACGCCCGATCCGGAAATTCATTGAGTACATTGCGTGAAGAGTAAAGAGTCAGGAGTAATGGGTAGAGCCAACTCTTACCTCTTCACTCTTCACTCTGCGACCAGAGGGAGTAACACATGGAGTTGCCAGTCAACCACTTCAAGCACGCGCTCAAAGCCGGCAAGCCGCAGATCGGCATCTGGAGCAGCCTGTCTTCGCATATCGTCGCGGAGATACTGTCGCATTCGGGCTTCGACTGGGTGCTGCTCGACACCGAGCATTCGCCGAACGAGCTGCCGATGGTGCAGAGCCAGCTGCATGCCATGCAGGGCGGCACCGCGAACCCCGTGGTGCGCGTTGCATGGAACGACATGGTGATGGTCAAGCGCTATCTGGATATCGGCGCCCAGTCGCTATTGCTGCCGTACGTGCAGACGGCCGAGGAAGCGCGCAATGCGGTGCTCTACACACGCTATCCCCAGGACGGCGTGCGGGGAGTGGCGGGCGCCACGCGCGCGGCCGGCTATGGCCGCATCAAGGAGTACTTTAAACGCGCGGCAGGCGAGCTGTGCCTGTTGCTGCAGGTCGAAACGCGCAAGTCGATCGCCAATCTCGATGCGATTGCCGCCGTGGAGGGCGTCGATGGCATTTTCATTGGTCCCAACGATCTGTCTGCGGATATGGGATACCTCGGCAACTGGCAGCATGCGGAAGTCTGGAAAGTGATGGAGCAGGCCGCCAAGAAAATCCGCAATGCCGGCCGGGCCCCGGGCATACTCGTCGGCGAGGCCGACGGCCAGCGCTGCCTCGACATGGGATTCCTGTTCGTCGCGGTCGGCGCCGATACCGGCATGCTCGTGCGCGGTGCCGACACGCTCGCCGCGAAGTTCAAGTCTTGAGGCCCGCTCGCGCAGGATGGCGATGCGGGCATTTTCCCTGCATCCCTCACACCGTCCGGCACAACGGTACGCGGCGTGCCATCGATCGTAGTTAGTTGACGCAGACGCGGCCGGCATTGCGCGGCGTGCGTCGTTCAAAGTCCCTGCGCCACCGTGCCGCGCCTCGCCTCGATACTTACCGCCCTGCTCGTCGGCGCGTGCGTCGCGATCTACTTCGTCGCGCCTCCCGCGGGCTTCCCGCCTGGGGTCATGCACGCGGCCGCCGTGATCGTGCTGACGATCGGGTTGTGGATGATGGGCGAGGTGCCGGAGCACGTCACTGCATTGCTCTTCTTCCTGCTTGCGGTGATCCTCGCCGCAGTGCCTCCGCCGGTGGTTTTTTCCGGGTTTGCATCCGCGACGTTGTGGCTGGTGCTCGGCGGGCTCTTCGTCGCCGAGGCGGTGAATCATACGGGGCTGGGACGGCGCTTTGCCGCCCTGCTGTTCGATCGCTACACCTTCAACTACGCGGGTCTGCTCACCGCGGTGGCGATAGTCGCCACGGTGCTCGCTTTCTTCATGCCGGCGACGGTCGGGCGCATCCTGCTGCTGCTGCCGATCGTGATCGCCCTGGCCGAACGCGTGGGCTTCAGGCCCGGCAGCAGCGGCTACAACGGCCTGTGCCTGACCGCGATCATCATTACCTACCAGAGCGGCACCGCGATATTACCCGCGAACGCGCCGAATCTCGTGCTCGCGGGCGCGGCCGAGGCGCTGCACAACGTGCAGCTGACCTACACCGAATGGCTGTGGGTCATGTTCCCGGTGCTGGTGCTGCTGAAGGGCGCGATCGTGGTCGGGCTCGTGTGCCGGCTGTTTCCGGCGGCAGTCGTGCCGCAGACTGACGCGCCGCCGCAGCCGGGCATGAGCGCGGCGGAAGCGCGTCTGGCGATCATCCTGACGATTGCGCTGATTCTGTGGGCGACGGACTTTCTGCACGGCGTGCGCGCGGGCTGGGTGGCGCTTGCCGCTGCGGTCGTCTGTCTGCTGCCGCGCGTGGGCGTGCTGCCTGCGCACGCTTTCGGCGACGTCCGTCTCGGCTCTTTCTTCTACATCGGTGCTTCGATCGGCATTGGCGCGGTAGCGCAGGAGTCGGGGCTGGGCGAGCTGCTGGGGGCGGCCGTGCAGGACACGCTGCGGCTGCAGCCGGGGGCCGACTTCACCAATTTCATGCTGCTATGCCTGCTCGGCACGCTGACCGGCCTGATCGCAACCAATCCCGCGCAGCCTGCGCTGCTCACGCCGCTCGCGGGGCAGTTCGCCGAAGCGGCCGGATGGCCGCTGCCGGCCGCGCTGATGACGATCGCGGTCGGCTTCACGGTGATGGTGCTGCCCTATCAGGTGCCGCCAGCCGTGATCGGCATGCAGGTCGCCGGAGTTTCGGTGGGCACCATGCTCCGGCTCTCGCTGCCGCTGGCGGCCATCGCCGTGCTCGTGCTGTTGCCGCTCGAGTTCGCGTGGTGGCGCATCATCGGATATTTCGGATAACGACAGGACCTGGAACATGATTAATGCAGCCATCGTCGGCCTCGGCTGGTGGGGCAAGAACATCGTCAACGCGGTACAGCACAAGAGCGAGCGGCTGCGTTTCGTGCGCGGCGTTAGCAAGGAGCCGGAAACGGTGCGCGATTTCTCCCGCGAGCACGGCTTCGAGCTGTCGACCGAGCTCGACGATGTCCTCGCGGATCCACGCGTGCAGGCGGTGGTGCTGGCGACGCCGCACCCGCTGCATGCCGATCAGATCGTGGCGGCCGCGCGGGCCGGCAAGCCCGTGTTTTGCGAGAAGCCACTGACGCTGAAGAAAGCCGACACCGTGCGCGCGACGCGGGCGTGCCAGGAGGCGGGCGTGCTGCTCGGCGTCGGACACAACAAACGGTTCTGGCCGTCGATGCGCGAGCTGAAGAAAGTCGTGACGAGCGGCGAGCTCGGCGAGATCCTGCACATCGAGGGGCATTACAGCAACGAGAACTCCGGGCGGCATTTTTCCGCCTGGCGCGAGCTGCCATCGGAGGCGCCGGGCGGCGGCATGACCGGCACCGGGCTGCATCTGCTCGACGCGTTCTCGAATCTGATCGGCGCGGTGCGCTATGTCCACGCGCGGGTGGTGACTCGCAAACCCCAGCCCGACCCTATGGACACCGTCTCGGTGCTGTTCGAATTCACCAACCGCGTCACCGGCACGCTCGGCGCGGTACGCGCCTCGCCTTTCTACTGGCGCGTGCACGTGTTCGGCCGTGGCGCTTCAGCGGAGGCCCTGGGGGAAAACGACCTGATCGTGCGGAGGTCGGGCGGCAGGATCGAGCGCAGCAGTTTCGAGCCCGTGGATTCGCTACGCGCCGAGTTCGACGCGTTTGCCGACGCGGTTGCAGGCCGCGCGCCCTATCCGATTCCCATGGACCAGATGATCGACACGACAGCGTCGTTCGAGGCCGTCGTCAAGTCGCTCGAAACCGGTGCCGAGGTGTTGCTCGAGTGAGGCGGGGAACGCGCCACGTCGTTCCAGCGCAAGCTGGAACCCGGGATGGTTGGCAGCAGGAGCGCAAAAAAGGTCGCGCCCGAGAGCCGGATCAGTCGCCTCTGGATCCCAGCTTTGCGATGGGATGACTCAGGCAAAAACCAGAAATCTGATATGACTGCACGATGACCAGCAAACTATTCACACCTTTCAGGATAGGCCAGCTCGAGCTTGCCAACCGGATTGTCGTTGCGCCGATGTGCCAGTACAGCGCCGTCGGCGGGACGATGACCGACTGGCACACGATGCATCTGGGTAATCTTGCGCTGTCGGGCGCCGGCCTGCTCATCATCGAGGCGACGGGGGTCGTGCCGGAAGGCCGCATCACGCCGCAGTGCACGGGCTTGTATACGGATGATAACGAAGCGGCGATGACGCGCGTGGTGCGCTTCGTGCGCGCGATCTCGCCCGTGAAAATCGGCCTGCAGCTCGCGCATGCGGGCCGCAAAGCATCGGCCGAGCGGCCGTGGGAAGGCCGCGGCGCGCTCAAGACGGCCGAAGCGTGGACGACGGTTGCGCCGTCGGCGCTCGCGCTGGCGCCCGGCTGGCCGACGCCCCACGCGATCGACCACGCTGGCATGAACGCAGTCAGACAAGCCTTCGTTGCGGCGGCCGGCCGCGCAGCCCGCATCGGCGTCGACCTGATCGAGCTGCATTCCGTGCACGGCTACCTGCTGCACGAGTTCCTGTCGCCGCTTGCCAACAAGCGCAGCGACGAGTACGGCGGAAGTCTCGAGAACCGCATGCGCTTTCCGCTCGAAGTGTTCGCGGCGCTGCGCGATGCGTGGGCGGACAAGCCGCTCGGCGCCAAGATACCCGGCACGGATTTCGTCGAGGGCGGATGGAGCG
>JBKJZR010000237.1:0-20806 GCA_046715035.1 Burkholderiales bacterium | reverse complement strand
CAGGGAATCGACGACGCGCGGCAAGGCCTCCGCTATCGGCAGGCTCATGTGATCCATCAGCGTCTGCGGGGCCGCGCCGCTGCCTCCCTCGCCGCCATCGATCGCGATAAAATCCGGCGCGTACTCGCGCCCGCGGCGCAGCACGGCCTCGCACAGCTCGTTGATGAAGTCCCAGCCGCCGATCGCCGTCTTGACGCCCACCGGACGCCCCGTCAGATCGCGCAGATGGGCGACTCGATCGAGCAGGTCGTCGACGTTGGCGATGTCGTGGTGGCGATTCGGGCTGATCGAATCCTGGGCGGCGGGAATGCCGCGTATGCGCGCGATTTCGTCCGTCACCTTGGCGCCCGGCAGGACCCCGCCCTTACCGGGCTTCGCCCCCTGCGAAAGCTTGATCTCGAAAGCCTTCACGACGTGCGCGAGCTCCTGCGCCTTCGTCGGGGAGAACTGCCCATCGAGATCGCGGATGCCGTACTTGGCCGTGCCGATCTGCATGATGACGTCACAGTCGCCCTCGAGGTGATACGGCGACAGCCCGCCCTCGCCGGTATCCATCCAGCAGCCGGCCACGCCCGCGCCGCGCGACAGCGAGCGCACCGCCGGCGCGGAGATCGCGCCGTAGCTCATGCCCGAAATGTTGACGATGGACCTTGCTTCGAACGGGTAACGGCAGTAACCCTCGCCGATCACCAGCGCAGGCGTCGGCAGGCGGTCTTCCTCGAGCACCGGGTAGGGATGATTGACGAAGATGATCGAGCCGGGCTCGCGCAGATCGTTGGTCGAGCCGAAGCCGATGATGCCGCCCTCGTCCTTCGCTTCCCGGTAGACCCACGCCCGCGTTGCCCGGTTGAATGGCATTTCCTCGCGGTCGCCCGCGAAAAAATACTGGCGGAAGTACTCACCCATCTCCTCGAAGAAGAAGCGCAGGCGCCCGATGACCGGGTAGTTGCGCAGGACGGTGTGCTTCTTCTGGGTGATGTCCTGGATGAACCAGAACACGAGCACGCCGATCAGGACAAAACCGACGAGGGTGCCCAGGCCATAGGAAATCACCCCCATCATTCCCGTCATGGCCGGCGCCTATCGGTTAGAATCGCTTGTTGCATTCGCTGCAATATAGTGCAAATTGAACGATTTAGCATCCGCGATCGAAGGTAACGTCGCGACCGCACTCGCCGAAGATGTCGGCGCCGGCGACTGGACCGCGCTGCTGATTCCCGCCGCGCGCACAGCAGTGGCGAGCGTCGTCTGCCGCCGCCACGCGATCGTGTGTGGCAGGCCCTGGTTCGATGCCTGTTTGCGCAGCCTCGACCGCGAAGTCGTGATCGACTGGCTGGTGGCAGAGGGCGCCGCGGCGGCGCCGGGGCAGCGCGTGTGCGTGGTCAGGGGGAGCGCGCGCGCCCTGCTGACGGCGGAGCGCACTGCGCTCAACTTTCTGCAGACGCTGTCGGGCGTCGCGACGGCAACGCGCTGCTATGCCGACGCCGTGCACGGAACGCGTGCCCGCATCGTCGATACGCGCAAAACGCTGCCGGGCCTGCGCCTCGCGCAGAAGTACGCAGTGCGCATCGGCGGCGGCGCCAATCATCGGATCGGATTGTTCGATGCGATGCTGATCAAGGAAAACCACATCGCCGCCGCGGGCAGCGTCACGGCGGCGCTGCGCGAAGCCGCGCGAATCGCGCCGGCGCATATCTGGATTCAGATAGAAGTCGAGTCTTTCGCGCAGCTGCGCGAGGCCCTGGAGACGGGCGCCCGCATGATACTGCTCGACAACATGAACCTCGAGCAGATGCGCGAGGCAGTCGCCATCGCGGACGGTCGCGCGCAGCTTGAAGCGTCTGGGGGCATCACGCTCGATACCGTGCGGGCGGTCGCCGAAACAGGCGTCGACCGCATCTCGATCGGCAGCCTGACCAAGGATATCGAAGCGGCGGATCTGTCGATGCGTTTCGAATGACCCGGCCGCACCGGATTCAATGAGCGCCGGTGTAGCGCGCGATGAACTTCTTGACCGCTTCCGCGTCCGCATCGAAAACAGTGAACCGCTGGGGCAGCCGCTCGACATCGCGGTAGCTGTCGGGGAGTTCCGGCTCCTTGCCCAGGGCCTCGCGTATCGTTGCCGCGAACTTCACCGGCAGCGCGGTCTCCAGGCACACGAGCGGAATGCCCTTCTCGCGGTGTTCGAGTCCGACCTTGATGCCATCGGCCGTGTGCGGATCGACGATCCTGCCGTGCTCACGGTGGACACGGCGTATCGTCTCCAGCCGCGCGCCATGCGAGCTCGATCCCGAAACGAATCCGTAGTCGCCGATGCGCGCAAAATGCGGCGTTTGCGAGAGATCGAAGGCGCCTTCAGCTTCGATCTGGCCCCACAGTTTGCGCACGAGAGACGCGTCGCGGTCCGTCAGATCGTAGATGAAGCGCTCGAAGTTCGAAGCCTTCGAGATGTCCATGGAAGGGCTGCTCGTCTGCGCCACGCCCGGGCGCACACGATAGACGCCGGTCCTGAAGAATTCATCGAGCACGTCGTTCTCGTTCGTGGCCACAATGAGTCGCCTGACGGGCAGTCCCATGCAACGGGCGATATGACCGGCGCAAACGTTGCCGAAATTTCCCGATGGCACCGCGAACGAAACCTGCTCCGTGTTCGATCGCGTGACAGCAAAGTAAGCCTTGAAGTAATAGACAACCTGCGCCGTCACGCGCGCCCAGTTGATTGAATTGACGGTGCCTATGCGATGACGCGACTTGAATGCGAGGTCGTTGCTCGCCGCTTTGACGATATCCTGGCAGTCGTCGAAGACGCCCCGGATCGCGATGTTGTGGATGTTTTCGTCCTGCAGCGAATACATCTGCGCGGTCTGGAACGGGCTCATCTTGCCCTGCGGCGACAGCATGAACACGCGGATGCCGCGCTTGCCGCGCATCGCGTATTCAGCTGCCGAGCCGGTGTCGCCCGAAGTCGCGCCCAGTATGTTCAGCTCGGCGCCGCTTGCCGCGAGCGCATGCTCGAACAGGTTGCCCAGCAGCTGCATCGCGATGTCCTTGAACGCGAGCGTCGGCCCGTGCGACAAGCCGAGCAGGTGCACGCCCGCCTGCAGCGCGCTCACGGGCGTGATCTCGGCCGTGCCGAAAGCTTCAGCAGTGTACGTGCGGTCGATGATTGCACGCAGCTGCCTGGCCGGCATATCGTCCGCGTAACGGCTGATGATCTCGAATGCGAGCTCGGAATAGCTCAGCCTTCGCCATGCAGCCAGCTCTTGAGCGCCCGCCTGGGGATATGCTGCGGGCACGGCGAGACCGCCGTCGGGCATGAGGCCACCCAGCAGTATGTCAGTGAAGCCTGCGGGAGCCGCTAGCCCGCGGGTGCTGACATAGCGCATGGGATAGCCCGCTCATGATTCTGTACGCAGCTCACCCGACCAAGGCCGTCTGTGCCGAGCGGCCGCTGCCCATCGGCACACAGCCGCCGCTGGACGGTTACCGTCGGTCGCGCAGACCGACAGTCGCTGTCAGTGCGCACCCAGTTGTTCCATGCGGATGCGCGTAAGGCTGCCGATAACGACCGGCAGTTGCTCGATTTTCGCGATCGCGACGTCGACGCTCCGCTCCCGCGTCAGATGCGTCAGCATGATGATGTCCACCTGTTGCTCGCCCTCGTGCGGCTCCTTCTGCACCATGGCATCGATCGATATGCCGCTGTCGGCAAGCACGCGCGTGATGTCCGCCAACACGCCGGGGCGATCGTGCACGCGCATGCGCAGATAGTAGGAAGTCTCGACCTCGGCCATGGGCAGGATCGGCAGGCTCGACAACTGGTCGGGCTGAAACGCGAGGTGGGGCACGCGATGCTCAGGGTCTGCGGTATGCATGCGCGTCACATCGACCAAGTCGGCGATCACCGCCGAAGCCGTAGGATAGGCCCCGGCTCCGGCGCCGTAGTAGAGCGTCGCGCCGACTGCGTCGCCTTTGACCAGGATCGCGTTCATCACACCCTCGACATTCGCGATCAGCCGCTTGGCCGGAATCAGCGTCGGATGCACCCGCAGCTCGATGCCCTGCGGCGTGCGTTTGGTAATTCCCAGCAGCTTGATGCGATAGCCCAGCTCCTCCGCATAGCGAATGTCCGCCGCGGTCAGCTTGGAGATCCCTTCGATATACGCGTCGCCGAGCCGCATCGGAATTCCGAACGAGATCGCGGCGATGATGGTGAGTTTGTGCGCCGCGTCGACGCCCTCGATGTCGAAGGTCGGGTCGGCTTCGGCATAGCCCAGCTTTTGCGCCTGTGCCAGCACCGTTTCGAAGCTCGAACCTTTGTCGCGCATTTCCGAAAGGATGAAGTTGCTGGTACCGTTGATGATGCCGGCGATCCATTCGATCCGGTTGGCCGTCAACCCCTCGCGCAGCGCCTTGATGATCGGAATGCCCCCCGCCACGGCCGCCTCGAATGCCACCATCACCCCGTGTGCGCGCGCCGCGGCGAAAATCTCGTTGCCGTGCGTGGCAAGCAGCGCCTTGTTGGCCGTAACGACGTGCTTGCCGTTCTCGATCGCCCGCATGATGAGCCTGTGCGCAACCGTCGTCCCGCCGATCAATTCAACGACGATGTCGATGTCGGCGTTAACGACGACGGCGTGCGCGTCTGCGGTCACCCGTGCATGGTCCCCCACGATGCGCCGCGCACGCGCGGTGTCCTGGTCGGCGACCATGCTGATGACGATGTCGCGGCCGGCGCGCCGCGTGATCTCCTCGCGGTTGCGCGCCAGCACTTCGAACGTGCCGCCGCCGACGGTGCCTATGCCCAGCAGGCCTACGTTGATAGGCTTCATTGTCGCTCCCGCGACCGCCTCGCGCCTCTCACGTCTCGCCTCTCCTATAACAGACCATCTTTGCGAAACATCTCCCTGATGCCGCGCAGCGCCTGGCGCGTGCGGGCTTCATTTTCGATCAACGCGAAACGCACGTGGCGGTCTCCGTAATCTCCGAAGCCTATCCCGGGCGAAACGGCGACTCTGGCCTCGGCGAGCAGTTTCTTGGCGAAGTCGAGCGACCCTATCTCGCCGTATTGGTGTGGGATCGGCGCCCATATGTACATCGTGGCGCGCGGCTTTTCGACGTGCCAGCCCACGCCCCCCAGGCCGGCGCACATCACGTCACGACGTTTTTGGTACATCAACCTCACCTCTTCCACGCAGTCCTGCGGACCTTCGAGCGCGATGATCGATGCGACCTGGATCGGGGTGAAGGTGCCGTAGTCATGGTAGCTTTTCATGCGCGCCAACGCAGTCACGAGGTCGCGGTTGCCAACCATGCAGCCGACCCGCCAGCCCGCCATGTTGTAACTCTTCGACAGCGTGAAGAACTCGACGGCTATTTCGCGAGCGCCTGCGACCTCCATGATCGACGGTGCCCGATAACCGTCGAAGACGATGTCCGCGTACGCGAGGTCATGCACCACATAGATGTGGTGCTCGCGCGCGATCGCTACCAGGCGCTCGAAGAACGACAGCTCGACGCACTGCGTGGTCGGGTTGCCCGGGAAATTCACGATCATCATCTTCGGCTTCGGATAGGAATCGCGGATCGCGCGCTCCAGCGTCTCGAAGAAGTCGATGCTGGGGACCATCGGCACGTGGCGGATATCCGCCCCGGCGATGACCGGTCCGTAAATGTGGATCGGGTAGCTGGGGTTGGGTACGAGCACGATATCGCCGCGATCGAGCGTGGCCAGCGCCAGGTGCGCGATGCCTTCCTTCGAGCCGATGGTGACGATCGCTTCCGAGTCCGGATCCAACTCCACCCCGTAGCGCGAGCGGTACCAGTTGCAGATCGCGCGCCGCAGCCGCGGAATGCCTTTCGATACGGAGTAGCGGTGCGTGTCGGCGCGCTGCACCGACTCGATCAGCTTGTCGACGATGTGGCGCGGCGTGGGCTGGTCGGGATTGCCCATGCTCAAGTCGATGACATCTTCGCCGCGCTTGCGGGCCGCAGCCTTGAGCTCCGCCGTGATATTGAAAACGTAGGGCGGCAAACGCTTGATGCGGGCGAACTCTTCCATGCGGGTTGCGGTTCCAGTGGCGTAAGTCAGCGTCGGCAGCAGCGCTGACTGAAATTGCAGCGGAGTGAGCGTGCAGGCCCAGGAAGACCGCTCTGCAGCGCAGCTAAGGCCGTGAAAAAGCGTATAATTTTAGACTACCTGCATTAATGCGGCAACACTTTGCAGCATGAAGCTTCATCTCGCCAGTGCCTCTCCTGAAAACCGCTTCACGGGCTATGGCAACGCCTATGTCGAGGTCAATGGCAGACGTTTCGACCGCAGCCTGATCGTCATGCCCGATCGCATCATCGAGGGGGAGTTGCCGCCGGTCGCCGCGGAGTTGACCGAGCGACACTTCGAATTTATCGCCGGCCTCGGGCCCGAGATCGTGCTGCTGGGCACCGGTAAAACACTGATTTTTCCGGCCCCCGTGCTGACGCGTGCGCTGGCGATCGCACGCATCGGGCTCGAGGTCATGGATACCAGCGCTGCGTGCCGGACTTACAACATACTCACGGCCGAAGGCCGCTCAGTCGCAGCCGCCGTCTTGCCGGCATGAAAGTGGCCGCCGTGAACGCCGTGCGCTGTTGAAACGGCAGCGGCCGCTCGAGACACCTGCGCGAACCTACGCCGCCTTGCCGTGCGCGCTCCCGGCCTTGCCGGCACCGGCGGCGGCGCACGCTTCGCGGATCTCCTTGCGCAACTTTTCTTTAGTCCAGTTCTTGCCGAGGAAACGGTAGATCTCCCCCTGATTGATCGCAGCGCTGACCGTTTCGAACTCCGTCTGCCCGCTCAACATGATGCGCACCGTGTGCGGATGCAGCAGCTTCACGCGGCGCAGGAATTCGACCCCGTTCATCCCCGGCATCTGCTGGTCTGACACCACTACCTTGATGTTATGCTCGGCGAGCAACTGCAGCCCGAGCTGCGCGCTCGATGCGGTCCAGACATCGTATTCGTCACTACTGAGCATGCGTTTCATCAGGAGCAGCGTGTCCTCGTCGTCGTCGACGAGCAATATCGCGGCTTTCTCGTCTTCGCGCTTCATCGCCGGACGGGGCAGGCGGCGGTCCTGGCGCAGGAATTCGGTGCATTCGGCGGCGGCCAGCGGTTTCGCAAAATGGTAGCCCTGGATCTCGTCGCAGCCGTTGGCGGTGAGGAAGGCCTGCTGCACGCCCGTTTCCACGCCCTCCGCAATGACTTTCAGCCCGAGGTTGTGAGCGAGGCTGATCAGCGCCAGCGTGATCGCCGTGTCGTCGCTGTCCTGACCGATGTCCTTCACGAAGGTGCGGTCGATCTTCAGCGCGTCCAGGGGGAAGCGCTTCAGGTAGGCCAGGCTCGAGTAACCCGTGCCGAAGTCATCGATCGAGATGCGCAGGCCGAGCGACACCAGGTATTCCATCGTGCGCACGGCATCCTCGGTGTTATGCATCAGCGAGCTCTCGGTGATCTCGAGCTCGAGCAGGCCGGCTTCGACGCCGTACTCCGCGAGTATTCCGGTAATGACGGATCCCAGTTCGGGCGACTGGAACTGGCGGGCTGCAAGATTGACCGCGATCGGCCGCGGTTGTATGCCCGCATCGCGCCAGGCCTTGAGCTGCGCACTCGCGGCGCGGATCACCCACTCGCCAGCCTGCACGATGAGGCCAGTTTCCTCGAGCAGCGGAATGAATTCCAAGGGCGATACCAGCCCGCGCTGCGGATGTTGCCACCGCAGCAGGGCCTCGAAGCCCGTGATCTCGCCGCTGACGAGGCTCGCTTTCGGCTGCAGGAACAGTCGGAACTCGTTCTGCTCCAGCGCGCGCCGCAGACCGTTCTCGAGATTGAGCTTGTCGAGCGCTTTGGCGTTCATCGACGCCTGGTAGAACTGGAAATTGTTGCGGCCCAGTTCCTTGGCGCGGTACATTGCAGTATCGGCGTCGCGCACGAGCTCGTCCTGGTCCTTGCTATCACCGGGGTAGAGCGCGATTCCCAGGCTGACCGTCACATAGACCTCCCGGCCGTCGAGCGTAAAGGGTTCGGCGAAGGCGGCGGTAATCTTCTGCGCCACCACGCCGGCGTCCTGGGCCCCGCGGAGATTGGACAGGACGAGCATATATTCGTCGCCGCCTGATCGACCGACCGTATCGCCCGTGCGCACGCAGCCGGCCAGCCGCTCCGAAGCCTGCTGGAGCAGCGCATCGCCTACGCTGTGACCCAGCGTGTCGTTGATGTTCTTGAAGCGGTCGAGATCCGCAAACATGACCGCCATGCTCCACTGATTGCGCGTCGCCTGGGCGAGCGCCTGCTGCAGCCGGTCGTAGCACAACACCCGGTTGGGCAGATTGGTGAGGGCGTCGTAATGCGAGAGCTGCAGCACGCGTTCCTCGGCATGCTTGCGCTCGGTGATGTCTTCGCCGATGCCGGCGATGCGGTATGCCTGCCCGTTGACGTCGCGAATCGGAAACGCCTGGTCGCGCACCCACCGCACGGAACCGTCAGGGCGCACCAGACGAAATGTCTCGTCGTAGCCGCCGGCCCCTGCGTTCTTGCGTGCCTTCTGCACGCGCCGGCGATCGTCCGGATGCACCATGGCGACCAGCACGCGGGAGCTTTTCTTTGCGGCTTCGATGGAATAACCGGTGATCTGCTCGAAGGCGGGACTCAGGTAAACCACGTCGCGCTGCCCGACGCTCGTGATCCAGAACATCTGCGGGATGTGATTGGCGAGCTGAAGAAACTGCTCCTCGCTCTCATGGAGCGCTGCCTCCGTGTGCTTGCGCTGGGAGATGTCCTCGATCATCGACAGGAAGTGCCTGACGCCGCCGTTTTCGTCGCGCATGAGCGACGATGAGACATTGACCCAGACAAGATCGCCATTCTTGTTGAGAATGCGCCGCTCCTCGCGGAGCGTATCGATTTCGCCGCTGAGCAGCTGCGCCCGCAGCAAGGCAGCGTGCTCGACATCCAGCGGGCTGATGAGGTCGTGCACGGACATCTGCAGCATTTCCTCGCGCGAGTAGCCCGTGATCTCGCAATACTTGTCGTTGACCAGCAGATACCGGCCGTCCAGCGCGACCTCGGTAATGCCTACGCTCGCCTGGCTGACGATCGCGCGGAACTGATCGCCGGTGTCGCGCAGCGTTATCTCGGCCTGGCGCCGCTCCACGACGCGGGCGAGCTGCGCGCCGATGTTGGTGGTGACCTCCAGCAAAGCCTCGTCGGGCTCCATCACCGTATTGGAAAAGAATTCGAGGAACGCCACCACCTGTTGGCCAGCGACCACGGGAAACGAAAACGCGGACTTGAGACCCAGTTCGCGGGCGACACCGCCGCGCCGGAAGGGCTCGAGGTCGGCAATGTCCTCCACCCAGAGCGGCCGGCGGCTCGCAATGACATGATTGACGAAACCCGTGCCGTCGTCACGCAGCACCAGCGGCTCCGAGATGCGCCGGAACGCCTCCCAGCGCCCAGACTCGCTGAGGTGCCAGATCGAAGTGCGTTTGTCTTCTGACAGTTCGGAGTCGCCGAACATGACCACGTGGCCGATCGGCCAACCGCCGTAGCTGCAGATTCGCGCGAGGCAAACGCGCAGCGCCTGCTCAGGGGTCGACGCCTGGTTGGCGGCGACCGCCAGCGATTCGAGCAGCACACGCAGCGCATTCTGTTTACGCAGCCGCTCCTCCCCGCGCTTGCGCGCGCTGATGTCCTCGATCATGCGGATGAAATACTGCGGCTGTCCGTTCTCATCGCGCACGAGGGTTTCGGTCCGGTTGACCCAGATTAGAGTCCCGTCCTTGCAACGATAGCGTTTTTCCTGCGGACTCGTATCGAGGCGTCCTTCGAGCATATGACGCCGCTGCTCGCTGTCCGTGCTCAGGTCGTCGCGATGCGTGACGATATCCGCGCTTCTGCCGATCAGCTCGTCGGGACCGTAGCCGACCATCTCGCAAAACTTTTCGTTGACGAGCAGGTAGCGATCGTCGAGTGAGGCGTGGCAAATGCCGACAGCGGCCTGATTGAATGTCGAGCGAAACCGCTGTTCGTTCTGGCGCGACGCGGTTTCCGCCTGCTCCCGCGCCGCCTTGACGCGGAGCATGTTGATGCCGCCGGCGATATCGCTGACCAGCTGCTCAAGCAGGTTCACCTCCTGCGTATCGAAGGCGTCAGCTTCGCGGGAATAAATGGCGAGCGCTCCGTAACAGCGCTTCCCGTCCTTGAGCGGCAGCGTCAGCGCCGAGCGGTAGCCCCGCTCGAGGGCCCGTGCAAGGCGCGCGGGGTGCACCACGTCCCTGGCGAAGTCGCATACGAGGCAGCGCTCGCCGCTGGCGATCACACCGCCCATTACGCCCTGATAATCAGGGCTGCTGAACCCGCCCCACGAAGCCCCCTGCACGCGCGGAGTACCGCCCTCGAATCCGGCATGGGATGCCACCGCGATCGATTTGCACTCGTCGTCGACGGCAAACCCTATCCACGCCTGCCGATAACCACCGGTCTCGACGACGATCCGGCACAGCGCGTCGAGAAGCTCGGCTTCTGCGTTCGATCGCGCGAGCGCGCGGCGGCATTCGCTGGTCATCTCCTGCGAGCGGCTCAGCCGCTGCAGCCGCTCTTCGCTGCGCTTGCGCTCACTGATATCCTCGATCACGCGAATGAGATAAAGCGGCTTGCCGTCATCGTCGCGTGCGAGCGATATCGTGCGGCTGATCCAGACGATCGAACCGTCCTTGCGCACGTAGCGTTTTTCCTGCACGAACTTGTCGAGCTTGGCGTCGATCAGCTGCTTCGTCACGTCATCGCTGATCCCCAGTGGGTCGGCGTGCGCACCTGCCGGAGACTGAGCCATCAGATCTTCGTGGCGGTAGCCCACGATCTCGCAGAACTTGCGGTTGACGAGCAGGTAGCGCCCATCGAGCGAAGTGTGAGCGATGCCGACCGCGGCCTGCTCGAACGTGGCGCGGAAGCGCTGCTCGGCCTGCGCCTGTGCGCTGCGCGCGCGCAGCGCACTGACCCCATAGGCGATATCCGCCGCGAGGTCTTCCAGCACGGTGATCTCCTCGGCATCGAAGGCGCCTGGCGCGGCGGCATGGATGAAAAAGCTGCCCAGGCAGACGCCCCGCTCAACCAGGGGCAGCGCCACCACAGCCGTGAATCCAAATTCGCGCGCAGCGTCGCGCCATGGCGCGAGCCCGGGATCATCGACCACGTTTCGCGACACGCACGTCTTGCGCGTGCGTATCGCGTTGCCGGTGGGGCTATGTCCTCTGCGGCTCGCACCCCAGCCCGCTGTGATCTTGTCCAGGAATTCCTTGCTGCATCCGGCATGCGCCACGGGCACCACGGTCCGGCTGTTATCCTGGTCCACAAATCCGATCCATGCCATCGGATAGCCGCCGGCTTCAACCGCTATGCGACACATCGCCTGAAGCAGCTTGTGCTCTTCGGATGCCTGCATCAGCGCGCGACTGCATCGGGCGTGCATGGCGCGCGCGCGCACGAGGTTGTCGTCCGCACGCGGTTGAGCCGCCCGAGGGGGAGTCTGGCTTTCAGTTCCGGCAGCTACACCTTTGGGCGTCATGTTGTGAGCTTCGATGCCACCTGGGAGGGCCGATGAGCCTGGAGATGCCGACGTCAAACGGATGTTCCTTCAAGCTGAATGAGCCGTGCATTGTCCGCTCCACGTCTTCCCGCACAAATCAGGCAATTCCTGATACTCGCACTTAGCTGGCCCGGCGTGATTACCAATATAACTTAATGATTTAACGTATTTTTATACCTGCGCACCGCAAGCCGAGCGACCTGTGCGTGCCCGCGGCGCGCGACTTGCCGTTAGTTGCCGCAACGACCTGATGCGTTTCCGGCCCACGCACGCGGGCCGCACCGCCTGATCCCCACTAACTGTCGGCGGAAGTAAGTCCGTTGCGTATCGCGTAACGAACGAGTCCTGGGATGTCGCGGATTTCCAGGCGCTCCATCAGCTGCGCGCGATGCGATTCCACCGTCTTGGCGCTGACTCCTAGCCGATAGGCGATCTCCTTCGTGTTATGGCCTTCAGCGATCAACTGCAGGATTTCACGCTGGCGCGCGGTCAGCGCATCCTGCGGCCTCCCGCCTACGCCGACGCGCTCCATGTAATTGTCGACAGCCTCACGAGAAAGCTGCGGACCGAGATACGTTTCTCCGCGTGTCACGGCGTGCAGCGCGCGCTCGAGCTCGAGCGTGGCCGACTCCTTGATCAGGTAGCCCCGGGCCCCCGCATGCAGCGCCTGCATCACGTAATCCTCGCTGGCGTACATCGACAGCATGATGACGCGCATTTCGGGAAAGTCCTGTTTGAGGCGCGCCGTCGCTTCAAGGCCATTCATACCCTTCATGGCGATATCCATCAGCACGACGTCGGGCTGCAGGGAGGACGCCAGCTGCAGGCCTTCGCGGCCGTCCGCTGCTTCGCCGACGACCTCCACATCAGGCAGGCTTTCGAGCAACGCACGGATCCCCGCGCGCACCAGGTTGTGGTCATCCACGAGCAATACGCGCAACCTCACCCGACCACCTCCGCTCTGACCGCCGCGCTGCCTCCCACGCGGGGCGTTGTCGGCAGGAATGCGTCGACTACCGTGCCGCGCCCGGGCCGCGACGTTATCTCTATGCGTCCGCCGACGAGCGTTGCCCGCTCTTCCATGCTGATCAGGCCCAGACTCCCACCCTGTGCCGCGCGCTCGCGCAACCCTGCGATATCGCAGCCGCGTCCATCATCGCGCACCATCAGGTGCAGCTGCCCATCGTGCCCGCGCAGATCCACCCAGACGTTATTCGCATGCGCATGGCGCAGCACGTTGGTCATCGCTTCCTGGGCGATGCGAAAACAGGCCGTTTCTATATCCGGATGCATCGGTTCGGGAAGCGGATCCGCGCGAAATTGCGTCGCGACGCCCGCGGCGACCCCCTTGCGATCGAAGTACCACCGCAATGCCGAGGTCAGGCCGAGGTCATCGAGCTGAGGCGGGCGCAGGTCGAGGGAAAGCGTGCGCACCTGGTGCAACGCAATTTCCACGATCCGCACGCTTTCGTCGAGCTGCCGCGATTCACGCAGCGACGGATCGCGCACGCGCAGCGATTCGAGATTGATCTTGATCGCCGTCAGCGCCTGGCCGACGTCGTCATGCAGGCCCCGCGCGATGTGCTGGCGCTCCTGTTCCTGGATCTCGACGATCCGGCTCGACAGCAAATGCAGGCGCCGGTTGGCGGCCTCGAGTTCGTCCTTCGCCTTGACACGCTCGGTGATGTCGAGCGCCACGCCGGCCACGTGGCGCCGCCCGGTGGCGTCGAACAGCGGGAACCTGAGCACCGTGAAGATCGCTTCACGGCCTTCCGAGTTGAGCACGGTCTCGAGGATGTGCAGCATCTGATTCGTTTCGAGAACCCGGGCATCGTTGTTACGCAGCGTGCGGGCGATTTCGCGCGGCATGACGTCGAAGTCGGTACAGCCAACCAGCTCGTCGACCGGCTTTTGCCACAGCTCCGCCAGTGACTGGCTGACATACACATAGCGGAACTTTTCGTTCTTGATCCACGCCGGCGTCGGTATGTTGTTCATGAACGCGTTGAAGCGCGCTTCCGATTCGCGCAATGCGAGCGCATCGGCGCGTTGCGCACGCCTGACCGCCGCATCGCGAAGCTCGCGCTCGATCGCGGCCGTGAAGCGTCCGAGCTGGCCCTTCACGAAGAAGTCGTGGGCGCCGGCTTTCATCACTTCGACCGCAGTGCCCTCGCCGAGCACACCCGAGACCATCAGAAACGGTATGTCGATGCCGCTCGCTTTCAGGATCTCGAGCGCGGCCAGACCGCCGAACGAGGGCAGCGAGTAGTCCGCGATCACGATGTCCCATGCGGAATCGCGCAACGCCCGGCGCATGGCATCTGCGGTTTCGACGCGCAGCCAATCCGCCTGATAGCCCCCGCGGCGCAGCTCCAGGACGACCAGCTCGGCGTCGTCCTCCGAATCCTCGACCAGCAGCGCGCGCAGCGGAACGCCCATGGGAGCGCCTAGTGCCTGAGGGGACTTTCGTTGAGCAACAGCCAGTACAGGCCGAGGAATCCGGCCGCCTCGACGAATTTGTCAAAATCGACGGGCTTGCGGATATAGCTGTTCGCACCAAAGCTGTAGCTGTTGACGATGTCCTGCTCCTCTGCCGAAGAGGTCAGAATGACGACGGGCAGCAGGCGCGTACGCGTGTGCTTGCGCAGGCGCTTGAGCACTTCGATGCCGTCGATCTTGGGGAGATTGAGGTCGAGCAATACGACCGCCGGGTCGGACAAGGGCCCACGATTGGCATACGCCCCTTCGGCAAACAGGTATTCCAGCGCTTCCGCGCCATCGCGAACGACGATGACTTCGTTGGCGATGCTGCGCTTCCTCATCGCCCGCAGCGTCAATGCCTCATCATCAGGGTTATCCTCCACCAGCAGTATCGTCCTTGCGCTCATAGCTTCCTTCGCACCGCCCATCCTACGTCAACGGCACCGCGGCACGCTCTCGAAGCAGCAGGCTTTTTACGTCGCATCCAGGATGCGGGCCAAGATCGCGCGGTGCCGCCCAAGTTTACCCGAAGTGGCGAATGCAGAAGCTCGCGCCGGCACGGCGTCATTGCCACCGGACGCCTCACTCGAGCGAATTCAGCGAAAAGTAAAACGCCGCGCCCCTGTTCACTTCGCCTTCCCCCCAAACGGCGCCGCCGTGTCGCCTGACGATGCGCTGGACCGTCGCCAGACCGACGCCGGTACCGGGAAAAGCCTTCGCGTCGTGCAGCCGCTGGAAGGCGCCGAACAGGCGCTCGGCGTAGGCCATGTCGAAGCCCGCACCGTTGTCGCGAACGAAGTAAACCTTGCGCTCGCGCCACACCGTCTCGCCAAATTCGATTTTCGCGCAAGGCACACGGGCCGAGAATTTCCACGCATTCGACAGCAGATTGTCGAGTACCACACGCATCAGGTTGGGATCTGCATCGGCGGTCAGCCCGGGCTCGATCGCGAAGATCGCTTCCCGCCCGGGCTGACTTTTCTGTAATTCTGCGGCGATGTCGCGCGCGATCGCGCTCAGGTCGACGCTCGAGCGCACCATCTCCGAGCGAGTTACCCGCGAGAGCCCCAGCAGGTCATCGATCAGCTGCGCCATGCGCTGGCTGGCTTTGCGTATGCGCTGCAGGAAATCCCGGCCCTGGTCGTCGAGGTTGTCGTTGTACTCCTCGAGCAGCGCCTGGCTGAAGCCGTCGATGCTGCGCAACGGCGCGCGCAGATCGTGCGAAACCGAGTAACTGAAAGCTTCGAGCTCCTGGTTCGCGCTCTCGAGCTGGGCCGTGCGCTCCAGCACCCTGCGCTCGAGCTCGACGTTCAACTGGCGGACCGCGTCCTCCGCCTTGCGTGCCTCGGTCACGTCGTATCCAAGCACGTAGAAACCCAGCACTTTGCCGTCGTCGGCGAAATGAGGCACGTAGGTGAATCGCGCATAGCGCTCGGCGCCTGCCGCGCGCGTGCGCCGTTCCGATGTCACGGTCTGCCCGCGCAGCGCAGCCTCGTAGTGCGGCTGCAGGCGCAGATACATCTCCTCGCCAACAATCTCGCGCATGGTGCGTCCGTAATACTCCGCAGCCGGCTTGCCATACCAGTCCTCGAAGGTCTTGTTGACGTAACGGTAGCGCTGGCCCGCGTCGACATACCCGATCAGCGCGGGCACGTTATTGGCGACCGTGCGCAGGCGTTCCTCGCTGTCCAGCAATGCCCGCTCGGTCCTCGTGCGGGCGGTGATGTCCTGAATCATTACGTAGAACCCGCAGACGTCGGCCGTCGGCGTGCAGTTGGGTATTCCCGTAACCTCGATCTCGCGCAGCGAACCATCGCGCGCAGTGTGCGTACGTCGGTATGTCAGGGATTCGCCGTCCAGGAATCTGCGCAGATACGGCAGCGCTTGGGCGTAGTTCTGCTCGCCGAGGATCTCCTGCTGGTGCCTGCCCACGGACTCGCCTTCGGCCATGCCGTAGAACGCGTCGTAGCGCCGATTGGCGTAGCGGCACACGAGGCCGGCATCGTGGTAAGCGATCATCGCCGGGATATTGTCAGTCACCAGCCGCAACTGATGCTCGCTCGCGCGCAAGGCCTCTTCGGCGCGCTTGCGCTCCGTGATGTCGCGCACCACCGTCATGAAGCGCATCTTGCTGCCGATGAAGAGTACCCTGACGCGTATAAATACGTCCAGTGCTGCGCCGGATCGAGTGCGCAATCGCGTTTCGAACTCGTCACTGCCCTCGCGTTTGACCTTCTCGATATGGGCCAGGGTCTGTGCCGCGCTCTCAGCCGCCTCGATATCGGCAATGACCAGCCGCGACAACTCATCCTTTGCATAACCCAGCATCTGACGCAGCGCCTGATTGCCTTCGATGATGCCGCCCGTGGCAGGATCGACCAGCATCACGCCGTCGGGCGAATCCTCGAACAGGATCCGGTACTTGCGCTCGGCGTCCTTGAGTGCCTCTTCGGCGCGCCGGCGCTCGGTAATGTCGTTGACGACCGTCAGCCGAGCCGCCCGTCCGTTAAGAACGACCGGGTGCGAAATCACCTCGACGTCCATGACGTCGCCATTCCTCCTGCGATGACGGCCTATCGACCGCGATTGCCCGCCGGTCGTATGCCTGTGCAGCCGCACCTGCCGGTAGCGCTCGATATCCTCCGGCGGGCGTATATCCCAGGTCGTCATCGTCAGAAATTCCTCCCGCGTGTAATCGTAGGCCTTCACCGCTGCATCGTTCACCTCCAGGAAGCGCAGTGTTTCCTCGTCGCGGACCCACATCGGCAGTGGCGTTACGTCGAAAAGATTCCGGTAACGGTGCTCGCTCTCCTCGAGCGCGCGCTGGGAACGCACTCGTTCCGTAACGTCGTTCGCAAGCACCAGGCGCGCCGGCCGCTCGCCAAACCGGAATGGGTGTGAGACGACCTCCACGTCTATTGTTGTGCCGTCCTTCTTGCGGTGGCGCCATATGCCCGCCGCATTTTTTGTCGGGTCGAGTTTGCTGATCGCCCCATCGAACCGCACCAGCTCCTCCGGCGGATGGATATCCCTGATCGTCATCGCGTCGAAATCCTCGCGCGCATAGCCGTAGCTCTCGATCGCCGCCTGATTCACCGCCAGGAACTTGAGCGTCTTGACTTCGTGGATCCACATCGGATGGGGATTCGATTCGAACAGATAGCGATAACGTTCCTCGCTTTCGCGCAGCTCGGCTTCGGCGCGGCTTCTCTCGGTGATGTCCTGCGCCATCGACATGATGCCGATGAACCGGCCATCCTGCTCCACCGGCATGCGGTCGAGCTGCAATTGCAGGCGGGTCAGCAACTGCTCGCGCTCGGCGGCGCGCGATTCGAGCGCGCTTGCCATCTCGTTGAATGCGCGCGCCAGCTGGCCGACCTCGGTCGGCGACTCGAGCTGGCTGCGGTGCGACAGGTCGCCACCGACAAGCATCGCCGTATCCTGCTTTAGACGCCTCACCGGGCCGGATATGCGCGCCGCGAACAGCATCGCCAGTAAGGCCGAAATCGCGAGCCCCATCAGCGCCAGCCAGATACCGTCGATCAGCGTCGAGCGCGCGGGCGCCAGCGCTGCCTGCGTCGGTATGCCCACATCAACGGCCCACCCCCCGCGGGCGGTCGCGAAGCCGGCGAGCCGCGGCACGCCGTCCGCCGTGACGTTTTCGTAGACGCCGTCCTTGTGCTGCAGGATGTGCTGGACGACCGGGCGGTCGCGAATGTTCTTGCCGACCCATTGCTGAGGTTCGTCGCTGCGCGCCAACACTACGCCATCCCGATCGAGCACCGTCAGGATCGAGTGGGCGGGCAGCCCGTTCAACGACAGCAATTCCTGGATGTACGCCAGCCGCACTGCAACCGACACAACGGCTTGCGCATTGCCGTCCGGTCCCATGACCGTCCGCCTGAAGGCGATCAGCCTGGGGCTGGATCCTCCCGTCAGCACTCCGTGGCGGGTGCTGGCGGCGATGCCGCCCTGCACAATCGCGTCTCCGGCGGCGGATGACAGGGTTGTGGACATGGCTTGCACTGCAGCGGCCGGCGTCACCACGATATCGTCGACGTATTGCGAAAATTCGGCCTTCAACGACCGCAACAGGTCGTCGTCTCCCCCATCTGCGGCGCGGCCCGCACCCAGGGTCTTGCTGACGACGAGCAGCAGGCTATCGACGCTACTCAGCAATGAGTCCACGCGGGCGGCGACTTCACGGGCGCGCGCTGAGGCAAGTATCTTCAAGTCGTTGCGTTCGGCCTCATAGTGGCGCCCGATGCCAAGCGCTACCAGCAACAGCAGCGGCACCGCTGCCGCCAGTGCCAATAACGTCAGCTGAGTGCGTATGCTTCTGACTTGGAACATTCGGGCATCCGCCCTCCTCGGAGCGGATACGAACCGTGGTGATCCAGAGGCGTCTCGCTCTGGAGATTGAACGTAAGCTTAATGTTACAACGCCTTGCCGGAATGTGCATTTTTTGTCCAAGCAGGTTTGCAGCGCCCTGCGCGGCGTGGGTTATGCTGCGGGCCCGCTACAGACCGGCCAAGGCCTTGATATGACTGCTGGCGCTGCGCCCGAGCGCATGCAGCGCGTACCCCCCTTCGAGCAGCGAGACGGTGCGCCCCTCGGCGTGTTTGGCGGCGGCATCCCTGAGGCGGTGCGTGACCCATGCATAGTCGGCGTCGACCAGTCGCAGCATCGCCATGTCATCTTCGCGGTGCGCATCGAAGCCCGCCGACACGAGCAATAGCTGGGGCCGGAATTCGTCCAGTGCGGGTAGCCAGTAAGTTTCCACCGCGTCGCGAAACTCGCGCCCGGCGCTGTACGCTGCCAGCGGCACATTGACCATGCGCGGCGAGCGGCCGACTACACCGCTGTACGGATAGAAGGGATGCTGAAACGTGGAGACCATCAGCACGCGCGGATCGTCGCCAAAAATGTCCTCCGTGCCATTGCCGTGATGGACGTCGAAATCAACGATGGCGACGCGCTCGAGCCGATGGTGCACGAGAGCGTGCGCAGCTGCGACGGCGACGTTGTTGAAAAAACAGAAACCCATGGCATAGGCACGGCCCGCATGATGTCCCGGCGGACGCACATTGCAGAATGCAGACGCGGCCGTGCCTGCCATCACCATATCGGTGGCCGCGACCGCCGCGCCAGCAGCACGCCTCGCCGCAGCCAGGGTGTGGGGATTCATCACGGTATCCGCATCGAGATGAACGTAGCCGCTGCGGGGTGCGCGGCGCTCGATATCCGCAATATAGGTTGTTTCGTGGACGCGCTCGAGCTGCGATCGAGTGACGAGCGGCGCATCGATCTGCAACAGATGTGGCTGCACACCCGATGCGATGAGCTGATCGCTGACCGCGTGCAGGCGCGCGGCACGCTCTGGATGACCAGGCCCGGCGTCGTGCAGCAGGCAGTCGGGATGACTGATGAACGCGGTATTCGACAAAGCGGGGTAAAAACAAAGAATGTCCAGCATGTTAGCCGATTGGACGCAACGCGATCAGGTAAGATTAAGGGCTTGATGAACGCACATCTCGATAATGTCATCCGCCAGGTGGGCCAGATCATCCTTGGCAAGGAGCATCAGATCCGGCTGGCAGTCGCGTGCCTGCTCGCGCGCGGGCATTTACTGATCGAGGATATTCCCGGCGTCGGCAAAACAACGCTGGCCCATGCGCTTGCCGCAACGCTGGGTCTGCAGTTCCAGCGCATCCAGTTCACCAGCGACATGCTCCCCGCCGACATCCTCGGCGTGTCGATTTTCGATCGCGAATCGAGCGCATTCCGCTTTCATCCCGGTCCGATATTTGCGCATGTGATCCTCGCCGATGAGGTAAACCGCGCGACGCCCAAGACGCAGAGCGCGCTGCTCGAGGCGATGGAAGAGCACCAGGTCACCGCGGAGGGCGAAACGCGGCCGCTGCCGCAGCCTTTTTTCGTGATTGCCACGCAGAATCCTTCCTATCAGATCGGCACCTTTCCGCTGCCTGAATCGCAGCTCGACCGCTTTTTGATGCGCATCGAGCTCGGCTACCCGGATGCCGGCGCCGAGCGCGCGTTGCTGCAGGGTGTCGATCTTCGACCGCGACAGCTCGGCATTCAAATTCCATCCCGGCCCGGTATTCTCCCAGGTAATCCTCGCCGACGAAGTGAACCGCGCGACACCGAAGGCACAGAGCGCGCTGCTCGAGGCGATGGAAGAGCACCAGGTGACCACCGAAGGACAGACACGTCCGTTGCCGGAACCCTTCTTCGTCATCGCCACACAAAACCCCTCACATCAAGTCGGCACGTTTCCGCTGCCAGAATCCCAACTCGACCGTTTCCTGATGCGCATCCATCTGGGCTATCCGGATGCCGCCGCGGAACGTGCCCTGCTCGAAGGCCGCGAACGCCGCGACATGATTTCCGAATTGAAACCGGCGCTCGCCACGTCTGATCTGCTGGATCTGCAGGCGAAGGTCAGGCAGATCTTTACGGCGCCGGCGTTGCTCGATTATGTGCAGGCAATTATCCGGTATACCAGACAGTCTTCCGATTTTGTCAACGGGCTCTCGCCGCGTGCCGGCCTTGCGGTGCTCAATGCTGCGCGTGCCTGGGCGTTCATGGACGATCGCAGCGACGTCATTCCCGAGGACGTACAAGCCGTTTTGCCGAGCGTGGCGGGCCATCGGCTGTATCCGGTGACCGGCTACCCTTTGCT
>JBKJZR010000236.1:0-5971 GCA_046715035.1 Burkholderiales bacterium | reverse complement strand
CATTGCGGTCGAAAAGCAGCCGCTGCGCGAATATCGCGTTGAGAGCCTTGAGCTCGGGGCGGTCGTGGACGCTCTCTTCGCCGAGCTCCCACATTCGTCCGAGATCGCGCTGTAGATACGCGGCCAGCAGCTTGTCGGTCGTAGTGGTCAGCTGGTCATGCGTTGCAACCGCGTGTCTGAGCAGGGCGACTTGTTGCGCGACTGACAGGCTTTCGAAGGCAGCCACCTGATCCTCCACGCTTTCGAGGTAGTACAACGCTTTGTTCTGACCTGCCGCGATACGATGCAGTGTGTAATCGAGTACGTCGTGCGGATTCTGCGGCGGGACCGCCAGCATCAGCATTGCGGCCCACGGGCGGAAGCGGCGCGCGAGCGACTGTGGTACACCCAGGCCTGCCAGGAGCGGCACGACTTTCCCGAACAATTCGTCACCCGCCACTGCCGCGAGATCGCGGTCGTCGTCAAACATCATGCGCGCGGCGAGCTCGGCCAAGTTAGGCGGGTCGAGCGCTATCTCCATCGTGAACGACCGCGCGGAATCGAGCGCTTTGGCGACCGCTTCGGGGAGTGCCGTGACGCGCTTGTCGGCCAGGTGGACGGTACCGAAGAGATAACTCGGTTCGCTGCCCGGCTTTTCGACCCGCCACAGCAAACCCCGGTTGAAACGCTGCGCCTGGGCGTCGCTCGCTTGCGGGCGCTCCACGCGCATCGCGCGGGTACCCTGCTGTTCGGCGGCGCCGGGCGCCGTCGTAAGCACGAGCAACGCGAGCGCACCCGCCAGACCGCGGCACGCCAACTTACGGATTACGCGAGGCATATGTGGTTCCCGTGGAAATAACGGATAATCCGGCGGACGCCCGCCTGTGCACGATGACCGACACCCCTGTGAGTTCGAAACCGCTGGCGCAGTCCCCGCGCTCCGCCATCGGTGCATTGTGCTTATTGTCGCTGATCTGCGCCTACACCTGGATCACCATGAAGGAAGGGTTGCGCTACTCGGCGCCGTTCGACTTCGCTGCGCTGCGTGCCCGGCGCGCTGCTGATGTTCGCGGCGATGCTGTGGATGAAAAAGCCGTTGCGGCCGGTCGCGCCGCTGCGGCTGCTCGTCCTCGGGCTGTTCCAGACCACCGGTTTTGTGAGCCTGACCAACTGGGCACTGCTGGCGGGCGCTGTCGGCAAATCCGCCGTTCTGGTATACACGATGCCGTTCTGGACGCTGCTGCTCGCGTGGCCGGTCCTCGGCGAGCGCATCCGCGGCCTGCAATGGGTGGCGATCGCGCTTGCAGCCGTGGGATTGACCCTCGTGCTCGAGCCATGGAATCTCTCGGGCAGCGTGGCGAGCCGCGTGTATGCAGTGCTGGCAGGAGTCAGCTGGGCGATAAGCGCGGTGATCGTAAAAAAGTGGCGCAATGAAGGCGACTTCGACTTGTTGGCGGTAACCGCATGGCAGATGCTGTTTGGCGGACTTGCCCTGTGGGGCATCGCGTGGCTGGTCCCTTCGCAACCGACCGCATGGAACTGGCATTTTGTGCTCGTGCTCGGCTACAACACCGTGCTTGGAACCGTTGCCGGCTGGGTGCTTTGGCTCTACATCCTCAGACATCTGCCGGCCGGGATCGCCAGCCTCAGCCTGATGGCCGTTCCTGCGCTCGGCGTGCTGCTGGCAAAGCTGCACTACGGCGAACAGCCGCACCGAATCGAAATTGCCGGCATGCTCATGATCGCGCTCAGCCTGGGATTGTTGTCATGGCTGGCCATGCGCAGCCAGCGCGTAGTCACATCGGAGATGGCGCAGGAATGACGCAGAAGAGGAATGCGGAAATGATGAGTCGGCCATGAAGCCGAGCCAGTCGCACATCCACACGATACGGCACCTGCGCTATCACGTGCGGACGTGGGGCGAGCCGGAATCGCCGCGCATGTTTATCCTCCACGGCTGGATGGATGTGTCGGCATCGTTTCAGTTTCTGGTCGATGCGTTCGCGCGCAAGTGGTACGTCATCGCGCCCGACTGGCGCGGGTTCGGTCTGACGGAATGGGCGCGCGACGGCTACTGGTTCCCTGACTACTACGCGGATCTCGACGCGCTGCTCGGCATCTACCAGCCCGATACGCCCGTCAATCTTGTCGGCCACAGCATGGGCGGCAATGTCGCATGCACCTACGCCGGCGTGCGCCCTCAGCGCGTCGCGAAGCTCGTGTCCATGGAGGGCTTTGGCGCGGCGCGCACGACCCCGGACATGGCGCCCGCGCGCTACGAGCGGTGGTTGAATGAACAGCACGAGGCGCCCGCGTTCAGGCCGTATGCCTCGTTGGAAGCGGTCGCCGCGCGCCTGCAGAAAAACAATCGACGGCTCACGGACGACATGGCGCGCTTTCTCGCCCAGCACTGGGCCAAGCAGACGGCACCCGGCGAAGTCATCCTGCGCAGTGACCCCAAGCATCGCATGGCGAATCCGGTGCTCAATCGCATCGATGAAGTGATGGCCTGCTGGCGGCGCGTGAGCGCGCCGGTGCTATGGATCGCCGGGCACGATTCCAAAGCGACCGGCTGGCGCAGCGACGACGCAGGGCAGCTCGCCGAACGCAAGGCGGCTTTCGCGGATTTTCGGGAGGTCGTGCTGGAGAATTGCGGCCACATGATCCATCACGACCAGCCGCAGCGCCTGGCGCGCAGCATCGAGGCGTTTCTTGTCCAGCCGCGCGCGGACGGTCAACGTGGCGAAACGGTGCGCGTTGAGTAACCGTAAAGACCGAGACCCCCGAATGGCGTAAGATTATTTAACGTTCAGACTGCCGGTGCATCCAGGCGAGCGGTCGGACAAGTGCAGGGGCGGGTCGCTGCAATCGCCGCGCGCTGGCGAAACCTGAAAGGAGATTCGAATGTCGATGAAAGCGAAACATCTTGTCCCATTGCTTACGCTGCTGGTCTGGGCCGGTGCAAGCGCCCAGGACTATCCCGCCAAAGGCATTACCCTGGTCGTGCCGTTCACCGCCGGCGGGCCCACCGATACCCTGGCCCGCAATCTGGGAGTCGCGCTCACGAGCATACTCAAACAGCAGGTCATCGTCGAGAACGTCGGCGGGGCGGGCGGCACGATCGGTGTCAACAAGGCTGCCAAATCGAAACCCGATGGCTATACCGTGCTGCTGCACCACATCGGCATGTCGACCGCACCAGCGCTCTATCGCAAGCTGCCCTACGACACACTTGCAGACTTCGAATACATCGGGCAGGTCGCCGACGTCCCGATGACGCTCTTGGGCAAGAAGGGCCTGCCGCCCAATAACTTCAAGGAGCTGCTTGCCTACATCAAAGAGAACAAGGCCAAGCTCAATTACGCGAACGCGGGTCTGGGCGCCGCGTCGCACCTGTGCGGCCTGCTTTTCATGAGTCAGATCGAGGCGGACCTGACGACCATATCCTACAAGGGCACTGCGCCCGCGATGACGGATTTGATCGGCGGACAGGTCGACCTGATGTGCGATCAGACCACCAACACGACTCAGCAGATCAAGGCGGGCACGGTAAAAGCCTACGGCGTGACCAGCCGGCAGCGCGTGGCATCACTGAAAGACCTCGCGCCGCTCTCCGAGCAGGGCCTGCCGAAATTCGAGGTCGTGGTGTGGCATGGGCTGTATGTGCCGAAAGGAACCCCCAAACCGGTGGTCGACAGACTGGTTGGCGCGCTCCAGGCCGCGGTCCAGGATGCGACGTTCAAGGCGCGTCTCGCCGATCTGGGCGCCGAGCCCGCGCCGATCAGCAAAGCGAATCCGGAATCGCTGCGCAACCTGCTGAAGTCGGAAATCGACAAATGGGGGCCCATCATCAAGAAAGCGGGGGTCTACGCCGACTGAGCCGCGCGCCAGGAAGATTCGGTCAGGGCCGCGGCTATGCCGCGGCCTTTTTGTTGGCAAACCGGCCCTGCACGGCGCTAAAGCAGCCCCAGTGCCTGGTTGCTCCGAGGTATGCGAGTGCATGCGAACGCCCTGCCGCAGCGGCGTCAGGCGAAGCGTCCGTAACGCGCCCGAGGGGCCAGCAGCCCCTGCGTAGCAAGGTAGCGCCATCAAGCTTGCGCGGGATCCGGTGAAAGTCCCGCGCGCTCTGCGATATAGTCCGCGAGCGCAGCCCAGTCTTTCTCGCCGAGACCGCGTGCCACCGCGGCCACGTGCTGCTCCCTGATCGCCGCTGCCATGGGCATAGGTACCTGCGTATCGCCGCCCGCCTCGAGCGCGAGCTCCACGTCCTTGAGGCCGAGCCTCAGCACGAATGTCGCGGGCTCGAAGTTGCGGTCCACGATCATGCGGCCATAGTTCTTGTATGCGGGAGCGCTGAATGAAGTGCTCGTAATAATGTCGAGAAAAGTAGCCGGGTCGACTGCCGATTTTCGCACCAGTGCCAGCGCTTCGCCGAGACTTTCAATGACCGTTGCCAGCAGGAAATTACGCGCGATTTTTACAATGTTCGCTTTATAGGGCTCGCTGCCCACGATGAAGGTCTGCCTGCCCAGGACGTCGAACAGCGGCTTGCAGCGCGCGATGGCAGCGTCGGATCCTGCTGCAACGATATCGAGCTGGCCCTGCGCGGCGGCGGGCGGCCGCCCGAATACCGGTGCCGATACGTAGTCGCTGCCCGCAGTCCGATGGCGTTCGGACATTCGTCGGGCCATCGCCAGGCTGACGGAAGCCATATTCAGGTGGGCGGCGTCACGCGGCATTTGTTCTGCCAGGCGCGAAGTCACCCACACTGCTTCGATCGCCGCGTCGTCAGCGAGCATGGTGACGACGACCTCGGCATCGAGCGCCTCCGCCGGCGCGTTTGCGACCGTCGCCCCCTTTGCAGCGAAGGGCTTCGCCGCAGACGCGGTGCGGTTGTAGACCGTCAGCGCGTGCCCCGCGTCGAGCAGCCGCGTGGCCATGCCCCTGCCCATTTGACCCAACCCTATGAACCCGACTTTCATCGCGTGCTCCCGGAATCTGCCGAGCGTCGGCGATGTTAGCATCCCACTGTCAGCCGCCACCGGTGCTCGAACGTTAATGCCAAACGATCGTCCGCGCACGCCGATGCTCTGCAAAGCTTTCGCGGGTCCGCGTAAAGCCAGGCTCCGAAATGTCCGGCGATCGCTTGCAGGAAAAACGTTTTGACGCCGCCTTTCAGCACTGGACAAGCATGGGCTGTTAGGCTAGATTGGCGCGGTCGTTCAATGATTTACGGCACTAACGCTGGCAGAGCGCGCCTCCAATCGCACATTTCGGGAGAGCTTTATGAGCTGTACTTCGAAGCTGTTAATGACATTGGTCGCTTGTGCCGTCTGCGCCACTCCGGCAGCCGCGCAGGAGTTGACCGGCACACTCAAGAAAATCAAAGACACCGGGTCGATCACGATCGGCCATCGCGACGCGTCCATTCCGTTCTCGTACTATGATGACAAGCAGCAGCCGGTTGGCTATGCGGTTGACTTGTGCCTACGCATCGTCGACGCCGTGAAAACTGAGCTTAAAATGCCCAAGCTGGAGGTCAAATACCAGCTCATAACCTCGGCGAACCGGATCCCGCTGATGGCCAACGGCACTATCGACCTCGAATGCGGATCGACGACCAATAACCTGGAGCGCCAAAAACAGGTCTCCTTCACGATTTCGCATTTCCTGACGGCGACCCGGTACGTAAGCAAGAAAGCGTCCAACATAAAATCCGTGGAAGACCTGAAGGGCAAGACTATCGTGTCGACCTCGGGCACGACGAACATCAAGCAGGCGACCGAGCTCAACACGGCCAAAAACATGGGCATGAATATCATTCCGGCGAACGGACATCCGGAAGCTTTCCAGATGGTCGAGACCGGACGCGCAGTCGCCTTCGTGATGGACGATATCCTGCTGTATACCCTGGTTGCGCAGGCGCGTGTCCCGGGCGATTACGTGATTTCGACGGATGCACTGTCGTTGCCCGAGCCTTACGGCATCATGA
>JBKJZR010000235.1:0-11079 GCA_046715035.1 Burkholderiales bacterium | reverse complement strand
TGGCCGAGGCCCATGTATCGGCAAGCCGATCGCGATGAGGAAACCACCCACTGGAGAGCCGTGTGCGGGAGAACCGCACGCACGGTTCGCAGGGCGGGGAGAGCGTACGCTCTTCTCGACCCCTATCGGTTCCCTTTTTATGCGCGTTCCGGCGGGGCGCGTAGCCCTACACCACGTTCAGCCCGGACGCGCGCCAGAGCAGTGCGTGCCTAGTCCTGAGAATCAGAAGTTTCGAAACATTAAGAGCCGCCACGGCATCGGCGCCGGAAAGTTGAAGCTCCTCCCCCTCCAAGGGGAGGTTGGGAGGGGGATGGGGTTCTGTAGCGCACACCCCATCCCCACCCTGACCCCCCCTGACCCTCCCCTTGAAGGGGAGGGCATGTTGCGAATACTCCGTGTCAGGACACTAGCCTGATCCATCAAGGTTCGCTGAAGAACTTTTGCAAGAGGCGGGCCGTAGCCTCCGGCGCTTCTTCGGGAACGAAATGGCCACTGCCCGGAATCACTTCGGTGCGCAGCTTTTCGGCGACCGGTTCGACCATCTTCTGCATCAGCGGTCCCAGCCACTGTTCTCCGCCGATCGCGAGCACCGGCATTGGCAGATTGTTCGCTGCCGTCTCGCGGTTCTGCGCAATCGATTCGAAAATCGCGCGGTAGTATGCAAATCCCGAGCGCAGCGCGCCCGGTGCCGAGTAGATGCGTACGTATTCATCGATCGCGGCGTCATCGATCGCGGTTTTGTTGTGCGAGCGGGAATTGAACAGCCAGGACAGGAACACTCGCTCGCAACCGGCGACGAGGGCTTCGGGCAGATCGGGCAGAGCGTTAAAGTAGAAGTGCCAAGTCTTACTCACGCGCTCGGGCGTGAGCGCGTAGGCGTCGGCGGGCGCGATGCCGGGAATCGCAGCGTCGATCAGCGCGAGCCGGCGCACGCGCTCGCCGTGCCGCGCCGCCAGCGCGTAGCCGATCCACGCGCCGATATCGTGACCGACGAAATCGACACGGTCGAGTTTCAGCGCGTCGAGAAATCCGTCTACGTATTCGGCGATCGACGCGGTATCGTAGGCTTTCGGCTTTCCCGAATCGCCCAGACCCGGCGGGTCCATCGCGATGACGCGGTAATTCTTTGCAAGCAGAGGCATTACGTAACGCCACGCATACCACGATTGGGGCCAACCGGGGACAAGCAGCACCGGGTCGCCGTTGCCGCCTACGACGTAATGCAATTTAGCACCGCGCGCTACGACATTGCGATGCGCAAATATTTGTCCAAATACGATGGGATCGAAATTAGGCACAGCGTCACGCGGTGGGTAGCCGGTCGTCATGCCAGAGTACGCTGGCATCCAAGCATCTTTGCCCGGAGTCCGGCTTTTCCCCGGAATGACGGATGAAGGCGTTTTCGTTTGTTTAAGATTCCCGGAACTGCTTAGGAAACCCGCAATGGCTAGACCTTGCCGAGCGCTTTGAGGATGCGTTCCGGCGTGGCCGGCTGCGCGGTCACCCGTGCTTTGAAAGGTCGCAGCGCGTCATTGATCGCATTCATCACCGCGCCCGGGGCGCCGGCGGTGCCTGCTTCGCCCGCGCCTTTGGCGCCCAACTCGGAGGTGAGCGTCGGCGTGACCACGTGCCCGATCACGATGTCGGGCATCTCGCCCGCCATTGGCACCAGGTACTCGGCCATGTTGCCGTTGAGCAACTGGCCTTCCGGGCTGTAGTTGCATTGCTCGAACAGCGCCGCGCCGATGCCTTGCACCACGCCGCCGCGTATCTGCTCGTCCACCAGCAGCGGGTTGATGATGGTGCCGCAGTCTTCGACGCACCAGTGCTTGAGCAACTGGACGAACCCGGTCTCGACGTCCACTTCGACCAGCGACGCCTGGAAACCGTTGGTGAAAGCGAAGCCATACCCGCGCGGCGTGTAATGGCGCGTCACCATCAGCTCGGACTGAAAATCGAGCGGCAGAGTGTCAGGCCGGAAGTACGCGACGCGGCCAAGCTCCGTCAAACTGAGTTTGACTTCACCGGTGCGCGTATCGACGACATCATTGTTGCGCACGTCGAGCATCTCGCCGCCGGACTGCAGGATCGCCGCGGCCACTTCGAGGATGCCGGCGCGCAGAGCCTTGCCCGCCTGTAGCACCGCTTCGCCGCCGATGCCTGCGCCGCGGGAGGCCCACGTGCCGCCGCCGTACGGGGTGATCCCGGTGTCGCCGGTTACGATACGCACCTGATCCATGGATACGCCGACCGCCGTGGCCGCGATCTGCGCGAAGATGCCTTCGGTGCCTTGCCCCTGTTCGGTGACGCTGACCATGCATGTCACCATGCCGGTCGGCTCGAGGCGCAGGGTGGCGCCGTCCTGCGACGAGATGCGCGCGCCGCCCACGCCGTAAAACGCAGGGGAGGGGTTGGTGACCTCGATCATTGCCGCCAGTCCGATGCCGCGGTAGACGCCCTTTTTGCGCAACTCGGCCTGCTCGGCGCGCAGCCGGTCGTAATCCATGAGCTTGAGCAGCTTGTCCAGCGCCTGCTCGTGCGACAGTTTCTCGAACTTCATGCCCGAGGCCGACGTATACGGATAAGCATTGTCGGGAATGAGATTGCGGCGGCGGAACTCGACCGGATCGATGCCGAGTTTCTCGGCGGCGAGATCGACGATGCCCTCGGTCAGCGCCACGGCAATCGGATGGCCGACTGCACGGTACTGGCATGTCACGTTCTTGTTGGTGAACACGACATTGAGCCGTGCGCGGTAGTGTTTGTGCCGGTAAGGCCCGCCGGTCAGATTGACCACCTGGTTGCCCTCTATGCCGCTCGTGCGCGGGTAAACGGAATAGGGGCCGATGCTCGTGATGTCGTCGAGATCGAACGCGAGGATTTCGCCGGCGTTAGTGCAAGCCAGGCGTATCTTTGCCTTGTGCTCTCGTGCGTGGATATCGGTGAGAAAGGATTCCAGGCGGTCGGCAATGAACTTCACCGGGCGGCGCAGCATTACCGACAACGCGGCGGTCGCCATTTCGTCCGGATAGACGTGGACCTTAATGCCGAAGGAGCCGCCGACGTCTTTCGCGATCACGCGCACATTGGCTTCCGGCAAGTCCAGATGCCGCGAAAAGATGTCCTGCATCATGTGCGGCGCCTGCGTCGAATGGTAGACCGTGAGCGCGTTCTCGGCCGCGTTGTAGTCGGCGAGCAGTGCGCGGCCTTCGAGCGTGACGCCCGTATGGCGGCCGAATTCGAACGTTTCCTCGACGACGACATCAGCCCCGGCGAAGGCGGCATCGACCTCGCCTGTATCGAGTTCGCGTTTGAAGCAGATGTTGTCCTCGAACCCGGGGTGGATCACGTACCTGCCGGAGAGCGCATCCTCCATGTCGACGACGACCGGCAGCGGTTCCCACTCGACTTCGATTCTCTCGGCGGCATCTTCCGCCTGCGCGCGGGTTTCAGCGACCACTGCCGCGACCGCCTCGCCCGCCCAGCAGGCGCGCTCGATCGCAATTGCATGCTGGGGCGGCGACTTGATGCCTTTCAGGTGACCCAGCACCGCGACCCACGGCTTGCAGTACTCGGCGACGCGACGGCCGTCCGCGATGGCCACCACGCCCGGCATGGCGCGTGCCCCGGCGAAATCAAGCCGCTTGATGCGTGCATGCGCGTGCGGGCTGCGCAGGAAGACGACGTGCGCCAGCCGCGGCAGGCGCAGATCGTCGACGAACGTGCCGCGCCCCTGCAGCAGGCGCTTGGCATTCGGACGCGGCGGGCTCTGGCCGATGTAGGTGGCGTCTGCCGCGCTTGTGGCGTCGACCTTAGCGTTCATCTGCGCTTCCTGACGAAGGCCTCTGCGGTCACACGGGTTGCGAGTTGTTGGTTTTCAGAACCGATTCCACTGCATCGACGATCGCGTGATAGCCGGTGCAGCGGCAATAATTGCCGGACAGATGTTCGCGTATCTGCTCACGCGTCGCAGCAGGGTGATTGACGACGATGTCCTGCGCGGCGATCAGCATGCCGGGCGTGCAGAATCCGCACTGCAGGGCGTTGCGCCGGTGAAAAGCTTCCTGCAGCGGCTTGAGCTCCTCCGAATCGGACAAGCCTTCGATGGTATCGACCCGCCTGCCGCCGGCCTGCGCCGCGAGCATGAGGCAGCCGCGTACGATTTGTCCATCAACGCGAACAGTGCAGGCGCCGCACACGCCGTGCTCGCAGCCTACGTGGGATCCCGTCAGACCCAGTTCTTCGCGCAGAAAGTCGATCAGATGCTGCCGCGCCTGGATGCGGCGCGTCACGGTGGCGCCGTTGACGACCAGCGTCGTCTCAACGGATAGATCCATAGGCTTTACGCTCATAGTCAGGCAACCAGGGCCGCGAGCGCGCGGCCGGTGATTACACCAGCAAGATACAGCTTGGTCGCGGAGGTCGTGTCGGAATCTCCGTCGGGATCGAGGTCACTCGCCACTGCGTGCGCGGCTGCGGCGATTACCTCCGGGGAAACAGGTTTGCCTTCGACCACGGCCATCACCGTTGGCGCGGATAGCGGCGTCTGGCCAACGCCGAAGTAGGCGAGCCGCACGTCGGATAATGTGCCGTGAGTGTTTTTCGCGATGGCCGCAATGCCCACGATCGCATAATCGCCGCGGCGGCGCGTAAGCTCGAGGAACGTGCTGCGGTATGCGGGTCCTGGAATGGGTATTTCCACACCCGTCAGGACTTCGGTCGGCTGCAGGGCCGTCGTATACAAGCCCTGAAAGAAATCGCGTGCCTTGACGCGGCGGCGGCCGGTTTTGGCTGCGATCAGGAACTCGGCATCGAGCGCGACGCAGCACGCGGGCCATTCGGCTGCGGGATCGGCCATGGCGATACTGCCGCCGAACGTGCCTACGTTGCGGATCGCAACGTGGGCGATATGGGGCGCCGCAGCCGCGAGCATCGGCGCCAGGCGGGCGATTTCCGCGGAGCGCTCGATCTCGGCGTGCGTGGTCAGGGCGCCGATGCTGATGGCGCTGTTGCCGACCTTGATTCCGGTCAGCCCGGGGATGCGCGTGATATCGATCAGCAGCTCGGGGGAGGACAGGCGCAGGTTGAGCGTGGCCAGCAGGCTCTGGCCGCCGGCGAGAAGCCGCGCGCCATCGCCGTGGGTTTCGAGCAACTCGAAAACCTCGGCCAGCGACTTTGCCTGAACATAGGCAAATGGCGGCGCTTTCATGCCGATCACTCCCCTGGGGTGAAGAGCCGCGGAACTGCAGTGCGCGCCGGCGGCCCCTCAAGCGTATTTGTTGGAGGGTCATTATGAGCCATCAGCGCGCCGATCGAAATAGCTCGGCGCGGCGTCTTGCCCTCGCATCTCGGTCCCCAGGGTCGACGGTATACTGGGCGTCAAGCGCGAGGCAGCAATCATCGGGAGTCCAGGTGTCGTCACGTTCAGCGAATTCACCGTACCGGCCGAGCCGATCGCGCATAACGCCGGGCGCCAATGACTGACGCGTTTCGTTTCACCAGGGAAGATCTCGAACGCGCGGCGGCCATCGTCTATCGAACGCTGGCGCCGACGCCGCAGTATGCGTGGCCACTGCTCGGCACGGAGCTCGGCGCCGAGGTCTGGGTCAAGCACGAGAACTTCACGCCGACCGGGGCGTTCAAGGTGCGCGGCGGACTCGTCTATTTTCACGAGCTCGCAGCCCGCGGCCCGCGGCCCGCAGGGGTGATATCGGCGACGCGCGGCAATCACGGGCAGTCGGTGGGCTTCGCCGCGCGCCGCGCCGGCATTCCCGCGACGATAGTGGTGCCGCACGGCAACAGTCGCGAAAAAAATGCGGCGATGCGTGCACTCGGCGTGGAATTGATCGAGCACGGCACCGATTTTCAGGAGGCGCGCGAACACGCGGGGCTGCTCGCCGCCGAGCGTGATCTCCACATTATCCCGGCATTTCATCCCGACCTCGTGCGCGGCGTAGCGAGTTACAGCCTCGAGTTGCTGCGCGCCGTGGACGACCTGGCGACGATCTACGTGCCGATCGGTCAGGGCTCGGGGATCAGCGGCATGATCGCGGCGCGCGATGCGCTGGGCGCGCGCGTCGAGATCGTGGGGGTCGTGTCCGCGCATGCGCCGGCGTACAAGCATTCGTTCGAGCAGCGCCGGCACGTCGAGCACGCGGTAACCACCGATCTCGCGGACGGCATGGCATGCCGCGTGCCCGACGACGCTGCGCTGCGCATGATCTGGGGCGGCGCGGCGCGCGTGCTTGAAGTGACCGATGCCGAAGTCGCGGCGGCCATGCGGCTTTACTTCACGGCGACGCACTGCGTCGCGGAAGGCGCGGGCGCCGCGCCGCTTGCGGCGGCGCTGCAGGAGCGCAGCCGCAACCACGGCCGCCGCATCGCGGTCGTCCTGTCGGGTGGCAACGTCGATCGCGACATGTTCGCCGGCGTACTGGCGGCGTGACGCACCGGGGTGAGCGCGTATTGAACCATCGGTCTTGCTGCCGCACTAACATTCGAGGCGCACGGCAGCGTGCAGGCACGGTTTTACCGCACGGGGCTGACGTGCCGTTCTGCAGCGCTTTTCTATCTTTTGCGGCTGTTCGCACATATTGAACATTACGAAACCGGGCGAGAGTTGGGTTCGCTCGATGCTTGGCCTGAGCCCCGTCGAAGGTCACCCCTCGCCCTCCGGGCAAGGGGTGGGGGGTGAGGGTCGAGCGAGGTAACGCAGTTGCATGAAGCCCGGTAAAATAAGCGATTCCGCGGTATTCCCGACCGAGAAATGCTCAATGCGATGATGGATTGCGGACGCGCGCGCTGCGCGGCCGGCGCGGTGGCTTTGCTGCTTGCGCTGACGGCTGCGGCGCAGGACCCGAAAGGCAAAGGGCCCGGCGCGCCGCCGGCGATGCCGGTGAAAGCAGTTCCCGTGAAAGTGGGCACCGTGACCCATGAGGTTAGCGCGGTCGGTTCGTTGCTCGCCAACGAGTCGGTGATGATCCGACCCGAAGTGGCCGGCCGGGTGCAGGCGATCCTTTTCAACGAGGGCCAGGCGGTTGCCAAGGGTGCGCGTTTGGTCGAACTGGATTCGGCCGAGGTCCAGGCGCAGCTCGCCGCCAGCACCTCCGATGTGCGCCTTGCGCAGACGCGCGCCGAGCGCTCTGAAGAGCTGTTCAAGAAGAATTTCATCAGCCAGCAGGCGCTGGACGACGTGCGCGAAGGCTACCGCAAGGCGAGTGCGCGCAAGCGCGAGGACGAGGTGCGGCTCGCTAAAATGGAAGTGCGCGCGCCGTTCGCGGGAATTACCGGCCTGCGCTCCGTAAGTCCGGGCGCCTACGTCAGGGCGGGCGAAGACCTGGTGCGTCTCGACGCGATCGACACGGTGAAGCTCGATTTCCGTATTCCCGAGATCTACATCGGCCAGTTCCGCAAGGACCAGCAGGTCCACGTGCGCGTCGACGCGTTCGCGGGCGAGCGGTTTACGGGCCGCGTGTTTGCGATCGACACCGCGCTCGATGACAAGACCCGCACCGTGATGCTGCGCGCGCGCATACCCAATCCGGGCGCCCGGCTGCGGCCCGGCATGTTCGCGCGCGTGAGTCTGTCGCTGGGCGCGCGCGAAAACGCGATCCTCATGCCCGAGCAGGCGCTGGTGCCGCGCAGCGGCAAGAACTTCGTCTTCCGCGTGGTCGATGGCAAGGCCGTGCTCACGCCGATCGAGATCGGCAGCCGCAACCCCGGCGAAGTGGAGATCGTCAAGGGATTGCGCCCGGACGATGTGGTCGTGACCGACGGGCAGCTCAAGCTGCAGGACGGCGTGCTGGTAAAGGTATTGCCGGACAGGGTGCCGGCCACAAAATTATGAATGCGGAATGATGAATGCGGGACGGGATGATGGGTGCCTCGCGCGGCGCGGATTTGGCTATAAGGACTAAGCGGTTCGCGCTGGCGATCATCGAGCTTTTTTCACGGTTGCCGAAGTCGGCGGCAAACCAGATACTCGGACGGCAGTTACTGAGGTCCGGAACCTCGGTTGGGGCGCAGTATCGTGAAGCGATGCGAGCAAAGTCAGTCGCCGATTTCGTCAGCAAGATAGAAGGGTCGTTACAGGAACTCGAGGAAACGCGATATTGGCTCGAATTGCTGGTGGAATCACAACCGGCGAATAGTATTGTTGGCAGTGTCGTGCTGCTAAGTGAAACAGATGAGCTCACGTCCATACTTGTCGCGAGCGTCAGGACCGTAAAGCGAAGAAAAGCCGCCGCCCGGTAACGGGCATTCATCATTCATCATTCCGCATTCATCATTTAAGATTTCCAGTGTTCCTCCCTGAACTGTCCATCCGCCGGCCCGTGCTGGCGACGGTCATGAGCCTGGTGATCATCCTACTCGGCGTGATCGCCTTCCAACGCCTGTCGGTACGCGAGTACCCGAAGATCGACACGCCGGTGGTGTCGGTGCGCACGGTGTACACGGGCGCTTCGCCGCAGGTCATCGAATCCCAGGTGACGCAGCCGCTCGAGGATTCGCTGTCGGGAATCGAGGGAGTGCGCACGATAAAGTCGATCTCGCGCGAGGAGGTGAGCACGATTTCGATCGAGTTCGTCCCCGAACGCGAACCCGACACGGCGGCCAACGACGTGCGCGACCGCGTCGCGCGCGTGCGCGGCCGCCTGCCGGATGAGGTGGACGAGCCGATCGTGCAGAAAATCGAGGCGGATGCGCAGGCGATCATCTGGCTCGCATTCTCCAGCGAGAGGCACACGCCGCTGTTCATCACCGATTATGCCGACCGGTTCGTCGCGGACAGCCTTAAGGCGCTGCCGGGCGTCGCCAGCGTCATCATCGGCGGCGAGCGGAAATACGCGATGCGCCTGTGGATCGATCGTGACCGTCTGGCGGGCTTCGGGCTCACGCCCGTCGATATCGAGAATGCGCTGCGCCGCGAGAATCTCGAGGTCCCTTCCGGGCGTATCGAGAGCTCGAGCCGCGAGTTCACGGTGCTGACCGAGACCGACTTGCGTAATCCCGAGCAGTTCAACAACATGATCATCACCGAGTCGCGCGGCTACCCGGTGCGTTTGAAGGACGTCGGCCGCGCCGAGATCGGTGCGCAGGACGAGCGCAACCGGTTGCGCGTCAACGGCAACGCGGCGGTGGGGCTGGGCATCGTCAAGCAATCCACCGCTAACACGCTGGCGGTTGCGCAGGCGGTGAAAGCGCAAGTCCCGCGCATTGTGGCGAGCCTGCCCGAGGGCATGAAGCTGCAGGTTGCTTTCGACAGCTCGGTCTTCATCGAGGCCTCGATCAGGGCGGTATTCCGCACCATCGTCGAGGCGATGGTGCTGGTGACGCTGATGATCTTCCTGTTTCTGCGTTCGGTGCGCTCCACCCTGATCCCGTTCGTGACGATCCCGGTGTCGCTCGTCGGTACGTTCTTTTTCCTCTGGGTGTTCGGCTATACGATCAACATCCTGACCCTGCTCGGTATCGTGCTCGCAATCGGGCTCGTCGTGGATGACGCGATCGTCGTGCTCGAGAACATCCACCGCCATATCGAGGACGGCATGCAGCCGTTCAAGGCGGCGATCCTGGGGAGCCGGGAGATTGCCTTCGCGGTAATGGCGATGACGATCACCCTCGCCGCTGTGTTCATGCCGCTCGTATTCTCGACGGGCAACACCGGCAAGCTCTTCACTGAATTTGCGCTGACCGTGGCGATGGCGGTGCTGGTGTCGGGCTTCGTGTCGCTCACCCTGACGCCGATGATGTGCTCGAAGCTGCTCAGGCACCAGGCGCGTCATGGGGCGCTCTACAACGCGAGCGAGCGCTTTTTCATCGCGCTCAACCGGGGCTATCGCGTTTCGCTGACGCGGGTGCTGGGCCGCCGCGGCTGGGTGATGATCGGCTACGTGCTCGTGCTCGCTACGATGACCGGGCTGGGCTACAAGCTGAAGTCGGAGCTGTCGCCTCTCGAGGATCGCGGCTTTTTCATCGGCGTGCTGGTCGCCCCCGATGGCGCGACGATGGACTACACCGACACTTACGCCAAGGTCTGGGAAAAAATGTACAGCGAGGTCCCCGAGATCATCAGCTATTTCGTGTCAGTGGCGCCCGGGCTCGACCGGCCGAACCCGGTCAATTCGGCGATCTCGTTCGTGCGTCTGAAGCCGTGGGACGAGCGCACGCGCAGCCAGATCGACATCACCAAATCGCTCGCGCCGCGCATGTTCGGTGAAATGCCGGGTGTGCTCGCGTTCCCGATCAATCCGCCTTCGCTGGGCCAGAATTTCCGCAATCCGCCCGTGCAGTTCGTCATCCAGGGGCCGACCTACGAGGAGCTGGAACGCATGGTCGACAAGGTCCTCGCCCGCGCCAGGCAGTATCCGGGGCTCGCCAATCTCGATACCGATCTGAAGCTCAACAAGCCGCAGCTCGCCGTGGACGTGGACCGCGACAAGGTGGCGGCGGTGGGCGCCGATACGAGCGCGATCGGCCGCACGCTCGAAACCCTGCTGGGCGGCCGCCAGGTGACGCGATTCAAGCAGGAGGGCAAGCAGTACGACGTCATCCTGCGTCTCGAGGACCAGGAGCGGCGCCAGCCGACCGACCTGACATCGATCTTCGTGCGGGCGAAGGACGGCAACCTGGTGCAGCTGTCGAATCTGGTCAGGCTGCGCGAAACCGTGGCGCCGAAGGAGCTCAACCACTTCAATCGGCAGCGTGCGGCGATTATCTCGGCGAACATCGCCCCGGGTTACACGCTGGGCGAGGCGCTCGGTTTCCTCGAGCAGGCTGCTGCGGAGGAACTCGGCCCGAATGCGCAGACCACGCTCGACGGGCAGTCGCGGGAATACCGCGAGGGCGGCCAGCAGCTCGTGCTGATTTTCGTGCTCGCACTGTTTTTTGTTTACCTCGTGCTGGCGGCGCAGTTCGAGAGCTTCGTGAGCCCCTTCGTCATCATGCTCACTGTGCCGCTCGCGATGACTGGAGCGCTCGGCGCGCTGTTCCTGCTCGATCTATGGAAAGGCTCGGGCGGAACCCTCAACGTATACAGCCAGGTCGGACTCATCATGCTGGTCGGCCTGATCACCAAGC
>JBKJZR010000234.1:0-22796 GCA_046715035.1 Burkholderiales bacterium | reverse complement strand
ATAATCGCGTACGAGCCCATGACGCCTTTTTCGACATCGGTGAGGTGCATCGATCCGCCCTTGCCGCCCAACAGCCCGCACTGGCGCCCCATCAGCTCGCCCAACACACCCTCCATCGACGCGCCGCGCGCGAGCGTGTGCGCATGGCCGCGGTACGTGCAAAACGTCCAGTCATCGGGGCGCATCGCGACGCCGAATGCGGCGGCGATCGCCTCCTGGCCGAGTGAAAGGTGGCTGGTGCCCTTGATCAAGTTTTGCAGAAACAGATCGTAGGCGCGCTTCTCGCAATAGCGCAGCTCGAGCTGCAGCCGGTAGAGCTCGAGCCGGGTTTCGCGCCCGATGTCGGCTTCGGGCTCGAGCGATTTCCTGGGTTTAACTTTAGTGTCCATTAGTGTCCATGATGTCTCACATTTTTCATTTCTGCTTGCCGTCACACGCGCAAGGTAATCAACACAACTGCGCCTCGTCACCGTCTGGATTCCTGCTTTCCCGCAGGAATGACGGTCTTGTTTTGCCCGCTTCTTCTCTGCCGTCATCCCAGCGCACGCTGGGATCCAGGGGCGTGCAGACGGCCTCCTGAGATTCATAGTCTCCTGGATTCCAGCGTGCGCTGGAATGACGCGTCCCCTACAACTTTGGACGATTCGCCTCGCCTCTCCCCTTTCGCCTGTCGCCTTCGCCTCTCTCCTCTCCCCTCTCTTAGTACCTGTTCGCCACCGGCAACTCCTGCGCCGGGAACAACGTGATGATCTTGGCCCCGCCCGGCGTTAGCACTACCTCCTCCTCGATGCGCGCCGCGGAAACGCCGTCGGTTGCAGGACAGAAAGTCTCGATCGCGAACACCATGCCCTCCTTGAGCTCATACGCGTCCTTGAGCGAGTTCAGGCGCGAGATCAGCGGCCGCTCGTGCAGCCCGAGGCCGAGACCATGGCAGAAGTTGAGCCCGAAAGCGGACATTTCCGTCTCGAAGCCGATCACCGTCGACTTGGGGAACATCCGCGCCACCTTGTCGGTGGTGACGCCGGGTTTCAGCATGACGATCGCGTCGTCCATCCATTGCCGCGCTTTCTTATAGGCGTCGATCTGGGGCTTAGTCGCCGAACCCACGCTGAACGTGCGGTAGTAGCAGGTGCGATAGCCCATGTACGACTGGATGATGTCGAAATACGCCTGGTCGCCAGGGCGAATGAGGCGGTCGGTGAAGTTGTGCGGGTGCGGGCTGCAGCGTTCGCCGGCGATCGCGTTGATAGCCTCGACGCAATCCGAGCCCATCTCGTAGAGGCGCTTGGTCGCCATCGCCACGATTTCGCTCTCGCGCACGCCCGGCTTCAGCGCTTCATAGATGTCCTGGTAGACGCCGTCGCCCATCGCCGCCGCCATGTTGAGCAGCGTGATTTCGTCGTGGCTCTTGATCTCGCGCGCTTCGAGCATTACCTGCTGGCCGTCGCGTACTTCGATGCCGAGCTTCTGCAGCGCGAACAGGAACGGCGGTTCGACCACATCGATGCCGAGCGGCATGTCGGCCACACCTTCCTGCACCAGGATGTCCTTGATCTCGCGCGCGGCTTCCTCGAACAATCCGACGCGCGGGTTGATCGCGCCGCGCAGGCCGACGTTGCCGGCGAGGCAGTGGTTGGTGGGCAGCCACGGTGCGTAGAGCCGGTGATGGCGCGCCGCCGAGCCGAAGTCCCACACATAGGGCTCGCCATTGCCCGTGAGCAGGCACCAGCGCGTCAGCTTGTCGCGCGCCCATTCGCCGATCACCGTGCTCGACATGTAGCGGATGTTGTACTGGTCGAACGCGAGCAGCGCGCCGAGCTTCGAGCGGGCGAGGGCGTTGCGCGTGCGCGCGAGGCGGTAATCGTGCAGCCTGCGGAAATCGATGCGCTCTTCGAAATCGACCTGCATGCGCCCCGGCGCCTGCAGCGGCCGCTCCCAGCGATGCCCGGGGTTCGCAGGGTCATACAACCCGTCCGGCGCAGTGCTGACGCGGCGCTTGGGGTCGATGCTGCCGGCCTTGACGCCCCTTGGTTCAACTTTTTTCGGCTTACGCGCCATGCGCTCTCCTGATCAGTAGGTAGGACTGAGGACGAAGGACTCAGGACTAAAAGGGTTTAGAGTCTAAGTCCTTAGTCCTCCAGCCCTCAGTCCTGGCTCCTAGCTGCTGCGCCATCCAGTCGGCGGTCTGATCGCGGTAGAGGTACCAGAGATTATTGACGACGTGGTTGCCGCCTTCGATCACCGCCAGTACGCACGGTCCCGACACTTCGGCCGCAAGCTTGCGCGCTTCGTCGGGCGACGTGAGCCTGTCCTGGGTGCCCGCGACGATATAGATCGGACACGTAATGTTTTTTGCATGACCCTTGAGCGACATGCGCAACGCGACCTTTGCTGCGTCTTCGAGAGTGGCGCTGTGCGAGCGCACGCGGAATGCCTCGACGTTGATGATCGGCCGGCCCTCGAAGCTGCCCGAGCGCTGATACGCGCCGGATAGGGCGACGCACGCCTTGATGCGTTTCTCGAAGCAGGCCGCCCGCGGCGCATAATACCCGCCCAGTGACACGCCCCAGATGCCGATGCGGTCGTGGTCGACATCGCCGCGCGTTTCGAGGTAATCGAACACCGCCTTCACGGGCTTCTCGTACTCGGGACAAATCGGCATTTCGACCTCAGCTTCGCCCTGGCCCGGCCCGTCGAAAGCGAGCGTGGCGAGCCCGCGCTGCAGGAAGCGGTTCTCGTAGTCGTCCATTTCCTCCTTGGCCGAATCGAGCCCCATGCACATCACTACGAGCGGCGGTCGCGCGACGCCAACCGGCTTGCGCAGGTTGCCGTACAGCGTATTGCCGTCGTACGGAATCGCCACGCGCTCTCCCGGCGGATCGAGCAGCGGCAGCGCTTTGTTGCGGCACTCGACCGCCTTGCGGTTGGCCTCCTTGAGCTGCGCCATATCGTTGACGAACAGAAACTTCCCGAAGTGGTAACACAGCGCCGCGCGCGTGAAATGCTCGCCGGCCGAGAGCCTGCAGCCGTCCTGCAGCGACTGCTCGCCCAGCGCCTCGTGGATCGCCGCGCGCGCCGACCATGCCGCGCACCAGTCCTCCCAGCGCTCGATGCTGCCGGTCACTTCCTGGAAATCGGTGAGCGGCACGCCGTTGATGACAAAGCGCGGCGCCCAGTGCGATATCGCTGCTTCGACGCGTGCGTCGCGGGTCTTGACTGACGTGTCCATGTCGACTCCGGGTTAGGGTTGCTCGTTGGTAAGGCGTGCGTCGCCGCTCAACGCCGGCACTTTAATCGGCCCGGATGCCCGCGTTGCGGATGATCGGCGTCCAGCGCGCAAGCTCGCTTTTCACGAATGCGCCCAGCTCTTCCGGGGTCGACGGCGCGACCTCGGCCCCCTGCTTGAGAATGGCTTCCCTGACGTCCGGCTGGCGCAGAATTTCGCCGACCGTCTGATTCAACTTCGCGACGATGGGACGCGGCGTTTTCGCAGGCGCGAAGAGCCCGAACCACAGCTTCGCTTCCATGCCGGGTATGCCCGCTTCGGTCGCACTCGGCACCTCGGGAGCTCCCGGGAAGCGCTCGCGGCTGGACACCGCATACGCTTTGACCTTGCCGGCCTTGAGCTGCGCGTGCGCGGTGATCGGCGACAGGAACGACACCTGCGTCTCGGCGCCGAGCAGCGCAGTGAGCGCGAACCCGGCGCTCTTGTACGGGATGTGCTGCAGCTTCGCGCCCGTCACGTTGTTGAAGAGCTCCCCGGTCAGATGGCTGATCGTGACGTTGCCCGCCGAACCGTAACTAAGGTTGCCTTTCTGCTTGGCGTAGGCGATCAGCTCCTGCGCGGTCGATGCCGGCACCGAAGGATGTGCGACGAGCACGGTGACACCCGTCGCCACCATTGTGATCGGCGCGAAATCCCTGACCGGGTCGTAGGGAAGATCTTTGTAGCGCGAGACCGCGCGGACCATCGGTCCGGCGGGCCCCATCACCAGCGTGTAGCCGTCCGGCGAGCCCTTCGCGACCGTGTCGGCGGAAATCGTGCCGCCCGCGCCCGCGCGATTGTCGATCACGATCGCCTGTCCCCAGCGCTCGGTAAGCCGCACGCCGAGGAAGCGCGACAGATAATCCGCGGTGCTCCCCACGCCCTGCCCCATGACGCGAATCGGCCGCTCCGGATAGCTCTTTGCAGGGTCAGCGGCTAGCGCGGGCAAAGCCGTGATCGTTGCGATGGTCATTGCGAATCCGAATACGTGTTTTTTCATCACTCTTCTCCATTCAAACCTGCGCCACGTCGCACTGCCGCGCGCTCCGTGTCGCTCACTCCGCCCGCGCGCCCGAGGCTTTCACGACCTTCGCCCACTTTTCGATTTCCGTCTTGATGTAGGCCGCGAACTCTTCCGGCGAGCTGTGCAGCATCACCATGCCCTGCTGGCCGAGCTTCTCGCGTACCCCGGAATCGGTCTGCGCCTTGCGAAATTCCTCGTTGAGCCGCTGAATCACCGGCGCCGGCGTGCCGGCCGGTGCGGCATAGCCGAACCACGCCGCGACATCGAATCCGGGCAGACCGCTTTCGGCGACCGTCGGAATCTCGGGCCAGGAGGCAACGCGATTGGCGCTCGTCACACCGAGCGCCTTGAGCTTGCCGGCCTTCGCCGAACTGGCTGCAACGGGCACGCTGGCGAATGACATGACGACCTCGCCGCTCATCACCGAAGTCACCGACTGGGGCGTGCCCTTATACGGGACGTGCGTCGTTTTCACCCCGGCGAGCAGGTTGAAGAGTTCTCCCGACATGTGTTGCGAGGTGCCGGAACCGCCGGAGGAGAACGTGAGTTCGCCCGGTTTCGATTTCGCGAGAGCGATCAGTTGTTTGATGGTCTGCACCGGCATGGACGGATGCACCACCAGCACGTTCGGGCTCGAGGCGCTGAGCGTGATCGGCGCGAAGTCCCTGATCGGATCGAACGGCATCCTCGAATACAGCGACGGATTGATGCCGTGGGTGCTGATCGTCGTGAGAAACAGCGTGTAACCGTCGGCGGGAGACTTAGCGACGATTTCGCCCGCGACGTTGCCCCCGGCGCCCGGCCGGTTGTCGACCACGACAGCCTGACCGAACCCCTTGGCCAACTGCTCGCCCAGCACGCGAGTCAGGGTGTCGCCTGCCGACCCCGCTGCCAGCGTGACGACAATCCGCACCGGCCTGGTGGGGTAGGATTGTGCAGCGGCGCACGCCGCGATCGCCAGTGCCACAACTGAAAAATAGATCCTCATGTCCGCCTCATTGGGTCCCGCGATTCGCTAGATCACAGCCACGGCCTGAATTTCAATCAGGATGCCGGGGCGCGCGAAGTGCGACACCGTGATCAGCGCGCTGGCCGGGAAGCGTCCGTCCCTGAACACTTCGCGCCGCAACTCGACAAAGCGGTCGCCGTAGCGCGGGTCGTTGATGAACACCGTCATCGTCACGAGGTCGGCGATCGATCCGCCGACGCGGCTGAGCGTCTTATTGAATAACGCAAAGATCGCCCGGGTCTGGGCCTCGAAGTTACCCGCGATGTCGTTGCCGGCCTCGTCCGTCGTTGCCGTCTGCCCGGCCAGCCACACGGTGCGTCCACCCTGCGTAACGACCGCCGGTGAAAACGCGCGGCTTTGCTGGAAGCCGGTGCCTTCCAGATAATCGACTTTCGCCGCAGCGGGTACGGGGCTGGAATTCGACGACATCATAACCTCCATGTTCGCTTGCAGAAGGGCAATTCTGGCACCTGCTCACTCGGCTTTCGCGCCGGATTCCCGGACGATCTTGCCGAGCTTGGCGATCTCGGTCCTGATGCAGGTGCCCTCGAGCATGTCATCAGGCTGTGTGCTGTAAAGCGTGGCATTCAAGGCATGCGCCGATACACCAATTGCGGGCGCTCAGTTGATGCGCGAGCCGGAATCGATGATGACCTTGGCGAATTTCTTCACCTCGGACCGGATGAAAGCATCGAACTCGCCAGGCGTCGTCGGCTTGGGCGTCGCGCCCTGGCTCAGCATGCGCTCCTTGATGTCCGGAAGATTGAGAATACGCACGACCTCCTTGTTGACGAGGTTGACGATGGGGCGCGGCGTTTTGGCGGAAGCCAGCAGTCCGTACCACTGGTCATAATCGAAGCCGGGGACTCCCGCTTCCGCGACTGTCGGCACGTCGGGGAACATCGGCGAGCGCACAGCGGTGCTGACGGCGAGCGGAACCACGCGTCCGGTGCGGATCTGTCCCGCGGCCACCAGCACGGGCGAAAAGCAGAACTGGACGGCGCCCGATATGACGTTGGTAAGCGCCTCGGGTGCGCCTTTATAGGCGATATGCGTCGCGTCGATCCCTGCGGCGAGCTTGAACATTTCGCCATTGATCTGCGTGCCGCTGCCGATGCCGGCGGAGCTGTAATTGAACTGGCCCTGCTTGGCTTTCGCCAGAGCGATCAGCTCTTTCACCGATTTGACGCCGAGGGCGGGCGCGACGACCAGCACGTTGGGTACGCTCGCCACCTGCGAGATGCCGGCGAAATCCTTGACGGTGTCGTAGGAAAGTTTCGAATAGAGCGTCGCATTGCCGGCGTGGCCCGTCGACACCATCATCAGTGTGTGTCCATCGGGATTGGCGCCCAGCACGTATTCCGACGCGACCGTGCCGCCCGCACTCGGACGATTGTCGACCACGACCTGCTGGCCCCAGTTCTCGCTCATCTTTTCTGCGACCCAGCGCGCCAGAATGTCGGTCTGGCTGCCGGGCGAAAACGGCACAAGCATGCGCAGCGGCTTCTGCGGAAACTTGTCCTGCGCGTGCGCCGCGCCGGCGCTCAGCAGCACCGCGCCTGCGGCCGCCAAGAGTCTCGTGATGTGCATGATGATCCTCCGTTGGGTCGATCGCCCCGGTTTTGTACCTGCATCATTGGGCTTTGATGCCGGCATCCTTGATCACTTTCTGGAAACGCGCGTGCTCAGACTGCATCAGCTTCTGAAACTCCTCCGGCGTGCCGAACACGGGCTCGGCGCCCTGCCGCACGAACCTCTCCCGGGTGTCTGGCTGCTGCAGGATGCGCACGATATCGCTCCATGTTCTCCTCCCGCTTCTGCGTCTTACACCCTGGGCGCACCCAGTTGCTGCGCCATCCAGTCCGCGGATTGCGTGCGATATGCGTAAACGCGATTGTTCGCGACGTGGTTGCCGTCTTCGATTGCCAGCAGCTCGACGGGGCCGGCCGCCTCACGCGCCACGCGCTCGGCATCCTGCCACGGAATCAGGCGATCGCGCTTCCCCGCGACCAGAAACAGCGGACACTGGATGCGCTCGGCAACGCCCCGCATGGACAGCGTCGCGGCGTGCTTGCGCGCCGCGCTCTCATCCGCGCAATGGCTGCGCACACGGAATGCTTCGCGCGTCAGCGCGGGCAGCGCATCCCAGATTGCGCCGAAGTCGTACGGGCCCGACAAGCCGATGCACGCCTTGATGCGCGGCTCGAATGCAGCCGCGCGCGGCGCGTAATAACCGCCCAGACTGACGCCCCACAAACCGACGTTGCCCGCGTCGACATCCTGGCGCGCAGCGAGCCAGTCGATGACGGCGTGCACCGCCACTTCGTAGTCGCCGCGAATGGCGAGCTCGTATTCGGATTCGCCCTGCCCGGGCCCGTCGAACGCGAGCGTGGCGAGGCCGCGCGCGAGAAACAGCGCTTCGTAGCTGTCCATCTCCTCTTTTGCCGAATCCAGACCCATGCACATCACGACGACGGGCGCGCGCGCGACGCCGGGTGGCCGCCGCAGCACCCCCGCGAAGGACGTTGATGCGAACGGAATGCGCACGTAGGCGCCGGGCGGGCGCAAATGCGCGAGCGCCAGCTGTCGGCAGTCGACCGCTTTCATGTGCGCAGCACGCATCTGGACCGGGTCCTCGACGAATACGAACTTCGCGAAGTGATAGCAGACGCCAGCGCGCGTCAAGTGCTCGCCTGCCGACAGCGCAAAGCCGTCCGCGAGCGCCCTGCGTCCCAGCGCTTCGTGCACCGCGGCGCGCGCCGACCAGGCGCGGCACCAGTCCTGCCAACGGCTGATGCCCGCCGTAACCTCCTCGAAATCGGTGAGCGGCACACCGTTGGCGACGAACCGCGGCTCCCAGTGCGCGACCGCCGATGCGACGCGCTCGTCTTTGCCGGTGGTGATGTCCGCAACGTCCATGCAGCCCCTCAATGGATAGTCTTTTCGTAATACGACATGTCGAGATACTTGCTCGGCGAACCGGGAGGCCCGCGCAGGCCTTCGGACTGCCAGACGATATCGATCACCTGGCGCAGGCTGTCCGGAGTGATGCCTGGCCTGGGACGGCTCGCCAGTTCGTCATACACGCGGGCTGCGGTATCGGGCGCGATGCCCAGCCGGTGCGGCAGCAGCCCGATCGCGTCCGCTTTGTTGGCGGGATCCGTAAGCCAGCGGTAAGCATCGTTGAACGCGCTGATGAAGGCGAGCAATCGCGGCGTGTTGCGCTGAGCCCAGCTGCGTCGCGCCGCTGCGATTGGCCCCGGATAGCCCGGAAAATACTCGCCGGTCGTGCCGAGGCTGTTGAAGCCCTCAGCGAGCAGGTTGCGATCGAAAGGGGGATTCAGCAGGCTCGCGCACGTCGCGCCGCTGCGCAGCGCATCATAACGCTCGCGCGAGCCGCCGACCTCGCTGAATGCGTAGTCGCCCTCGTCCAAACCCTGGTCGGCGAGCAGCTTGCGCAGCAGCAGCGCGTAGCCGGTGCGCGCGCCATCGACAGCGATATCCCTGCCCCTCAGGTCGTCGAAGGAGACGATGCCGGGGCCCGCTACGAGGCTCAGTTCCGGTGCGTGCGCCTGGGCCATGAAGATGAACAACTCACCGCCGCGCTCGACGCTGCGCACGACGTGATCGGCCTGCTGAAAGCCGATGTCGAATGCACCCGCGTTCAGCTGCTCGAGCTGCTGCACGGAAGAGCCGGTCAGCGTAGTGTGAACGTCGATGCCGGCACGCTCGAACAGGCGCCGCTCCTGCGCGACATACAGCGGCCAGGAATAGATGCCTTCGGAAATGATGGCGAGCTTGACGAGCGGTGCGGTGGACGACGCAGTGTTCATAGTACTTTCATGTAGGGGCAGGCGCGCCGATAGGCCACCGGTGATGCCGTCGCGAGACGGATATCCACCGCAGCACGCTTTCGTCATTGTCCGCCTCTCCCCCGCAAATCGGAACCCGGGCGCTTGCTCGTCAGCTAAAGATATCAGCTCTAGCATCGTGCGATCGTCGCCGCGCTCAAGGATCGGGACGCTGCGCGCGCTCAGGAGTCGATCGTCAGGCATCTGCAACACGCCCGACGCAACCTGTTCGGCTACTGACAATGCCCGCCGTGTTTAACGGGCCTGGGCGACCAGGACAGAGGACTCCGTGCCCCAGATCGACACCGGCGGCGCGGCGCTCGACGTCGAGCAGTGGGCGCAGGCTGCGACCTCGTGCTCCTGCATTCTCTGTCGGCCGACCGCAGCGCGTTCGACCGCGTCGTGCCGGCGCTGGCCTCCAGACACCGTGGCTGGTCAACCTACCCGGCTAAATGCCAGTTCGCGCGGATCTCTTCAGCGGATCGAGGATCCTTGTGCGCAGATCGAGGACCGCGGCGTTTCGTCGACGCCGTCGAAACGTTTCTGGCCGACGCTTAACAGCGTCTGCGTAATATGGCCCGCGCTATTTCGGGGGGGGCTGCGCCTCGATCGGCGGCCACACGAACGTGACCCGTTGCGTTTTGCCACCGACCTGCACCGTCTGGCGCTTGGTTGAGCCTTCGCTGTCGGCGGTAATCGTATAACGGCCGGGAGGCACTTTTGCCAGCAGGAACGGCCCATCAGAAACCGTGTCCAGCACCGCTTTTCCGCTGCGGTCGGCAATCTGCACCTTCACCGCCGAAAGATACTGGTTCGGATTGCCACGCGCGACAAACATCAGTTCGAGCGGGTATTCGGCGCGCAATTGTTTCATGCGCTGGGCATCCTCATCCCCGACGCCGCCGCTGATATAGGCGATCCCTCCCTGCTGCTGGGGCTGGGAAGGGGCGTTATCGGCGGCGGACGCCCAGCCACCGAGCGCCGCACACAGCACCACCGTCGCGGTTGCAGACCTGCGTAGTTTCATCTTAGGCTCCTCTTCTGTAGACATAACATTCGACTTGCATAGGGCGACCGGGGTTCGCCGAATATACTCGTGTATCGATGCTGCGCTGCATCAGCCGCCGCCGTCTGTACGCTGGCGCACTTCAGAACAAGGCGATTTTGTAAAATCCACAATTTCTGTGGATAACCCTGTGTGCACTCCGGCCCCAGTCTGCGCTTAAGGGCCAACCGTCGCACTCTCCGCTACTCTGCTCAGATTGTGCGCACCGGTGGAGGCTGGGCCGTCGATGGCGCGCACAGTCCGCCCTATGTTGGATTAGTCGAGCTTTGCGCCGGAATCCTTGACGGCCTTGGCCCATTTCGGAATCTCGGCGCGCACGAAAGCCATTAATTCGTCGGGCGTGCTGGTCTCGACATTGGCGCCCTCACCGATGAGCCGATCGCGTATGTCGGCGCTGTTCAGCGCTTTCACCAATTCGGCATGCAAGCGCGCGACGATGGGCTTCGGCATGCCCGCAGGCGCGACAATGCAGTACCACGACGTGGCTTCAAAACCGGGCAACCCCGACTCCGAGATGGTCGGCACCTCGGGCAGCGCCGGCGAGCGCTTCGCCCCGGAGATCGCCACCGCGCGGATGCGGCCTGCCTTGACCATCGGCGCGGTCGACGGCACCTGTCCGATGAACAGGTCGAGCTGGCCCGACAGCAGCGCCACCAAAGCCGGCCCGCCGCCTTTGTAGGGGACGTGCAGCATGTCGATGCGCGCCGCCGATTTGAGCATCTCGCCGATCAGGTGATTCGAGCTGCCGTTGCCGGCCGACCCATACGTGAGCTTGCCGGGGTTGGTCTTCGCAAGCGCGACCAGATCCTTGACGTTTCTGACGGGAATCGACGGGTGGACGATCAGCACGAGGGGAACCTTGGCCACCAAAGTAAGCGGCGTGAAATCCTTCACCGGGTTGAACGGCAGCTTGGCGCCGTACAGGCTCACGTTGATCGCCATCGGGCTGACCGGCGCCATCAGGATCGTGTAGCCGTCGGGCGGCGATTTCGCAACGATCTCCGCACCGATGTTGCCGCCTGCACCCGGCCGGTTGTCGACGACGACCGCAACGCCCAACGCGTCCGTGAGCTTCTGCGCGACCGCGCGGGTCAGCAAGTCCGTCGTCCCGCCCGGCGCGTAGGGCGCGACGAAGCGGATCGGCCTCTCCGGAAAGTTTTGCGCAAGCACCGCTTGTGGCAGGGCGCACGCGGCAACCAACGTAATGGCGAGCGGCCTCATGCAGTTCCTCCAATGAACGCGTCCTGGGGCAGGAGCGCCAGAATCGGTTTTTCGTGCAACAGCGGGCGCGCACGCAGCGCACCCGCCGATTGTAGGCAGGCCTCGATGCGCCCACAAGCAGCCCCTCTTGCTGGCGCGCGCCGCGATGCTACTTGAGCACGCGCACCAGATTGTTGAAGTCATCGGTCCAGACGCGAAATCCAGGCGGCGGCGCGATCACGTGGCCCGCGCCCCGAATTCTTTCCGAATCGAGCAGCGCACGGTTGCTGGTCACCAAAATCTGATCCGTGCTGGACATCCAGTAGCCAGCATTGCTCGCTTCGGGCGCATCGGAGATAAACACTGCGGTAAGTCCGTGTTCCGCGGCCAGGCTGGCCACGACCGGGGCGATGTCGATGAATCGGTTGGTCGCCTGGAAAGCCAGCACGCCGCCGGGCTTGAGGTGGCGCAGATAGATCACCATCGCCTCGCGGGTGAGCAGGTGCAGCGGGATCGAATCGCCCGAAAAAGCATCCATCGCAATCACGTCGTAGTGCTGGTCCGGCTCGCGCTCGAGGCTCAGGCGGCCGTCGCCGAGCACGACTTCGATCCTGGCCGGGCTTTCGCTCATGAATGTGAATTCACGCTCGGCCAGCTCGACGACCTGGGGGTTGATTTCATAAAAACGAAACGTATCGCCTTGGCGCGCGTAGGCGATGATCGAGCCCGCGCCGAGGCCGATGACGCCCACCTTGCGCGGCGCGTCCGGCAACGCAGCGAACATCCGGCCGTACCCCGTGTTCGGCCCGAAGTACGTGCTCGGCGCGAGGCGCATACCCTCGGCCAGGAGCTGTCCGCCGTGCATGATGCCGCCGTGCACCAGCGTGCGAAACGGCACGGGCTCGGCAAACTCGCGCGTCTTCAGCACACTGTAGAAATTTCGCATCATCGTGCGCGAATCGGTGATTTGCACGTCGATCGCCTTGCCGGCGCCCCACGCGGTTGCGCCGACCACCGCCGCGGATACCAGCATCGTCCACCATGCCATGCGAAACGTGCGATGCAGCAGCAGCAGGGCGCACGCGATGAGCCCGATCGCCAGCTCGAAGTATCCGCGCAGCAAGTACGGCGCGGCGAGTCCGACGAGCAATCCGCCGATTGCACCGCCGAGCGAGATCATCAGATAGTACGTCGTCAGATATTTGGGGGCTGGCTTGAGCGCCGCGAGCTCGCCATGGCAGAACATGCAGCAGACGAAAAGCCCGACCAGGTACATCGGTATGACGAGCTTCAGCTCGAGCGAATCCGAGTACCAGGCCATCAACGGGAGAAAGACGGCCGCAAGCAGCAGGAACGCGCCGCGGCGGTACCAGCGCGGATGGTCGAAGCACAAAATGAACGTCGCGAGATACAACGACAGCGGCAGTATCCACAGGAAGGGCAGCGAGGCGACGTTCTGGGTGACATGATTGGTGACGGCAAGCAGCAGAAAACTCGCCATACCGGCGAGCGCAAGCCAGTTCAACTGCCGGCCGAGGGTGGGCGGGGGCTCGGCGGTCACTGGCGGCGCAGTCTGCGCAACCGCACCGTCGGCCTGCGTGCCGCGCACGCTGGCGGCCGCCGCGCAGGCGCACAGCAGCGCGAACAGTACGTAGCACACCGACCACATGACGGACTGCGTGTGCGTCGAGATCCACGGCTCGATGCTGACCGGATAGGCGAGCAAGGCGAGCAGGGATGCGAGATTCGACAGCGCGAACAGCCGGTATGGAATGGCGTGCTGGAAACGCCGCGCAAACCAGGCTTGCAGCAGCGGGCTCGTCGCCGACAGGATGAAATAGGGCAGCCCGATCGTTACCGCCAGCAGCCCCAGTATGCGCAGACTCGGATTCTCGCCGCCGGCCGGTTTCCACGCGACGTCTGGAATGATGGGCAGCAGCGGCAGGCTCAACGCGAGCAGCGCCAGGTGCAGGGCCATCTGCCGCCGCGGCGCGAGCTTTCTCGTGGTGAAATCGGCGTAAGCGTAGCCCGCGAGCAGCGTCATCTGGAAGAAGACCATGCACGTCGCCCACACCGCAGCCGATCCGCCGAACCACGGCAGAATCTGCTTGGCGATGATGGGCTGAACGAGAAAGAGCAGGAAAGCGCCCAGAAAAATGGCGGCAGCGTAAAGTATCATCGAAGCATGGGATATTTTTTAAGAACGCCGATTCTAACAAACCCGGCGCCTTGCGCGCCGCGCCCGATCCGCGCGACCGACTCGACTGACAAGGGTGCGACGGCAGCGCTCACGGCGAGTGAAAAAAGGGCGGTGCGAGGCTACTTACATGAGTCCCGCAAGGACCTTGATATCCGCGTTGCCGCCGCTGATCACCACGCCGACCCGCTTGCCCCTCGCGTCGAGCTTGCCTTCCAGCAGCGCCGCCGCCGCCAGCGCGCCGGTGGGCTCGACGATGATTTTCATGCGTTCCCACAGGTAGAACATCGCACGGAGCAATTCCTCGTCGGTCACCGTCAGCATGCCGGCGACGTGCCGCAGGATCAGTGGAAAAGTGATTTTCCCGGCCGAGCTCGTGCGCGCGCCGTCTGCAATGGTGTCGGGATTGTGCACCGTCTGCAGCAGCTTGGTATCAAACGAACGTTTCACGTCATCGCCCGCCGCCGGCTCGACACCGATCACCTGGACACCCGGCGACAGGTGCGTGGCGGCGATTGCGCAGCCCGCAAGCAGCCCCCCGCCGCCGCAGGGCACCAGGAGGTAATCGAGCGGCCCGATGTCCTCGACGAGCTCCTGCGCTGCCGTACCCTGGCCTGCGATCACGTGCGGATGGTCGAACGGCGGTATGACCGTCAAGTTGCGCTGCGCAGCCGCGGTCAGGGTGATTTTTTCGCGGTCCTCATGACGCGGATCGTAACTGATTACTTCCGCTCCGTAGCCCACCGTGGCCTCGCGTTTCACCGCCGGAGCGTTGGCGGGCATGACGATGACCGCAGCGATCCCGAGCAGATTCCCCGCGAGCGCGACGGCTTGCGCGTGATTTCCCGAGGAATATGCGATCACGCCGTTGCTTTTCTGGCTCGCACTCAGATTGGAAAGCGCGTTGTATGCGCCGCGAAATTTGAACGCGCCCATCCGCTGCAGATTCTCGCACTTGAAGAACACACTCGCGCCCATGCGCGCGTCGATGGTCCGCGACGTCAAAACGGGCGTGCGGTGCGCGATGCCGGCAAGCATGCCGGCTGCTGCAGCGATATCGGCGTAGCCGACCGACAGCGGGGACGTGGCTTCCGCGGTCTTCATGAGCGTCCGACTGTCCCGCGAACTCGCGTTCGCACCATCGGTGTTCTCCGCTTTGAGCGCGGGTTCGGCTGCATCATCTGACCATCCGCACGGCGCGCCACTTCATCTCCGCGCGCGGCGCGCTGCCTTCGCCGCGCACCGTGCCTTCGATCGCGTCGCCGCTGACGCGGCCTTCGAACCGGTATCGGCGCAGGTAGTCCTCGTCGTCGATCAGGGTGTAGGTAATGCGCTCGCCCTCGAGCCGCTCGTCACGCACGGCCACTTTCCTGCCGGGGGCGTGCGCGCCCACCGTTATCTCCTGAAAACCTGCTTGAGCGGGACACACTGACCGAGGCGGCAAGGCCCAGCCACTTGAGGCGCCTGAAAACAAGCGCGCGCACGTTCACGACTTTTCCCATGCCGAGTACCCCGCCTAATGCCAAATCCACCGAACGACGCAGGACGAGTGACCTCATGCGACGGCGCGCGATGCGTTGGTCCTGGCAAGGATAGCAAAAGCGGCCGCGCCTGCCAGCCACAGCACGACCGGCGCCCAGCTCAACAGACCGGCGTAGTCAGGCACCTTGTTGAGTTGCCCCGCGACGGCGCCCATGCGCGACAGCGTCGCCAGCGCGAGCACGGCGAACAGCAGTCCCAGGGCCTGGCCTTCGCGTCCCGTGCGCCCGTATGCGAGCGCCGCCGAGAACCCGGCCATCATGATGCAACCCCATGCGCCTCCCGCGACGAGCTGCGCAGCGACGAGAACCTCGAGACTGGGCGCGCGCATGCTCAGGAAGGCCCCTGCAGCGCCGACGATCCCGGCACCAGCGATCACCGGCAGCGTGCCGTATCGCCTGGCGAGCGCGGCGCCGGGAAACATTGCGACGCTGAACCCGATCGAGAACACGGGCAGCAGATACTCGAGCTGCGCGGGCTGCGCGAAACGCAGGTACTGGGATGCAGAGTTGAACGCAGAGTGGATTTGAAAACCGCAGGCGAGCAGCAGGCACGCCCCCAGAAACGCCGACATGCCTGAAACCCTGCCGGCCGCATGGCGCGGGGTCACCACCGCGGGCGGGCGGCGCGCTAACGCGCGCTCGACCCAGATCAAGCCTGCGGTAGCGGCGAGCAACGTCAGGCTCGATAGCGCGAAAGGCAGCCGCGGATCGCTGTTCTTGAGGGTCACTCCCAGATACGGCGCGAGCGCGGCGCCGACGGCGAGGCCGGCAAGGGCCAGCGCGTTCATCCACGGCAGGCTCGGCGTGGCCGCGTACTTGCTCAACATCACCCACGGCGGAGCCCGCAGCGCTGACGACGTCACGGCCCAGGCAACGATCAATCCCAGCATCACGTGCGGCGCCGACGGGCCCAGCTGCGCCGCGTGCGGAATCAGCAGGAAAGCAATGCACGAAACCGCGGTAGCGCCGACGACGACGGGCCCGATCCGGCCCAGCATCCTCCCGGCACGGTCGGCGGCCACGCCCATCACGACGTCCATCACCATGAACACGAGCTGGTCGAGCATCAACACCCAGATCGCATGGCTCGCAGGCAAACCCGCCGCGGTCAGCAGTTGGGGCAGGAAAATGACATAGAGCGTCCAGGTCGTGACAAACAGGAACTGCACCACGGCGAGATACACAGCCGCCCCATGCGGCAGTTGGGAGCCGGTCGAATCGCTCATGCGGCGGCGTCGTTCATCAGTCGGCTGCCTGACCTGTCGAAATCCAGTTACCGATTGTAGCCGTCGTCGACGCCGGGCCGCTTCGCAGGCCGACGAGCGCCCCCGCAACCGACTCTGATTGAACCTGTGCCGGCAGGCGCGCGTGCTTGCTCAACAACATACAGAACATCGACTTAGCATCTGCCGCGCAACGTGCTCACGCGCCGCCACCGGCGCCTGGCCCGCGACTTGCTGATATGCAGGCAAGACAACCAAAACGTGACGGAGAAAAAGCATGGTGGTTTACCTCGACGAGCAGCGGGCCGCAGCACAGGCATCGGCATACGAAGGCCGCTACGGGTACGAAATCATGCATGCGAACTGGAATCCAGCTGTGGTTCACCTTTTCGACGCGGCGCAGTGCGCGATCAGCCCCGAGCTCCCCGAGGACATGTCGAGCGTCGACGTCGACGCGTTCCTCGATCGGGTCTACGCCCTCGCCACGCAAATCTGAGCGCTGCCTAACCGCAGCGGCGGCAATGCCGGGTTCCCCTCCTCCCCCGGCGTTGCCGCAGTTTTTTCCGCAGGTGCCTCACCCTACGCCGCGCACGACGCGGCGTTTTTTTTGATGCCGTACTGCGGCTGAGTTGACTGCGCTGCAGCGCCTGACCTTCAGGTCAGCGCCGCAATGACGCCGTCGCGCGTGATCGGCATGTCCCTTACCCTCGCGCCCAGTGCGGCCTGCACCGCATTGGCGATGGCCGCAGCGGTGGGACCGGTCGCACCCTCGCCCGCGCCCAGCGGCGGCAAATCGGCAGCGCTGCCGAGCAGCTCGACCTCGACGCTCGGCACTTCGCTGAACTTCAAAATCGGATAATCGTTCCAGCTGTCTGTCGTCACCCGTTCGCGGTCGAACGCGATCTGCTCGCGGGTCGTCATGCTCACGGCCTGGACGATCCCGCCTTCGATCTGATTGAGCACGCCGTCGGGATTGATCGCCAGCCCCACGTCGGCCACCGCCCATGCGCGGGTGACCCGCAGGTCGGCCTCGACGTTGACTTCGACGACGACAGCGACATAGCACCCCAGGTTCTTGTAACGAGCAAACCCGATGCCCCGGCCGGTGGTCCCATCCCCGGTGCGGCGAACAGGCCAGTCCGATTTTTTCGCGACCGCCTCGATGACTGCCCGCGCCCGTGCATCGCGCAGGTGGCGAAGCCTAAAATCGACCGGATCGGTGCGGCTCACAGCCGCCAGCTCGTCCATGAACGACTCGATCGCGAATACGTTCAGGTGCGCGCCCAGCGACCGCAGCGCCGACGTCCGCAGCGGCGAATCGACCACCAGGTGGTTGGTGACGCGCTGTTGTGCAAATTCGTAGATCGGTATGGCGTTGCGATGGCTTCCCCCCGCCGGCAGCGCCGGATTTCCCGGCGTTGCGCGGACGACGGGGCGCTCGAGATGCCACGCCGCGAGCAGGCCTACACCGTCCTTGATGCCCGGCCGTGAGCTGTGCGGATAACTCCACACATCGTATTGCCAGTCGACGATGTTGCCCGCGGCATCCAGGCCTGCGCGCGCCTTGCCAACCATGGCGGGACCATACGGCTCCCAGGCGAACTCGTCCTGGCGCATCCATTGCACGAGCACGGGTCTGCCGGGGACAGCGCGCGCGAGCAGCGCCGCATCGAGCGCGACGTCATCGGCGCCGTTGTGCCCGTAGCATCCTGCACCCTCTGCGTGGATGACCTTTATGGCGTCCTCGGACACGCCGAGCGCGCGCGCGAGGTCGCGCCGCAACGGGTAGATGCCCTGCGTATGCGTCCACACTTGATACGCGCCATGGCGAAACTGCGCCAGTGCGCACGACGGGCCAAGCGAAGCGTGCGCGACAAAGGGCCGCGTATAAGTCGCTTCGAGCGTCGTCGTGGCCAGTTGCGCGCGTGCGTCGGATTTCTCGCTGATGATCTCACTGACCGCGGGCTGCGCCAGCAGGTACTGTGCCGGAGTGACATCGGCCGGCAATGTCGTCCTCACTTGCCACTGCGCGAGGCGCGCGAGTCGCCGCGCAGCGCGGATTGCCTGCTCCTCGCGAGCCGCCACGACGCCGACGAAACTGCCATCGCGGACGATCGCGACGACGCCGGCCAGCCGTTTCGCTTCCGTATCGTCGAGCGCCGCCAGTCGCGCGGCGGGACTCGCGGGCCGCACGATGCGCCCATACAGCATCCCCGGCAAAACCATGTCCTGCACGTAGGCAGGCCGGCCCATGACCTTTCCCGGGATATCGCGGCGACCGACTGAAACGCCGATGTAGCTGCGCTCCGCCGCTGGTTTCAGAGTGACCTGCGCGGTGGCTTCGCGCCGCAGTTCCTCCTCATCGGCGAGATCCCAATAACTGACCGCCCTGCCGTCACGTGCGCTGACGACGCCATCACGCACCGACACTTGCTCCACGGACACGTCCAAACGCTGCGCCGCGCGCTCGAGCAGGATACTGCGCACTTCCGCGGCCGCATAGCGCAGTGCCATCACGCTTTCCTGGATCGAACGACTGCCCGAGGTGATGCCTTCGTCAGGGCTCAGGCCGGTGGCCGCAGGCTCGAGCCGCAGGCGCTCCAACCCCACGTCGAGCTCGTCTGCCGCCGCCTGCGCGACGGCGGTCAGTATGCCCTGGCCGATTTCGACCTTGCCGGTGAAGACCGTCACCGTGCCGTCGCGATTGATGCGCAGCCAGCGATCGAGACCGCGGTTGGTCTCGAGGCTTCCCGGTAGTTTGCGCGCGGAGCTCACGCGGCGCGCTGCGCACCGATCGCGCGTTTGAGCGCGCGCAGGATGCGCACGTGGGTGCCGCATCTGCAGAGATTGCCATCGAGCGCTGCGACCAGCTCTGCGTCCGTAGGGTGGGGCGTGCGCTCGAGCAAGGCGTAAGCGCTCATGATGATCCCGGTGATGCAATACCCGCACTGGGCAGCCTGCTCGGCGATGAACGCCTGCTGTAACCGATGCGGCGTCGTTTCATCGCCGACGCCTTCGATCGTCACGATTTTTTTTCCTGTCGCTGCGCCGACCGGTACGTCACAGGACTGCACAGCTTTGCCGTCGATCACCACCGTGCATGCGCCACACAAGCCCACACCGCAGCCGAAACGTGCCCCCTTCAGACCGAGATCGTTGCGCAGCACGTAAAGCAGTGGCGTTTCGGGCTCGGCGCTGATGCGGTGGTGCGCGCCGTTGACGATCAATTCATGCTGCGTAGCGTCTATGTTTGCGCTCCCCGCGTGACGCCGGCTCACTCTGGAATGAGTGGCATTATCCGTTTACGAAACATACGCTTATCGCAGCGATCAGGAAACCGCTTGCACGTGCAACCCAACGGATTATACTTTTGCTTCATCCCTGATTGGAGGGAATGCCCATGCAGACTGATATGGAATCACTGAAGCAACGGATCCAGGAACTGCACCTTGAACACCGCGATCTGGATGACGTCATCCACCGCCTGGCCGTCCCCGGCCAGGATCAACTGCAGCTGCAACGCCTCAAAAAGAAGAAGCTCCTGCTGAAAGATCAGATCTGGCACCTCGAGCGCCAGCTCACGCCGGACATAAGGGCGTAAGGACCAAGCCGCAACGTGCGGCTTTTTTGTTGGCGGAACGCGGCAGCGAGCAGGCGAAAACGCGGATGATCACTGCTGTAGCGCTCTAAAGCGCGAGCGCGCCAGCATCGCCAGGTATATCGAAAACGCCCCGAGTATCAGGAACCAGACGAGGGACCACTCGGCGATCGACAGCCCGAAGAGTGTCCACGCGCCCTCGGCGCATTCACCCGAGCCTCGAAACACTTTCTCGAGCGCCTGGGCCAATGGAAATTTGTTGAGCATGTAGTCGAGGCCGGGCCCGCACTCCGGCACGCGATCGCGCGGCAAGTGCTGCAGCCAGACGTGGCGCGCAGCCACGGCCCCGCCGATAAGCGCGAGTGTGACGAGCAGTGCGCTGTAGATGTAAGCGCCCATGCGCCGCGGCCCGTGCAGCGCGGCGATCCCAAATACTGCCATCAGGGCGATGAACGCGACCCGCTGCAGTATGCAAAGCGGGCACGGATTCTGGTACTCGTAATACTGCAGATAGAGAGCAAACCCGAGAAGGCCCGCGCACGTGGCCGCGCCCAGCGCGTAGCCCCACCGCAAACTAACAGGATGCGGCATGACGATCCGCGTGCCGCGCAGACGAATAAGCTTGCATCGCCTGAATTTTATCAGACTCGGCACTGCGTTTAGCGGGTGCCCCGATTGACGCGCCGCGTGCGAAACCGTTTAATGATCAGCCAACATCGGTTGCCATTGCTGTGTGCGCGGAGAGCGGAGTGTATGAACGTATTGCCCAGGATCGCTGCCGCATTGCTGTGGTCGGCCGGTGCAGCCACTGCGCAAGGCTTCCCCGAACGAACGGTAACGATCATCGCGCCGTTTCCTGCCGGCGGCTCGGTCGACCTGGTGGCAAGATCGATCGCACACCAACTCGGCGAACTCTGGAAGCAGCCGGTGGTCGTCGTCAACCGCCCGGGTGCCGGCGGCAATATCGGTGCCGAAGCGGTCGCGCGGGCGGCGCCCGACGGTTATACGATGCTGATGGGCACGACTGCGCTGGCCAGCAGCCCGGCGCTCTATGCGAAGCTCGGCTACGATCTCCTGCGCGATCTCGCCCCGGTGAGCCTGATCGTTACGATGACGAATGTGCTGGTCGTACACCCGTCCCTCCCCGCGCAGACGGTGAAAGACCTGATCGCGCTCGCAAGATCGCGGCCGGCAGCCCTCAACTCCGCTTCGGCGGGCGTAGGCAGTTCCAACCATCTCGCGTTGGTCCTCTTCAACACCATGACGGGCGCTGCCATCGCGCACGTACCGTACAAGGGCGCCGCGCCGGCGGTCGCAGACGTGATGGGCGGACACGTCGCCATGACGTTCGTCCCGATCGCCGCGGCCGTGCCCCCCGTCAAGGCGGGCAGACTGCGAGCGCTCGGCGTGACCGGCGCCGCGCGGTCCGCGACGCTGCCTGAGGTGCCAACGATCGCTGAAGCGGGCGTGCCCGGCTACGAGGCGGCATCCTGGAACGCGCTGTTCGCGCCTGCGGCCACACCGCGCGATATCGTCAACAAGGCGCAGTTCGCGGTGGCCGAGAGCTTGCGCGCTCCCAAGGTGAAAGAGATCCTTGGCAGCGCGGGAGCGGAGGCGGTCGGCGGCTTGCCCGACGACCTCGCCCGCTTTCTGCGCGATGAAATGGTTAAATGGGGCAAGGTGGTCAAGGCGGCTGGTATAAACCCCGAATAACCCAGGCACCGAGTTATTCGCGAGTCGCGTTGCGCCTTCTCCTGCGTCGCTTTACACGTAAGCGAGCAACCGGCCGCACGCGATGATTCCGAACCATAGCGCGATCGAGGCGAGCGCGTGGGCCCGGGCGCCCCTGGGCGGCGCAACCTCGCGATCCCAGGTCGCAACTGTTCTGAACACACCGGCGTGAAACGCCGCGGCATTGGTCGCAGCCAGCATCAGCAAGGTCATCTTCAGCAGGAACGCGCGATTGTCGATGAAATCGCCCGCATGAGCCGAGAACATCAGCAGGCCGGTTGGCACGATCACCAGCAGTGCCGCGACCGACCACGGCAGCAAGTGACGCGCCAAGCCCCTTGCCGACAAGCCGCGCGAAAGGCCCAGCAGCCGCAGATCGAACATCACCACGGAGCCGACGAGTATCACGAACCCGCTGATGTGAAAGATCTCGACGATCGGATACAGCCAGAGATCGCCGCGCATCGCCACCGCGAGCGGGCTGTTTTCTATTGCGCCAATTATCCCGGTGACGGGACTTGGCGTCATCAGCGCAACTCGACGGTCTTGCCGCTGATGCTGATGCGCTCGGCGCGCATCTCTTCAGGTTTGCTGCGATTGGCGTAACCCACGACGGTGACCTGGTTGCCGGCTTTCAGTTGCACTGCGGGCAGCCCACGGTTTTCCATGCGCGACGGGGGCGCGAGTACCACCAGCCACGTCTTTCCTGGTGTATCGAGACGAATATGGCCATGCGGATGCTCGTAGCCGGACTCTTTGATGACGCCGGTGAGGGTGAGCGTGTTGGCGGTGTCGTACTCGCTCCAGCCGTGATGGCCATGCGCCGCTGCGGATACCGCGAGCGAGACCGCAATGATGATAGTGCGTAACATCGGTTGACTCCCGCTGCGAGGGTTTTTCTTACGACCTGCGCCAACTCTGGCGACGACGCATTTTAACATGGCGCGGCGCATTTCTTGTTTGGTGGATCGCCGCCCGCTACACTGGAGCCCATGCTCAGAATAACGCCTGACATCGCGATCGATGACAGCGAATTGGACGAGCAGTTCGTCCGCGCCTCAGGCCCGGGCGGTCAGAACGTCAACAAGGTG
>JBKJZR010000233.1:0-4127 GCA_046715035.1 Burkholderiales bacterium | reverse complement strand
AGCTGCGTGCCCGCTTCTTCAGGTTTGGCGTCCTTGCCGGGCTCGACCAGATTGAGGCGCGGCAGCAGGGTCGCGCCGATGTTTTCGCTTTGTACGACCTTGACTTCGGGCAGCTTCACCAGCAAGTCACCGATTTCCTGATGGTTCGCACGGTAGCCTGCGCGCTGTTTCACCGTCCAGCGGCCGGCATCGCTGACCAGCGTCGTCTCATCGCGACCGTCCTTGAGGCGGATCTGCGCGACGTTGTTGATCGCGAGCTTCTCGAGCGGCTTGGCACCCGCTTTCGCGCCGCTGCCGCGCCATGCGCCGTCGTCCTGTTTGAGCAGCAACAGGCCCGCCCCGCCCAGCATCACCACCAGTACGATCAATATCAGAAAAGTCCGGCGGTTCATTTTGACTTCGCCACCTTGCGCCGGCGCGCGGTGGCCAACAGCACGCCGGCGAGCACCACGAGCAGCGGCACGAGCCCGATGTTGATGACCTTGGTCCAGAACTGCAGCGCATCGCTTTCAACCCGGAGATTCTTGCGCAGCTCTTTGAGATCGCGGCGCGTCTCGATCGTCTTCGCCTTGAAATTTTCGACCTCCGCCTGCTGCTCAGGCGTCAACAGCGTGCTCTGCGCGCCGGCGCGCTGTTTCTGCAGCGCGGCGAGCTTCTCCTGCGTTTGCTGCAAATTGTCCTCGAGTTCTTTGATTTTGCCGAGATAGCTTTGCTGCGCACGGGCCTCCATCTGCTGGATGACCGTCAGCGGACGCGTGAAAGCGGCGCGGCTGCGCAGCCGGGTGAGATCGAAATCACCCGCGACCTGCTCGACCATGCTTTGCACGAAATTCAGGTTGCCGTTGCGGGGCACGATGAGGCGCTGGCCAAAGATCTCCTGCACTTCGACCGCTGCGCCGTCGGTCAGCAGGTCGACGTCCGACACCAGGACGACCGAGTTCTCCTGTGCGGATTCTTTGAGCTGCGGCGCTGCCTTGGCCGCATCGGGCTTGGGTTCTGGCTTCTTGCCATCGGGACCCGGCCGCTCGAAGGGCTGGGGCTTGCCTTCGGGAAAGGCGGTCTTGAACTTGCCGGTCAGGCGTATCGCGAGGGGAAACGGCGAGCCAGCGGGCTGAAACCCGCGCGTCGACGGCTCTCCGGACAGCGTCGCGATGATCAAGTCGGCGAGCATCGCGTTGGGCGAGCTCTGCACGAGCACGGTCTGCGTAAGCCCCTCGGCGGGCTTGCCGGTGAAGGTGCTGGCGAAAGGCACCAGCAGGGTGCCGACCTGGCTCGTCACGACGTCATCTTTGTTCAGCGCATCGGGCGTGAGCGACAACAGCGTCGGCAATATGCGCGGGCCCGCGCCGCTCGCGTAGGTAAGATCGGCGACGACTTTGCCCATCTCCATGCCGTAGCCCCAATGCTTCAACAGCCGATAGAAACTCGACTGCCCCGCAGCGTTGCCGCCGAGCGGATTCTGCATGTCGCGCTGCTGATCGAAGTAAGCGTAGGAATCCAGGAACGCGATCATTTTGCCCCCGCGCAGCACGAACTGGTCGAGGACGTACTCGGTCGACTCGCCGATGTCGCGCGGGTGAATCACCAGCAGCACCTTGATGTCGTCGTCGACCTTCTCCGCGTTGAGCTCGACTTTCTTGACCGTGAACAGATTCTGCAGCTCGGTCGCGAGCACCCATGGCTCGGTGGGCTGCTGCTGCAGCATCGGATTCAGCGGCCGGCCCAGCACCGGCAGCGCGCTCATGATGCCGATCACGGGCTTGGTGGTCGATGCGACGCGCGAGATCGCGCGCGTGATGTCGTACTCGAGCAGCTGCTCGCGGTCCGGCGCCAGCACCGGCAGCGCTGCGCGCTGATCGAGAAAACCAACGGCGAGGCCCAGATAGAATTTCTCCTGGGTGTTGGTGAGCTGGCCTTCGATGCCATCGAGCGCGGCCGAATCCTCGGCGTCCGAGTCCGGCTCGGGATTGAGCTTCTCGATCACGACCTTGCCTTTGCCGGCACGCTCGTACTCGCGCAGCACGTCCTCGACGCGCTTGGCGAACGTCTTGAGGGTGACGGGAACGGCGCTGCTGCTCTGGGAGTAATAAAACCGTATCTTCACCGGCGCTTCGAGCTTGGCGAGTATCGCCTTGGTGCCATCCGAAAGCGTGTAGACGCTGCCCTGCGTCAGGTCGGCGCGGGCGTTGAAAGTGCCCATCAGGTAGTTGACCGCGATCAGGATGACGATGAGCGCAGCGATGCCGCCGGCCGAGTACAGCAAGGTTTCAAGGTGTTTTTTGCTCATGGCTGTCTATCCGGCGCGATGGCCGCGAATGATGACGCCGGTGGTAAACAGGGCGAAGCCGATCACGGACGCGAAAAACACGACGTCGCGCAGGTCGATCACGCCGCGCTGAAACCCCTCGAAATGGGTCATTACACTGAATGCGGCGATGGTCTGCACGAACAGCGGGCTTGCCCACCGGGTGAGCAGATCGGTGACGGGAGTAAAGCCCGCGAGTATCAGGAACAGGCAGATCATTACCGAAACGATGAAGCTGATCACCTGGTTGCGCGTCATCGCGGAGGTCATGCAGCTGATCGCGAGATACGCGCCGGACAGCAGCGCGCTGCCGACGTAGCCTGCCAGGATCACGCCATTGTCGGGGCTGCCGAAATAATTCACCGTGATCCACACCGGGAAGGTCAGCGCGAGCGCGAGGATGAGGAACAGCCACGACGCGAGGAACTTGCCGACGATCGCCTGCCACGTCGTGATCGGCATCGTCAGCAGCAGCTCGAGGGTCCCCAGGCGGCGCTCTTCCGACCAGAGCCGCATGCCCGCGGCCGGCACGAGAAACAGGTACAGCCACGGGTGCCATGTGAAAAACGATACCAGCGACGCCTCGCCGCGCTCGAAGAAATTACCGACGGTGAAAGTGAAAAAGCCGGTCAGCAGCAGAAAGATGACGAGAAACACGTAAGCGACGGGTGAAGTGAAGTAACCGCCGAGCTCGCGCTTCATGATGGCCCTGATGTTGTTCCACGCGGACCCGCCACCCCTACCCCCCTGCGAAAGAGGGGCTGGTGAGGGAACAACGCTTTTTGCGTTGTCCGGGAGTGCAGCCGGGGATGGGGGAAGGTTGCTCGATTGATGGCTCATGCGGCTCTCTGCACGGTGTCGGGTAGCGTGATCGCGCGGAAGACCTCGTCCAGGCGCCCCTCCTCGACATGAATCTCGTCGAGCTGCCACTGCGCGCGCTGCGCAAGCGCCGCGATGTCGGCGGCGAACGCCCCATTGCCGCCGCGCTGTAGCGGATAGGCGCGCACGACGGTCTGATTGTCGCGTTCGGAGAGGATCTCCACGCGCTGGGCGAGCGCGCCGACCTGCTGGGTGATCGCCTGCGCGCTAACGCCGCGCACCGCCAGTCGCACGGCGCCTGCCAGCTCGGAACGCGCCTTCAGTTCCTGCGGCGTGCCGTTGGCGACGATCCGGCCGCGGTCGATGATGATGACCCGCGTGCAGGCCGCTTCGACTTCCTCGAGGATGTGCGTGGAAAACACGATTACCTTGTTCTCGCCCATGCGCTTGATCAGGCCCCGTACCTCGTGCTTCTGATTGGGGTCGAGGCCGTCCGTGGGCTCGTCGAGTATGAGGATGCCCGGGTCGTGAATAATCGACTGTGCGAGGCAGGTGCGATGCTTGTAGCCTTTCGACAGCGTGTCGATGGTCTGATAGAGCACGCTTTCGAGGAAGCACGTCTCCACCGCGCGATGGACGGCCTGTCTCCGGGCGTCACCGTGCAGGCCGCGCAATTCCGCGGCAAAACTCAAAAAGCCGTGCACCGTCATGTCGGCGTAGCCGGGGGCGTTCTCGGGGAGGTAGCCGATCAGACGCTTGGCCTGCAGGGGTTGCTCGACGATGTCGAATCCTCCCACGGAAACCCGCCCCGACGTAGGCGGATAAAACCCCGTGATAACGCGCATGGTGGTTGATTTGCCGGCGCCGTTCGGGCCCAGAAATCCCAGGACCTCGCCCCGCTCGACGCTGAACGACACGTCGTCCACCGCCCGTTGGGGGCCGAACGTCTTGACGAGATTCTCAACCTTGATCATGAGTCTTCCTTCACGGCCGTGGTCAGGAT
>JBKJZR010000232.1:0-5430 GCA_046715035.1 Burkholderiales bacterium | reverse complement strand
CGAGCGTGGTCATGCCGAAGTCGTGGAAGAGCTCCCACAGCTTGGGCAGGTTCTGCACCAGCGGCGAAATGATCTCCGCCGGGGCCTGGAGGTCGGAAAGCGCGTTGGCCACGACGAACGCCTTGAGTCCGGTCAGCGCATCGAACGGGACTTGCGCCACCAGCGCGCGGTCGATCTCCTCGATGTCCATGCCGCCGTGGTGGGTCAGCGTCATCGTCGGCGCGCGATAGCGCGTCGAATCCGTGATCGAAAAATAGACCTCGATCTCGGCGGGGACGGCGCCTTCGAACGTGACGCCCTGCGCTTTGTAGACCTTGTCGCCGACGCGGTGCTCGGCGAAGAAAAGACGCTCTTTCTCCCTCAGCGCGGCGCGCAGGTCCGACGCCCGGCCGAGCATCCCCGCTTTGCCTTTCTTGCCGATGCCGCCCTTGAACACGGGCTTGATGAAAACCGAACCGTGGCGCGCGATCAAGTCTTTGACCGCATCCTCGTCGGCGCCCGGCCCGAGCACTTCCGCCGTCGGAAAATTGACGATCTGCAGGAGTCTGGCTCCGTGCAGCATGCCGCTGATTTCCATACCTGGCCCTCCCCTGCGATAGCTTATACCTGATGCTACCGGCGTTGCAGCCTGGGCGCGCGCCCGCAACGCATTTCTCGCGGGCAGCCGGTACCTTCCGCGCGGGATCCATGTCGTGCCGCCAAGCGGCCGGACCCGAGCGCGGGCCGGATTCATGGTTAAAATACGGCTCTCCATAGCGTAGGGGTCGGCGGATGACAAGCGTCGCCACATTCGCAATCTCGTACTCGCAGTTCCTGGGTCCGCAGGGCGATGTCACGCAGCCGCTGCCGCCGTTCGCGCAGGACGCGGCAGCGCTGGTCCAGCTGTACCGGGCCATGGTGCTGATGCGCACCTACGACGCCAAAGCGATCGCCCTGCAGCGCACCGGGCAGCTCGGCACCTATGCATCCATGCTCGGCAAGGAAGCGGTGGAGGCCGGCATCGGGGCGGCGATGCAGCCCGACGACGTATTTCTCTGCACGTATCGAGAGAACGGCGTGCAGATCATGCGCGGGGTCACCATGCGCGAGCTGTTTCTCTATTGGGGCGGCGACGAGCGCGGCAGCGATTTTTCCGGGCCCCGCCACGATTTTCCGATCTGCATCACCATCGCCTCGCAGTGTCTGCATGCCGCGGGAGTCGGGTATGCGATGAAGCTGCGCGGCCAGCCGCGCGCAGCGGTCTGCATGATGGGCGACGGCGCCACGTCGAAAGGCGATTTCTACGAAGGCATCAACGCTGCCGGTGCGTGGCAGCTGCCCGTGGTATTCGTCGTGACCAACAATCAGTGGGCGATCTCGGTGCCGCGCACGGCTCAAAGCGCCGCGCAAACGCTGGCGCAGAAAGCGGTCGCCGCGGGCTTCGAAGGGCTGCAGGTCGACGGCAATGACGTCGTCGCCGTCCACCACGCCATGCGCGAGGCGCTTGCCCGGGCGCGCTCCGGTGGCGGCCCGACGCTGATCGAGGCGGTGACCTATCGCCTGGCCGATCACACGACCGCCGACGATGCATCGCGCTACCGGCCGGCGGAGGAAGTGGCTGCGGCATGGCAGCGCGAGCCGGTATTGCGGCTGCGCAATTACCTGGCGGCGACCGGCGCCTGGGACAAGACCCGGGAAGAAGTCCTGCTCAGGGAGTGCAACACGCAGGTGCAGGAGGCGGCGCAGGCTTATCTCGACACGCCGCTCCCGCCGGTCGAGCAGATGTTCGATCACCTGTACGCGTCGCTGCCTGCCGGATACACCGCACAGCGCGCCGCGGTCCTCGCCACTGCCGGGAAACATGGCGCAAATCACCCTGGTTGAAGCGGTCAATCTGGCGCTCGCCCGCGCCATGACCGACGACGCCGACGTGGTCGTGCTGGGCCAGGACGTAGGCAAGGACGGCGGCGTCTTCCGCGCGACACTGGGTCTGCTGGAGAAATTCGGCGCGGGGCGCGTCGTCGACACGCCGCTCGCCGAGAATCTGATCGCGGGCATGAGCATCGGCATGGCCGCCGAGGGCCTCAAGCCGGTCGCCGAGATCCAGTTCTCAGGTTTTGCCTATACGACGATCGACCAGATCCTCAATCACGCCGGGCGCATGCGGCATCGCACGCGCGGGCGATTGAGCTGTCCCATGGTTTTGCGCATGCCGTGCGGTGCCGGCATCCATCCTCCCGAGCACCATTCGGAAAGTCCCGACGCGATGTTCGCGCACATTCCCGGCATACGCGTGGTCTATCCTTCATCGCCCAAGCGCGCGTACGGACTGCTGCTCGCGGCAATCCGCGATCCCGATCCGGTCGTCTTCCTCGAACCCACGCGGCTCTACCGCCTGTTCAAGGAAGAAGTCGCGGACGACGGGACCGCGCTGGCGCTGGACGCCTGCTACACGCTGCGCGAGGGCACCGATTTGACGCTGGTGAGCTGGGGCGCGATGGTGCACGAGACGCTGCAGGTCGCCGACGAGTTGGGCGAGCAGGGCATCGTCGCCGAGGTCATCGATGTCGCCACCCTCAAGCCCATCGACTTCGACACCATTCTCGCGTCGGTGGCGAAAACGGGCCGCTGCGTGATCGTCACCGAAGCCCCGCGGCATTGCAGCGTCGCCTCCGAAATCGCCGCCGCGCTCGCCGATCAGGGGCTGCTCACGCTGCTCGCGCCGGTGCAGCGCGTCACCGCGCCCGATGTCGTCGTGCCGCTGTCGCGCCTGGAGCATTATTATCTGCCCGGCAAGCCGCAGATTGCTGCCGCGGTGCGCAAGGTGCTCGAATTCGCCTGAGAAAGTGATTGAGGTATCAACAGTCGCCTGACAAAATCAAAGTAGCGCAGGCGCCTCGCCTGCTCGTTCTTGTTTGCAGGCGAGGCGCCTGCGCGCGTATCTTTGGCCTAATCATTCAATCACCCAATCGCAGATTTTAAGAACGATGAAAATCTTCAAGCTGCCCGATCTGGGCGAAGGACTGCAGGAGGCCGAGATCGTCAAATGGCACGTCAAGGTCGGCGATGAGGTCGGCCTCGATCAGCCACTGGTATCGGTGGAGACGGCCAAGGCCATTGTCGACATCCCTGCCGTGTATGCCGGCAGGATTGCCAAGCTGTATGGAGGGGAAGGCGATGTCGCGCACGTCGGCCAGCCGCTCATCGCCTTCGAAGGCGGCGCCGACGAGGACACCGGCACCGTCGTCGGCCGAGTCGAAGTCGGGCAGAAAGTGCTCGCCGACGCGCCGCCGGCCGCGACGCCGCTCGCGCACGGCATCAAGGCCACCCCGGCCGTGCGCGCGCTCGCGCGCAAGCTCAATATCGACCTCGCGATGGTGACCCCGACCGGCGCCGACGGCCTCATCACCGCGAACGACGTGCAGCGCGCCGCGCGCATTCTCGCCGCGATCGGCCCGCAGGAGCTGCTGCGCGGCGTGCGCAAGGTAATGGCGCAAAGCATGACGCTCGCCCATGCCGAAGTCGCCTCCGCCACCATCATGGACGACGCTGACATCGACGCGTGGCGCAAGGGCGAAAGCATTCTGTTGCGGCTGATGCGCGCGCTGGTGGCGGCGTGCCGCGCTGAACCCTCGTTGAATGCGTGGTACGACAGTCAGGCAGTCGGGCGCCGGCTTCTGAAGCAGGTGGATGTGGGGATCGCCGTCGACACGCCGGACGGATTGCTGGTGCCGGTGCTGCGCAATGTCGAGAAGCGCGGCGCCGAAGACCTCAAAGCATCGCTGACCAAGCTGATCCAGGACACGCGCGAGCGCAAAGTGCCGCCGGAAGACCTGCGCGCCAACACGATCACACTTTCCAACTTTGGCTCGATCGCGGGTCGTTACGCGTCACCCATCGTGCTGCCGCCCACCGTCGCCATCGTCGGCGCGGGACGCGTGCTCAAGGAAGTGGTGGCGGTGGACGACCGGCCCGCAGTGCACCGTATCCTGCCGCTGTCGGTGACTTTCGACCATCGCGCAGTCACCGGCGGGGAGGCGGGGCGCTTTCTCGCTGCGATGATGGCGGATTTGCAGCGGCCAGAATAGCGAAGGAACGGCGATGGCTGCGGCGAAACGCAAACCCTTTTCCTTGCTCAAGGCAAGCGCGATCGCGGCGATGAAGGAGGAACGGCGCGTGCACGCGTTGAACCCGCGCGCGGTCCGCCACGAAAAATCGCTCGGCGACGCGGTCGGCATGAAAGACCTCGGTGTCCACCTGGTGCGGGTGGCACCGGGCGACGACTCGACCGAGTACCACACGCACTACTGCGACGAGGAGTTCGTCTATATCCTCGCGGGCCGCGGGATCGCCGAGATCGGCGACAGGAAGATCGCTGTCGGGGCCGGCGATTTCATGGGCTTCACCGTGCAATCCGCGCCGCATCGAATGTCGAACACCGACACCGAAGACCTCGTCTACCTGGTGGGCGGAACGCGCAAGCCGGTCGATATCTCCGAATATCCGCGCGCGAAGAAGCGCGCCTACAAATTCTCAGGGCTGCGGCATACCGTCGATTTCGACGACGTTAATTAGCGTAGCGCTTCAAGCCATCACACGGCGCGCAGAAACCCTGGCCGAGCGCTTCGGGCTGCGCGGCTATGACAGCGTCCACCTCGCCGCGGCGGAATCGCTGCGGGTCGGTCATGGCGCGGATTTTCTGTGTTTCGCGTCTTTCGCCCATCATCTCAATCAATCCGCGCACAAGCTGGGGCTGCGATTGCTGACCAGGAACGCCGCCTAACCTTTTCTACCACTTCCGGCGTCCCCAGATTTACAACCGGGAGAGCGAGAGAAGCATCGAGCGAAACCGGACTGTCGCCTGGTGCGGGATACTTGATAACGGCCCCGGTGCGCAAGCGCACCCTACGCAACTTACCTTTCAACCGCTGCGTAACGCACTGCGCGGATGCGGTCTCTGCTGTGCATCCGCCCGCAGGGCCGGCTTGTCGCCTTGGCCCTGCACGCGATGCATCACGCGGCGCGCGCCGGCATCGAACGGATCGCGGTGGTGCATGACGCAGCGGTTGTCCCAGATGACGATGTCGCCGGCGCGCCACTGATGGTGCCAGGTGAACCGCGGCTGCGTGGCGTGTGCCCACAGCAGATCGAGCAACGCTTCGGATTCGGCCACTGGCAGGCCGTCGATATAGGCGTTGGGGCGGCGGCCGAGGTACAGCGCGTTGAACCCCGTCTCGGGATGCGTGCGCACGATCGGATGGCGCGGGCCGGGTGCTTCGCGCACATCGCTGACCGGCTCGAAGCCCGCACGCAGGTCGCCGGCACTGTTGTAGGTCATGTCGTGCTTGATCGTCATGCCATCGATGCGCTTGCGCACCGCTGGCGCGAGCGTTTCCAGCGCGAGATACATATTCGCGAAACCGGTATCTCCTCCGCTTTGCGGCACTTCGA
>JBKJZR010000231.1:0-16820 GCA_046715035.1 Burkholderiales bacterium | reverse complement strand
GTACCGCGCAACGCGGCGAATCGGCTGGGTTTGCTTTTACGGGTTCTACCCGCGGCGACGATCACCACGCGCCCGTCCGCAATGAGCTCGAATTCGACGGCCATTCCAGGCTTAATGCCCAAGAATTCACGGACTTTTTTCGGGATTGTGACCTGGCCTTTGCTCGTGACTTGATTGCCCATCTCGACTCCGGAGTAACACCATGAATCTCATAGTTTTAACTTGCGGGTAAGCAGCGCAAGGTTCGCCGAGAAAAAAAGGAACCAGCACCCTTGGCCGGCGCCGGCGTTACGCGCGGTCCTGCAGGATCATCTGCGTGCACCGGAACAGCGCGATTTTTCGCCCCGATCCCTCGTCGGTGACCACGGCGTCCCAGACTTGGGTTGTGCGGCCCAGATGGACCTGTGTGGCGGTGCAGACGATCGCACCGTCGCGCGCGGTGCCGACAAAATTCGACTTGAGCTCGATCGTGGTGAAGCTGCGCGCGCCGTCGGGCAGATTGGCGATCGTCCCATAGCCGGCGAGCGTGTCAGCCAGCGCGATGACCGACGCCGCGTGCAGATAGCCATTCGGCGCGAGCAGCTCGCGGCGCACGGCAAGGCGGCCGGTCAGCCCCTCCGCCGTTACCCTGACCACCTCGACGCCGAGCAGCCGCGGCAGGTAACCGCTGCCGCGCTCGTTGAGGGTTTCGGGGGTGATGTCGGCGCGGAACACGGGACTATGGCCGCGCGGGATTCAGCGTGCCGCGGTTGTAATCCTTGTCGCCGGGCAGCACCGTGCGGCCGAGGCCCAGCCAGCCGCCCTGCGCGTCGGGCGGACGCGTCCGATTCTCGGGAAACGAGTCGGCGACTTTGCGCGCCGCGGCAGCTTTCGCTTCGTTCACGTACTCCCAGCGTCCGTTCGGGTGGAGCAGCACCTTGTCTCCGCCGGCGGTGACAGCTTCCACGGACGGCGACCTTTCCTGCCCCCACGCGGATGCGGCGCTCAAAACCATCACGACGAACAGCGCTCTGAGCATGTGCGTCCTCCTCTATTTCGCCGGCACAGCCGCGCCGGGGGCGGCAGGCGCGGGCACCGGCACCGGTGCGGGCACTGCAACCCCGGGGGCGAGCTGCATCTCCTCGACCGGTTCGACTTTGGTGACGTAGTGCCGGGTCTCGCCGAAGCATGACGTCGGCAGTCCGACTTTTTCTTCATAGTGCATCGCCACGCGTTTTCCCATCAACCGGTTGATGCTCGCAGCGACGGCGTCGTCGCGCACCGTGAAGTAGAACTTTTCCGGCGAGCTGCCCGGCATCGACACCATTGAAAGCTCGCCTTCCCACGTCTTGCAGATCCAGCCCTTCTGCGACAGCTTCTGCACCCAGCCCGCGCGCTCGCCGGTCGAATAGTTCCACGACATGACGACCCAGACATAGATCGCTGCGAGCGCGATCAGCACAACGACGAAGATCAACACGCCGAGTCCCGCCGCGCCCCGGCTCGCCCGCCTCACAGTCGCTCGCTCACCCACGCGGGCACCGCTGCCAATGCCGCGGGCAGCTTGGCAGCATCGTTACCCCCCGCCTGCGCCATATCGGGCCGGCCTCCGCCCTTACCGCCCACCTGCTGCGCGACGAAGTTGACGAGCTCGCCGGCCTTGACCCGCGAGGTGAGGTCGCTGCTGACCCCGGCGATCAGAGTGACCTTCCCGCCGGCAACCGAGCCGAGCACGAGCGCACACGACCTGAGCTTATCCTTGAGCTTGTCCATCGCGACCCGCAACCCCTGGGCGTCCGCACCCTCGATCGCTGCCGCCAGCACCTTGGCGCCCTTGACGTCAACCGCCTGACCGGCGAGATCGTCTCCCTGCGACGTGGCGAGCCTGGACTTCAGCCGCGCGAGCTCCCTTTCGAGGGTCTTCACGTTGTCGACGATCTGCGCGATCTTCTGGGTGACTTCCTGCGCGGGCGCCTTGAGCGCAGACGCCGCCTGCTGCAGGCTCGCCTCCTGCTGCTGCACCCAGGCGAGCGCGCCGTCTGCCGTCACCGCCTCGATGCGGCGCACGCCCGCGGCGATACCGGTCTCGGATATGACCTTGAAGAAACCGATATCGCCGGTGCGCTTTACATGCGTTCCGCCGCACAGCTCGGTCGAGAAGTCGCCCATCGCCAGCACGCGCACTTCCTCGCCGTACTTTTCGCCGAACAGCGCCATCGCGCCCCCCTTGATCGCCTCGTCGTATTTCATGACGCGCGCTTCGACGGCAACGTTGCGGCGGATCTCCTGATTGACGAGCTGCTCGATCGCCCGAATCTGCTGCGCCGAGAGCGGCTCGTTGTGGGAATAATCGAAGCGCGTGCGATCCGCGTCGACCAGCGATCCCTTCTGCTGCACATGGTGGCCGAGCACCTTGCGCAGCGCCGCGTGCATCAGGTGGGTTGCCGAGTGGTTGAAAGCGGCGCGTGCACGCGACAGCGTGTCGACTTCGGCCTCGACCTGATCCCCGACTGCGAGCCTGCCGGTGTGCAGCACGCCATGGTGACCGTAGACCTCGGCCTGAATCTTCTGCGTATCGCTCACGTTGAACGTGCCACGGCTCGACACGAGCTGGCCGCGATCACCGACCTGGCCGCCGGATTCCGCGTAGAACGGCGTGCGGTCGAGCACGATGACGGCGGCGTCGCCCGCTTCTATGGCTTGCGTCGCGGCGCCTTCCTTGTAAATCGCGACGATCCTGCCCTCCAGCGTGAGTGAGTCGTAACCGTGGAATTCGGTCTTGCCGCCGCTGTATTCGACCGCGCCCTGAGCGCTGAACTTCGACGCCGCACGCGCACGCGCACGCTGCTGCTCCATCGCCGCCTCGAAACCTGCATAGTCGACGCGCACGCCGCGCTCGCGCGCGATATCGGCGGTGAGATCGACCGGAAATCCATAGGTGTCGTAGAGCTGGAACACCGTCTCGCCTTCGAGCATCTTGTCTTCGCGGTTGAGCGCGCCTTCGAGGACTTTCATGCCGTTCTCGAGCGTATCGGCGAAGCGCTCCTCCTCCTGCCTGAGCACCTGCGCGACGCGCTCGCCCGCGCGTGCGAGCTCTGGATAGGCGTCGCCCATCGCCGTAACGAGATCAGGAACGATCCTGTAGAAAAACGGCTGCTTCTGCCCGAGCTTGTAGCCATGACGGATGGCACGGCGCACGATGCGCCGCAGCACGTAGCCGCGTCCCTCGTTGCCGGGGATGACGCCGTCCACGATCAGGAACGCGCATGCGCGGATGTGGTCGGCGATCACGTTGAGCGAGTTGCTGTGCGCTTCCCGGCAATGTGTCTCGCGCGCTGCCGCGGCGATCAGCTGACGGAACAGGTCGATTTCGTAATTCGAATGCACGCCCTGCAGCACGGCGGCGATGCGCTCGAGCCCCATGCCGGTGTCGACCGACGGCTTTGGCAGGGGGTGCAGCGTGCCCCGCTCGTCGCGGTTGAATTGCATGAATACGAGGTTCCAGATTTCGATGTACCGATCGCCTTCGGCCTCGGGCGTGCCCGGCGGGCCGCCGGCGACCTCAGGGCCGTGATCGTAGAAGATTTCGCTGCACGGTCCGCAGGGTCCCGTTTCGCCCATCTGCCAGAAATTGTCCGAACCGCCGCCCGGCTTGTCGCCGATGCGCGTGATACGGTCGGCCGGCACGCGAATTTCGTTCGCCCATACGTCGTAGGCCTCGTCGTCGGTCTCGTACACGGTGACCCACAGCTTGTCCTTCGGCAGACCGTAGACGTCGGTCAGCAGCTCCCATGAGTAGCGTATGGCGTCGCGCTTGAAATAGTCGCCGAAGCTGAAATTGCCGAGCATCTCGAAGAACGTGTGATGACGCGCGGTATAGCCGACGTTCTCGAGATCGTTGTGCTTGCCGCCGGCACGCACACAGCGCTGGGCCGTCGTCGCGCGCTGATACGCGCGCTGCTCCTGGCCGAGAAACACGTCCTTGAACTGCACCATGCCGGAGTTGGTGAAGAGCAGCGTGGGGTCGTTGCCCGGCACGAGCGGGCTCGAAGCGACGATCGTATGCCCCCTGCTCTTGAAGTAGTCGAGAAACTGCCTGCGTATTTCGCTGCTTTTCATGCGCTCGTCCTGTCGGCTGGCGACCGCACTGCGCCGCCGCACCCGCATTTTAGCGCAGTAAGCTCACCTGCCGCCCGCGCAACGCGCGAGCAGCTCGGCGGGCGTCGTGTTCTCGATCTGCAGATCGGCGAGCAGCGGGTTGTCGCGCCGGAAGTCGCGCCCATACGCGCTCGACAGCAGCGTGATCGCCGCTGATATATGGGGGACCGCAGCGCCGGCCACGCGCGCCAGCGCTTCGTAAAACACCAGCCCGTACGGCACGTCCTCGAGCAGATAACGATGCTCGAGAGTCACCGGGCCCGGGGGGCCTCCATACTTGGCATGTATCGCCTCCGCCATCTCGGCGACTGTGCCGCGCGGCACGTGGTACGACAGGTGGTAGTGCTCTTCGATCGAGCGCACTGCGATGCCGAAACCCCGCGCGATCGCGATGCGCTCGCCGTCCACCGCTTCGCAGATGCGCGCCGCCGCGGGCGTCAGATAATGAAACAGCGGCCAATGCTCGCGACGCTCGATACGCGTCAGATTGGGGAGAACTTCGGCCGCGTGGGCGACCGGGTTTACGTTGAGCAGCGCGGCCGCAAGGATGTTGTCCGCCAACGTGAACCGGTCGCCGAACAGCGCGCGGCACGTATCCAGCACCGCGCCTGCTGCGCTGGTCGGCAATGCTGCCACTTCGAAGCTCGCGCGTACGGTATTGATCTGCACGCTGTGCGCAGCGGTGACGCGCGCCGTAGCGAGCGTAGTGCCCCATGCGGCGACTGCGGGCCGCACGCCGCGCGCGGCGGCGCGTTCGCTCAGCCACAGCGGCACGAGCGACAGCGCGCCGCTCACGATGACCGTATGCTGATTCTTAAGGCAGGGAATGATGCGCGGCAGCACCGCGGGATAGGCGTGACCTGGGAGTGCGACGAGGATGACTTCATAGTCGGCCAGCTGGCGCAGGTCATCGAGCAGGTCGACCGCCGCGGTCCCGGTGAGAAAGCCGTGGTAGGCGAGCGTGCCGCTGCGCCCATCCGGGGACGCTGTCCGGAGCGGCGCGGTCGTCTTTCCCGAGGGGGACCACAGCGCTGCCCGGTGGCCGTGATGGGTGAGAAATGCCGCGGTCGCGCGCCCGATGGGACCGGCGCCGACGATGGCGACCGCCCCGGACCCCATCACTCGGGCTTGAGGCCTGCCGCGCGCACGACCTTGGCCCAGCGCGCAACGTCGTCCCTCACCATGCGCGAGAATGTCTCGCCGGAATGTCCTGCAATCTCGGCGCCGAGCGTCGCCAACCGCTCCTTTACCTCCGGCAGCTGCAACGCTTTGCCGAACTCGCGGCTCAGCCGGTCGACGACCGGCGCCGGCGTGCCTGCAGGCACCGAGATGCCGACCCATGACGACACGTTGATGCCGGCCAGCCCGGTTTCCGCGAACGTCGGCACCTCCGGCATCGCGGGAGATCGCCTGCCCGAGGTGACCCCCAATCCCTTGAGCCGCCCCGACGACGTGTAAGGCTGCGCGGACGCGGTGACCGTAAACATCGTCTGCACCTGCCGGCCGAGCAGATCGTTGAGCGCCGGCGCGGCGCCTTTGTAAGGTACGTGCGTCAGGTCGGCTCCCGTGAGGGACTTGAAGAGCTCCAGAGTGAGATGGGTGTAGGTGCCGTTGCCCGTCGACGCGGTGTTGATCTTCCCGCGGTTGGCCAGCGAGTAAGCGACGAGCTCCTTGGCATTCGCGACCGGTAGCGCGGGATGCGCGATCAGAACCAGCGGGGTGTCCGTCAGATGCACGACGTGGATGAAATCGCGCAGCGGGTCGTAGCCGGGCTTGGCGTGCAGCGCGGGCGAAATTCCCATTTGTGCCCCACTGGAGAGCAGCAGCGTATAGCCGTCCTTCGCCGCGCGCGCCGCTTCCTGCGATGCAATCAAGCCGCCGGATCCGGGACGGTTGTCGACGACGATGTTTTCGCCCAACGCCTGGCTGACCGGCGCGCCGATCAGCCGCGCGGTGACGTCGGTCGACCCGCCGGGCGCGAACGGCACCAGCAGGCGTATCGGCTTATTGGGATAAGACTGGGCATGCGCCGCGGCGGCGCACAGCAAAGCGATGCCGGCAAAGTGCCGTGCATGTTTCGCCGCTTCAAACATCGCTTTCAATCCGTCTCGTCGGCTGTGCGCAGTACGCGCAGGGCCGTCTCGGCACTGAACCCGCGGCTTTGCAGGAAGCGCACTTGGCGCGCGCGCTCGGCAAGCCCGTTCGGCAGCTTGCCGAACTTCCTGCGCCACACTTCGCGCGCCGCGGCGAGGTCGCCCTGCTGCAATTCGGCAAGCGTGGCAGCAATCGCTTCTTCGCCGATGCCTTTCCCGCGCAGCTCCTGCACGATGCGCTGCGCCCCGAAGCGGCGCCGGCGCACAGCGCGCACCTGCTCGACGACGCGCCGCTCGGATATCCAGCCGCGCTGCTCGAAGTCAGCGAGCAGCGCCGCGATCTCCTTCGCATCATCGGTATATAGCGCGAGCTTGCGTTCAAGCTCGAGCCGGGAATACTCGCGCCGCGCCAGCAGCCGCAGTGCCCGCACCCGCAGCGGCACTTCCACTTTGGCCTTGGAGAGTGGCATGCCGCTCGACGCGCCGTCCCGCCGCGGGCGTTTGGCCGCTTGCCCGCTATTTTTCCACCACTTCGGCAGGCACTACTGCTTTGCTGCCCCCGCCGACGCCGATCGCCGCGCGTATCCTGCCCTCGATTTCCTGCGCGGTCTCGGGATGGTCCTTGAGATAGTCGCGGGTATTGTCCTTGCCCTGGCCGATGCGCTCCTTGCCGTAGGTATACCAGGCGCCCGACTTGTCGACGATCTTGTGCAGGACACCAAGCTCGATGATCTCACCTTCGCGGGAGATGCCCTCGCCATAGAGGATGTCGAAGTCGGCCACCCTGAACGGCGGGGCGACTTTGTTCTTGACCACCTTGGCCCGCGTCTCCGACCCGATCACCTCGTCGCCTTTCTTGATCGCTCCGGTGCGGCGGATGTCGATGCGCACCGACGCGTAGAACTTCAGCGCGTTGCCGCCGGTCGTGGTTTCCGGGTTGCCGAACATGACGCCGATCTTCATGCGGATCTGGTTGATGAAGATGACCGTGGTATTCGAGCGCTTGATGTTGGCGGTCAGCTTGCGCAGCGCCTGCGACATCAGACGCGCCTGCAGGCCCATCTGCGGCTCGCCCATCTCGCCCTCGATTTCGGCCTTCGGCGTGAGGGCGGCGACCGAATCGATCACCACGACATCCACCGATCCGGAGCGCACCAGCATGTCCGCGATTTCGAGCGCCTGCTCGCCGTTGTCGGGTTGCGAGATCAGCAGCTCCTGCACATTGACGCCGAGCTTCTGCGCGTATTGCGGATCGAGCGCGTGCTCGGCGTCGATGAAAGCGGCGGTGCCCCCGAGCTTCTGCATCTGCGCGATCACCGACAGCGTCAGCGTCGTCTTGCCCGACGATTCGGGGCCGTAGATTTCGACGACGCGGCCGCGCGGCAGCCCACCTATGCCCAGCGCGATATCGAGACCGAGGGAGCCGGTCGAGACGACTTCGATGTCGCGCGCGACGTCGGATTCACCAAGCCGCATGATCGACCCCTTGCCGAACTGTTTCTCGATCTGCGACAGCGCCGCCGCGAGTGCCTTTGACTTATTTTCGTCCATGATGTGTCCCATAAAATCTCCCGAATTATCGCATAGTGCTACACGTAAGGATAACGGCGCCGGTGCTGCGCCGATGACGAATATGACTTTGGTGCTAGGGGCGCGGCAGGTTGTGAACGCGCGATCAACAGGTCAGCGCAACACGTCGAGCACGCCCTGCAGCGCACGCACGACCGCGCGTCTGCGCACTTCCTCCCGGTCACCGTCGTAGTGCCGCGTCTCGGCGTAACGCTTACCTTCTTTGACGGCCCACGCCAGGCAGACCGTGCCCACCGGCTTCTCGGGAGTGCCGCCACCGGGACCCGCGGTTCCGCTCACCGCGACTGCGACCTGCGCGCGGCTCGCGGCCAGCGCGCCGGCTGCCATCTCCGTCACGGTTGCTTCCGAAACGGCCCCGTGCTGCTCGAGCGTTTCCGCTTTGACGCCCAGCATTTCCTGCTTGGAGACGTAGGTATACGTGATGAAGCCGCGGTCGAACCATTCCGAGCTGCCGGGCACCATCGTCACGGCTTCGCCTATCCATCCCCCCGTGCAGGATTCGGCAGTGACGAGCATCAGCGCGCGCGCTTTGAGCGCCTCTCCAACCTGCTCAGCCAGTGCATAGAGTTTTTTATCGGCCATGGCTCCGATGGCACTACGTTCAAGCCAAGCGTCGCAGCTCGGCAAGATGCTGCAACCATTCACGTGGCATCAATATCCGCGCAACGACTGATCCCCGCTGATAAATCTCTTTGTCGAGCGTGATCAATGGAACACCGAGGTTCTGGGCAAGCGCGGCATAAGTTGCATCGGCGCCACGCAACATGCATCCGATGGCAATTTTCGCGGCACCGCGCGACATCTCCTCGGAACCCTGATGGATGGCGAACCACGGCTGAGAATCCAGATATTCGACGGCGATCACGGCGGCTTCCTTGTCGCCAGTCTTGCGGGCTATCGCGCCGCCGACCTCGGCTAAGGCCAACGCGGGGGCATGAAACGGTTGTTGCAATTCGAGGGCACGCTTCAGAAATTCAGTGGCCTCGGAATAGTGTGCGTCGTTCTCAACAAAAACAGCTACCCAAAACGACGCATCGGTGACCATCAAAGGTCGCGGCGCTGCTCGCGAATCGCGTCGACAGCGCTGACGCCCTCAGGCCAGACCGCGCTGATACGCTTGGAAATTTTCTTCAGTTCACGCATCGTTGCTCGCACCCGAGCGTGTCTAGCCCGGGCGCCGCCGGCGACGCGGTTGAATTGGAAGAGTTCGCGCTCCAAAGCTGCGGTGATCAGTTGTTTCAGCGACTGGCCGCGCTGCGCCGCTGTCGCCTTGGCGCGACGAAACAATTTGTCGGGCATCTCGATGGTCGTTTTCATGGTTCACCGGACCGGGTCAACTCGATAATCCATCATACCCATAAATATGGGTCGCGGTCAATTCGGTGCCTGAACGGGTAATCGGCGCAGACTGCCGTCCAGTGCTTGTCACCTGAAGATCTGTTTGCATGCGGCGAGGGCCAGCAAAGCGTAGAACGCTGCAAGCAGATCGTCGAACATGACACCGAAGCCACCGTGCAGCGTGCGGTCGAAGTAACGGATCGGCTGCGGTTTCACGATATCGAACAGCCGGAACAGCAGGAACGCGAACGCCTGCCACACGTAGCCATCCGGCGTGAAGAACAGCACCAGCGCGAAAGCGATGGTTTCGTCCCATACGAGCGCGCCATGATCGGCAACGCCGAGGGCGCGCCCGGTGTGTGCGCAAGCCCATACGCCGAGCGCGAAACCGGCAGCGAGCAGCGCCAGCCACACCGGCGCCGCGAACTGCGGCGCCAGCCACCAGTGGAGCGGAAACGCGAGCAGCGTCCCGGCGGTGCCGGGCGCAACCGGCGCCAGGCCTGCGCCTGCGCCGAAAGCGATGACGTGCGCCGGATGGCGCAGCATGAAACGCGCCGACGGTCGCGCCGCCTCTTCAGGCGAAATGATCGTAGCCTCCCGCGCGCCCCGCGGCGAGCAGGGTCCCGTCCGCCGCGCGCACCACGAGCGGGGGAACGCGCGGCGCGCGCGCGCGGATATGTCCGATACGTGTCACTGCGACACCGGTGCGCCGGCCAACGCCGGCGACCTGCTGCCGGAGCCGCGCCGGCGCGGTGAAGCACAGCTCGTAATCGTCACCGCCCGCGAGCAGCGCGCGCACGCCGGCCACGCGGTCGAGATGGCGACGCAGCGTCCGCGATGCGGGCAGCGCTGCAAGCTCGATCTCGGCGGCCACGCCCGAACGCTCGAGTATGTGTCCAAGGTCGCCGAGCAGGCCGTCGGAAACATCGATGGCGCTGCGCGCGATGCCCCGCAGCGCCATACCGAGCACGACTCTCGGCTGCGGGCGATGCAACCTCGCCGCGCACCGGGCAAGCTCGGCGGGCGCGAGGCGCAGGCGCCGCTGCAACACCGCCAGCGCGAGCGCGGCATCGCCCAGCGTTCCGCTGACCCAGATATCGTCGCCCGCGCGTGCACCGTCGCGGCGCAGCGCAGTTCCCCGCTGCACCTCGCCCATGATCTGCACGCAGATGTTGAGCGGGCCGCGTGTCGTGTCGCCGCCGATCAGGTCCACGCGATGGCGACGGGCAAGCGCCATCAACCCGCGCGAAAACTGCCTGATCCAATCCATGTTTGCTGCCGGAAGCGCGAGCGCGAGCGTCGCCCAGCGCGGCGCGGCGCCCATCGCGGCGAGGTCCGAGAGATTCACCGCCAGCGCCTTGTGACCCAGCCAGTAAGGATCGGCCCCGCGCAGAAAATGGCGTCCCTGGACGAGCATGTCGGCCGATACGACGAGCTCGGCGCCGGGGCGCACGCGCACGAGCGCAGCGTCGTCGCCGACGCCGAGCACGCTATGCCGGGTGCGGTGGGTGAAAAAGCGGCGAATCAGCTCGAACTCGGACGGCACCGCGTTTGCCGCTACGGGCGTTGCCCCGGCGGCGGCTCTTGACCCGCGTTGCCGGCCTGCCATTTCTTCCTGATCGCGTACGGGAAATAGAAATCGACGACCGCGAAGACCAGGAACACGATGCTGAGCCAGCTTACCGTCTCGGGAGGCAGGAAGCGCGGTCCTTCGATCAGCACGTAGAGACCGAGCAGCGCGTTGACCACCCCGCCCACGTAGAACGCGATGATGCGTTTCTTCAGCCGTTCTTCCATCGCCGCCTCCAGTCTGCGCGATTACTGCGTGCCGATTTCGTGGGGGCGCGCTTGCGCAGCAAGCTTGTCGAGCACGCCGTTCACGTACTTGAAACCGTCGGTGCCGCCGTAGCTCTTGGCCAGTTCGACGGCCTCGTTGATGACGACGCGATACGGCACCTCGATCTGGTTTTCCAGCTCATAAGCCGCGATCAGCAGAATCGCGCGCTCGATCGGGCTCAGCGCACTGCACTTGCGGTCGAGATACGGCTGTAAACGCGCTTCCAGCTGTTGCGCGTCGCGAATTGCGCCGGCGAGCAGCGCTGAAAAGTACGCGCGATCCGTCTTGTCGAAGCCCTTGACCGCCGATAGCTGCTGCTCGATGGCGGCAGCGTCAGCGCCCGACAATTGCCATTGATATAGTCCCTGCAGCGCGAATTCGCGCGCAAGGCGTCGCCCGCTGCGGCGGGACGCCGCCTCCTGCACCCGGCTCATTTTTCGGCTAGCTTTCGCAACAGATTTGCCATTTCGACGGCGACCGCCGCGCAGTCCGCGCCTTTCTCACTCATGCGCGCCAGCGCCTGATCCTCGGTGTCGGTCGTGAGTATGCCGTTGGCAATGGGTACGCCCGAGTCGAGCTGCACCGACATGATGCCGCTTGCCGACTCGTTCGCGACGATTTCGAAATGGTAGGTCTCACCGCGTATCACCGCGCCCAATGCGACGAGCGCGTCGAAACTCCCGGAGTTGGCCATTTTTTGCAATGCGAGCGGCGCTTCCAGCGCGCCCGGCACTGAGACGATCCTGATCGCCGTCTCCGGCACGCCGAGTTTCGCCAGCGCTGCGGTGCAGGCAGCAAGCAGCCCGTCGCCGACCGCGCTGTTGAAGCGCGAGACGACGATGCCCACGCGCAGGCCGGCTCCCTGCGTGCCAGCCTGGCTTTCCTCGATGTTCTCGTATCTAGCCATTGTCAAATCCTGCGCAAGCTCGCTCCGCGGAGACGGGCGCAACCCTCGAACGTACCGATGATGGCCTAGCTGTGTTCAAAAAAAGCGATTACGACCGTTCGTATCGAGCGTAGCAGAGCGAATCGAAATATGAACGGCTCGCAATCAACTACTTGAACGCTTCGACTCCACGCCAAATGGCGTGCAGCTTATCCTGAGCCTTGTCGAAGCCTGTCCTGAGCTTTGTCGAAGGGGGCTCAGCGCCAACGGAGAACTTCACAAACTGCTAGTCGCGCTCTGCGGGTTCGAGGTAGCCCGTCACCTGCAGATCGAAACCCGCCATGCTCGGCATTCTACGCGGCTTCGCCATGAGCCGCATTTTCTTAACCTTGAGCTCGCGCAAAATCTGCGCGCCGATGCCGTACGTGCGCAGCGCGTTCTTCTGCGGCGCCGCGATCGCTCCGGGTTGGGCGCGCTCGAAGAGATCGGCAGCCGATTCGGGACGGTGCAGAAGCACGATTACCCCGCACTCGGCGCGGCTCACTGCGGCCAGCGCCTGATTGAAGTTCCACGAGTGGCTCGCGCTGCGCACATCGAGCAAATCCATGACCGACAGCGGCTCATGCACTCGCACCAGCACTTCGCTCTCGGGGCCGATCTCGCCTTTGACGAGCGCGAGGTGCGTCGCTTCGCCGATGCTGTCGCTGTACACGACCAGCCGGAAGCGGCCATGAACGGTCTCGACGTCGCGCTCGGAAACGCGCCGCACCAGCGACTCGGTGCGGCTGCGATAATGGATGAGGTCCGCGATGGTGCCGATTCTCAGCCCGTGCTGGCGGGCGAATCCGACCAGGTCCGGCAGCCGCGCCATCTCGCCGTTGTCGTTCAGGATCTCGCAGATCACCGCCGCCGGTGTCGAACCGGCAAGTTGAGCGAGATCGCAGCCCGCTTCGGTGTGGCCCGCGCGCACGAGCACGCCGCCCTTCTGCGCCATCAGCGGAAATACGTGGCCGGGCTGCACGAGATCGGCCGCCACGGCATCGGCGCGCACTGCCGCCTGCACCGTGCGCGCCCGGTCAGCGGCAGAAATGCCGGTCGTCACACCCTCCGCTGCCTCGATCGAAACAGTGAAGTTGGTGCCCAGCGGCGAGCTGTTGTTCGCCACCATCAGCGGCAGGTTGAGGCTGCTGCACTTCTCTTCCGTCAGCGTAAGACAGATCAGCCCGCGCCCGTAGCGCGCCATAAAGTTGATCGCCTCCGGCGTCACGAAATCGGCGGCGAGCACGAGGTCGCCCTCGTTCTCCCGATCCTCCTCATCGACGAGTATCACCATGCGCCCGGCGCGCATGTCGGCGATGATGTCGGTGATCGGGCTGACCGGGGTTTCAGCGTCTGAATTCGGATAATCGTTCGGCATAGCGCGCCAGCATATCCACTTCCAGGTTGACTTTCACACCCACCGCCAGCGCGCCGAGATTGGTCGCCGCGAGCGTATGGGGAATCACGTTGATCTCGAATGCGGTTGCGTCGACCGCATTGACGGTCAGGCTCACGCCGTTGATCGCGACAGATCCCTTGCGGGCGATGTATTTTGCCAGCTCCTGCGGCGCCGCGACGGCGAGCAGCCGGTCCGCGCCGACCGGATCGAATCGGCGCACCGTGGCGATGCCGTCGACGTGACCGCTGACCAGGTGACCGCCCAGCCGGTCGGCCAGCCGCAGCGATTTTTCGAGGTTGACCCGCGACCCTGGCGTAAAGCCAGCCGTGCACTCGAGCGTGGCGCGCGAAACGTCGAACGCCAGCCGCGCCGCTTCCAGGCCGACGACGGTAAGGCACACGCCGTTGACGGCGACGCTGTCCCCGCGCTTGACGTCGGCAAGATCGAGCGTGTCCGTATCGACGACGATGCGGGCGGCCTCTGCGGCTGGCTCGATCTGCGCAACGGTGCCGACCGCTTCGACGATGCCGGTGAACATGCTAGTCCTTGATCGTACGTGCGATCACGCGGATGTCGGCGCCGATCTTTGCCACGTCGCGGATGGTGAGGGCATGGCGCGCGCCGAGATCGGTAAGCGCCGCCATGTCGGCCATGCCGCGGGACCTATCGCCCAGCAGGCACGGCGCAAGGTACACGACGAGCTCATCAACGCAGCCTGCCGCGATCAGCGAGCCGTTGAGCTTGTAACCGGCCTCGACGTGCAGCTCGTTGATGCCGCGGCGGCCGAGGGTCTCGAGCAGCGCAGCGAGCCCGACTTTGCCGGGTGCCGTTCCCGTGGTATCGGGCACCACGATCACCTCCGCACCGGACCGCCCAAGCTGCGTCATCGTTGCCTTGTCTTCCTTCGCGCACACGATTAGCGCACCGCCGCCAGCGAGAATGCGCGCACCGGGTGCTATCTCCAGCCGGCTGTCGACCACGATGCGCAAAGGTTGGCGCGAGGTCGGCACGTTACGCACGGTCAGCTGCGGATCATCGTCGCGCACAGTGCCGATGCCCGTCAGCACGGCACACGCGCGGGCGCGCCAGCGATGCCCGTCGGTGCGCGCGGCCTCGCCGGTCAGCCACCGGCTGCTGCCGTTCAGCAGCGCGGTCTTGCCGTCGAGGCTGGCCGCGACTTTCATGCGCACCCACGGCCGGCCGCGGACGTGGCGCGAGACGAATCCGATGTTGAGCTCATGCGCTTCGCTTTCGAGCGCGCCGGTTTCGACTGTTATACCGGCGCCGGCGAGCGCCGCGATGCCCTGGCCCGACGTGCGTGGATCGGGATCGCGCAGCGCGATCACGACGCGCTTGATACCCGCGGCGATCACCGCCGCGTCGCACGGCGGCGTGCGGCCGTGGTGGTGACAGGGCTCGAGCGTGACGAACATCGTCGCCCCGCGCGCCCGCTCACCTGCCGCGGCGAGCGCGGCGGCCTCCGCGTGCGCTCCGCCGGCACGCTCGTGCCAGCCCTCGCCCACCACCGCGTCGCCCTGTACGATTACGCAGCCGACCCGCGGATTCGGCGTCGTCGTGTACAGGCCGCGCTGCGCTAGCGCGAGGGCCTGCGCCATGTATTCGTGATCAGCCGCGTCGCTCATCGCTGGTCACCAAGGTGTGATGAACTCGATACGCCATGTCAGCGCCCCTCGACCAGCGTGTTGAAGCAACGTTGAACAAACGCACCGAAGGATGGCCTCCTCTACCGCACAAATTAAGCTGGATTCCAGCTTGCGCTGGAATGACGATCCTTCTTTCATTCGACTCGATCGGAGCCCGCAGGGGTTTTCCCCTCGGCGGGACGAGTTATTTCTTGCCCGCGGGCTTCTGCACTTCCTTGATCGCATCCTGAAAATCGTCGACGTCCTGAAAGCTCTTGTAGACCGACGCGAAGCGGATGTAGGCGATTTTGTCCAGCCGGTACAGCTCTTTCATCACCATCTCGCCGATGCGCCGCGACGGCACTTCGCGCTCGCCGAGTGCCAGCACGTTCTGGGTGATCGTCGCGACGGCTTCGTCGACCAGCGGCGTGGGCACGGGGCGCTTGTGCAGTGCGCGCATGAAACCCGTGCGCAGCTTGTCGAGGTCGAACTCGATGCGGCTGCCGTCCTGCTTGACAACCTGCGGCATGCGCAGCTCGATGGTTTCGTAGGTGGTAAAGCGCTTCTGACACGCCGTGCAGCGGCGGCGGCGGCGGATGCTGTCGCCCTCTTCGCTCACGCGCGAATCGATGACCTGGGTATCGTCGGCCTTGCAGAACGGGCAATGCATAAGTTCAGGATCGAGGAGCCAGGAATGAGGACTAAAGGTCGAGGACGAAGGACTAAGGGCCAAGGACTAAGCGGGTTAAGCCCCAGGCCTCAGTCCTCAGTCCTCTAGTCCTCCAGTCCTTAAGTAGTCGTCACGCATACACGGGGAACTTCGCGCACAGCGCTTTGACCTCGCTGACGACTCGCGCCGTTACCCGCTCGTCCGTCGGCGCTTCGAGCACGTCGGCGATCAGCTCGCCGAGGCGCGCGGCCTCCGCCGTGCCGAAACCCCGCGTGGTGATCGCGGGCGATCCGAGCCGCACACCGCTCGTCACCATCGGTTTCTGTGGATCGTTGGGGATCGCGTTCTTGTTCACCGTGATGTGCGCGCGCCCGAGCGCGGCTTCGGCGTCCTTGCCGGTGACGTTCTTGGTGCGCAGATCGACGAGGAACAAATGGCATTCCGTGCGGCCCGAGACGATGCGCAGCCCGCGCCGCTGCAGCGACTGCGCCATCGCGACCGCGTTATCCATCACGCCCTGCTGATAGATTTTGAATTCGGGCTGCAGCGCCTCCTGAAAGGCGACCGCTTTGGCAGCGATGACGTGCATCAGCGGCCCGCCCTGACTGCCCGGAAAAATCGATGCATTGAGCACTTTCTCGTGCTCGGCGTTGGCCAGGATCAGCCCGCCGCGCGGTCCGCGCAGCGTCTTGTGGGTGGTGCTGGTGACGAAATCGGCGATGCCGACCGGACTCGGATAAAGCCCGGCTGCAATAAGCCCGGCGTAATGTGCGATGTCTGCCATCAGCAGCGCATCGACCTCGTCGGCGATCTCGCGAAAGCGCTGCCAGTCGATGGCGAGCGCATATGCCGATGCGCCCGCGATTATCATCTTCGGCTGATGCTCGCGCGCCAGGTGCTTTACGTGGTCGTAATCGATCGCTTCGGTGGCGGGATCGAGCCCATAGGTCACGGCGTGATATAGCTTACCGCTCAAGTTGACGGACGCACCGTGCGTGAGATGCCCGCCGTCAGCCAGCGACATGCCAAGCACCGTATCGCCGGGCCTGAGCACCGCCGTATAGACGGCGAAGTTGGCCTGCGAGCCCGAATGCGGCTGCACGTTCGCGTATTCCGCCTTGAACAGGCGTTTGGCGCGATCGATGGCGAGCTGCTCGGCGACGTCGACGTACTCGCAGCCGCCGTAAT
>JBKJZR010000230.1:0-4702 GCA_046715035.1 Burkholderiales bacterium | reverse complement strand
GCGCAGCTTTCCGCCTGCTACGTCGCGGAAAAGCAGTTCCAGGAACTGGTCGAACGCTACGGCATCGAGACGGTCACGTTCTTCATGAAAGAGATCAACGTCTACGCCGAGCGCGTAACGCGCGCGGCGATCTCGCATCTGCCCGACGGCGAGTGGAGCTTCGAGGACTGGATCGACGACGATGGCGTGGACCGGGACAAGCCGATTCGCCTCTTCGTCACCGTGCGCAAGCAGGGCGACGAAATGGTCGTCGACTACACCGGCTCGTCGCCGCAGGTGCGCGGCGCGATCAATTCGACCTACAGCTACTCCTGCGGCTCCGCGTGGACCGCGGTGCGCGCTATCCTTCCGCATGAAATCCCCAACTGCGACGGCGCCTCGAGGCCGATCAAGGTGATAGCACCCGCGGGAACCATCACGAACGTGATCATGCCCGGCGCATGCGCGGCGCGCGCGATCACCGGCTTTCGCATGACCGACTGCACGTTCGGCGCGCTGGCACAGATGGTCCCCAAGATGGCGATGGCGGCTTCGGACGGCGGCAATACCAATGTGTCGATCGGCGGTTACTATCGCGACCGCACGCCTTTCATTTACGTCGATTTCGCCTGCGGCTCGTGGGGCGGACGGCCGTTCGCGGACGGCCACGACGGGCTCTCGCACATCAAAGGCAACATGGCGTCTCACGCAGTCGAGGTGATCGAGGCCGAATACCCGATCCAGTTTCTCGCCTACGAATTCGTCCCGGACAAGTTCGGGCCGGGCAAGTACCGGGGCGGTGCGCCGTACAAGCGCGACTACCGCTTCCTCGAGGACGAGGCGGTGCTGTCGGTACGCGCCGATCGCAAGCGCTTCCCGCCGTTCGGCCTGTATGGCGGGCTGCCGGGCCAGCCGTCGGAGAACACGCTCAATCCGGGAACGGAACGCGAGGAGGAACTGACCAGCAAGCTGTCGCGCTCGATCCACAAGGGCGACGTCTTTCGCCATGTGCTCGCCGGCGGCGGCGGCTGGGGCGACCCGCTCGAACGCGAGCCGGCCAAGGTGCTCAAGGACGTGCGCAACGAATTGCTGCGCGACGCGCTCGCCCGCTCGCAGTACGGCGTGGTGCTCGATCTGCAGCACTGGAAGGTGGACGAGGAAGCCACCCGCGCGCTGCGCGACCAGCTGCGGCGCGAACGCGGTGGCGGCGCGCTGCCCTTTGTCACGCGCGGCTGGCCGGCGGATTTCGACGGCATCGACATCCGTGCGCTGGAGGCAGGCGCTGCATGAACTATCGGGTGGGCGTGGATATCGGCGGAACGTTCACGGACATCGTTTTCCTGTCGGCCGCGGGACAGCTGCTGACGAAGAAGATTTCATCGAGCGTCGACAACTATGCGCACGCGATCGTCGAGGGACTGAACGACCTGTTCAATGAATACCAACTGGTGGGCACGGACGTCGAGGTCCTGCGCCATGGCACGACGGTCGGCTCGAATGCGATCCTCGAGCAGAAGGGCGCGCTGACCGGCCTTATCACGACCGACGGATTCCGCGACATCCTCGAGATTCGCAACCTGCGGCGCCCGCACCTCTACAACATCGTCTGGGACAAGCCTGCGCCGCTGGTCGAGCGCTACCTGCGCATCCCGGTGAAGGAGGTCGTGGACGCCAAAGGGCGGATCGAGGTGGCCCTCGACGAGCGCGAGGCCGAGGCCGCGGTCAGGCGGCTGCTCGGCGAGGGCGTCGAATCGATCGCCGTGTGCCTGAAGAACTCATACCTCAATCCCGCGCACGAATTCGCGATCAAGAGAATCATCGAGCGCTTCGCGCCTGATCTGCCGTTTTGCATCAGCTACGAGGTGCTGCCGGAAATTAAGGAATACGAGCGCACGTCGACGACGGTGGTCAACGCCTACATCCTGCCAATCGTGAAGCGCTATCTGCAGACGCTGCGCGCGAGCCTCGACGGTGCGGGCATTGCCGCGCCGCTGCTGCTGATGCAGTCCAATGGCGGATTGATCGCCGACGAGCAGGCCGCGCGCATGCCGGTCAACATCGTCGAATCGGGGCCGGCGGGCGGCGTGATCGGCGCGCAGGCGCTGGCGCGCAAGCTGGGGCTCAGCAAGATCGTGACCTTCGACATGGGCGGCACCACGGCCAAGGCGTCGATCGTCGAGGACGGCGAGGTCACGCGCGCGGCTGAATACAGCGTCGGCGGCGGCATCATGATCGGCTCGCGCCTGCTGACCGGCTCGGGCTATCTGTTGCGGGTGCCGGCGATCGATCTCGCGGAAGTGGGGGCCGGCGGCGGCTCGATCGTGCGCGTGGATGCCGGCGGGGCGATTCGCGTCGGCCCCGACAGCGCGGGCGCATTTCCCGGTCCGGTGTGTTACGGCAAAGGCGGCACCGAGCCGACGATTACGGACTGCAACGTCGAGCTCGGCTACATCAATCCCGAGTATCTAGTGAAAGGCGAGTTGAAGCTGGACGCCGGCCGCAGCCGCGCGGCGATCGCGGAGAAGATCGCCAAGCCGCTGGGTCTGAGCTCGGAACACGCCGCTTACGCGGCCTTCAAGATTGCGGGTTCGAACATGATTCGCGCGATACGCGCGGTATCGGTCGAGCGCGGCCGCGATATCCGCGGCTTTTCACTGTTCGCCTTCGGCGGCAACGGCCCGCTGTTCGGCGCCGACATGGCCAAGTCGCTGGGCATGAAGCTCGTCGTGGTGCCGCCGTCGGCCGGCCTGTTTTCTTCGTTCGGGCTGCTCTACGCGGACGTCGAGCACCATTACTCGCGCACGTTCCGCCGCGTGCTGCGCGGCAGCGAGCTGGGCGAGATCAACACGGCGTGGGAGGCGATGATCGCGCACGCGCGCGCGCAGCTGGGCACCGAGGGCTTTGCGCCCGGGCGCATTCGCATCCGCAAGTATGCGGACATGCATTACAAGGGCCAGTCCTATGAGCTGACCGTGCCGGCCCCCGACGGAACGCTCGACGCGCAAAGCGTGCCGGTGCTGGAAGAAACGTTCGCCTGCGAGTACGAACGCACCTACGGGCACCGCTCGTCGAGCGTAATCCCGGTGGAGATGGTCAACATCAAAGTCGTCGCGCTCGGTCTGCCGGAGGCGCCGCTGGTTCCCGATCGATTGCATTACGCGCGCGGTGAGGGTGAGCGCGGCCAGCCGCGCCGGCTGTACTTCGGCCCTGCCGTCGGCTGGCAGCAGGCGCCCGTGTGCCTGCGCGCCGACCTCGCCCAGGCGACGCCGGGTCCCCTGATCATCGAGGACTACGATTCGACGTGCATCGTGCCGCCGGAAGCCACCGCGCAGCTCGACGATTACGGCAACGTCGTGATCCACGTCTGAGCGACAGACAGGCGCTTGCCGTCGAGAGCTTCCAACACGATGCAACGCGAATGCGCGGGCACGAATTTGGTTAACGACGCGAAGCAAGAGCCGCCGCGTAAACGACTCTGAGCCAGGCACCTTCGACAAATGGACACCCACGCCACCTTCGACTGAGGAGACACGCATGCCACGTATACGCCATTGCTTGTTCGCGCTCATCGCGCTCGCCGTCGTCGCGCAGCCAGCCGCGGGGCAGCAGTATCCCACGCGTCCGGTGCGCGTCATCGTGCCGCTGCCCACCGGCACCGCATCCGATACGATAGCGCGCATCCTGGCGGCACCCATGGCGCAGTCGCTGGGCCAGCAGGTGCTGGTGGACAACAAGCCGGGCGCGGACGGCGCGATCGCGGGAACCGAAACGACGCGTGCGGCACCCGATGGCTATACGCTGCTGTTTGCGACGAACAGCCCGCTCGCCGCCGTGCCGACCATGCGCAAGACGCCGCCTTACGATCCTATCGCGGACTTCACTCCGATCGGTCTCGTCGGCCGGTACACCCATTTCGTGCTCGTCCATCCCAAGGTGCCGGCGGCGACCGTAAGCGAATTCGTCAGCTATGCGCGCGCTAACCCCGGCAGGATCAACTACGCGACCGGCAACACTACCGGCCAGATTTCCATTGCCCAGCTGTCGAGAATAGCGGGCATCAATATGGTGCACGTGCCCTACAAAGGCGACCCGGCTGCGCTGATCGACCTGATCGCCGGCCGAGTACAGTTCATGTTCGCCACGCAGGGCCAGGCGATCGCGTTCGTGAGGGAGGGCAAGGTGCGCGCGCTCGCCGTGACGAACAGCAGGCGCGCGGAGCTCGCGCCGGAGATACCGACGCTGGCCGAGTCCGGGATGCAGTTCCCGATCCTGTCCTGGGCGTCGCTGGTGGGCCCGCCGAAAATGCGCGCCGACGTGGTCGAGCGGCTCAATCGCGAGCTCAACGCGGCGCTCGTCCAGCCCAAGGCGCAGGAGCAAATCGCCGCGCAGGGCTTCGAGACCGCGACCTCGACACCAGACGAACTGCGGGTATTCCTGACCCAACAGCTCGATATCTGGAGTCGCACCGTGCGCGAACTGGGGCTACAGACGGATTAGGGACGATCCGATCAATCAGCCATCTGTCACGCCAGGGGCCTTTAGTCCTGGGCAGGCCGAGGATGACATCCAGCAATCGATTGATTTGAATGGATTCCAGCGTACGCTGGAACGACAATACTTTTTACAGTAAACCCGCCATGCGGCCGACCTCTCTCCTCCCCCTTCAAAGGGGGACTGGGAGGGGGAACCCATACACTGCAACTGCAGCCGACCGCTCCTCCCC
>JBKJZR010000229.1:0-20342 GCA_046715035.1 Burkholderiales bacterium | reverse complement strand
AATGGACGCACCACGAGTCGGGAGAAAGCGACGAGCCCTTCGTGCTGCGCGACGAAACCGGCCAGTGCATCGTCGATCCCGAGCATGCCGAAATCGTCACCTCGCACGAAAAGATCTGGACCAGCGGCGCCTACCGCTACACGGAATGGCTGCTGCTGCCGCGCGACCCGCTCTACGTGATCGGCGAGTTCGCCACGCTCGGCGGCAGCCCTAGCCACCTCGACACTGCCGCGCATACGCGCGAACTGCTGGCCGCATGGAAAAAAGATCAGCCGCGCCTGCTCGAGCGTTTCGATCTCAACCGCGACGGGCGCATCGATCTCGAGGAGTGGGAGCTCGCACGCCGCGACGCCCGGCGCCAGACCGAAGCGCACCACGCGGAGCTAAGCATGACCGACGGCACCCATGCGATGCGCTGCCCCGCGGACGGCAGGCCGTTTTTGATTTCCAACTATCTGCCCGAGAAACTTCACCGCAGATACCAGTATTGGAGCTCGGCACACCTGGTGATTTTTTTTGGCGCGGGTGGGCTCGCGCTCACGCTTTACTAGAGGGGTACCGCATCACCTGCCTGCTGCGCGGCGGTGGCAAGTTTGCGCGCGCCCCACTACACTCGGCTAACCGCAGCCGACTTTCACTGGAGACCCGCTCACCATGCGTTCCGATCGCGTCCTGTGCCTGAGCACGCACGGCTTCCATCAGATGTTCTATACGGACTGGGGCGACCCCGCCAGCCAGCGCGTAGTGATCTGCGTGCATGGGCTGACCCGCAACTGCCGCGATTTCGACTTTCTGGCGAAGGCACTCGCGGATGATTTTCGCGTGGTGTGTCCGGACATCGCCGGCCGCGGCCGCAGCGACTGGCTCTATCGCAAGGATGATTACTCGTATCCACAGTACATGGCCGATCTGACGGTGCTGCTGGCGCGCGCCTCCGCGTGGCCCGCCACCGGCGGCTGGCTCGGCAAGCTCGCGAACTTCCTGAAGCGGCGCTACGGTTCACGCGCGATCTACTGGGTAGGCACTTCCATGGGTGGCCTGCTCGGCATGCTTCTCGCGTCGCTGCCCAATTCACCGATCCGCAAGCTCGTCGTCAACGACGTGGGCCCGCTGATTCCGAAGGCTTCACTGGAGCGCATCGGAACGTACGTGGGCAAAGATCCGCGCTTCAAGACTTTTGCCGAGCTTGAAGCCTATATCCGCCAGGTTTCAGCACCTTTCGGCCCGCTCACGGACGCGCAGTGGCAACACCTTACCCTGCACGGCGCCAAGGAGCACGACGATGGATCCTGGGGCATGGCTTACGATCCAGGCATCGCCGTGCAGTTCCGCAAAGGCTCGCTGCAGGATGTCGATTTGTGGAGCTACTGGGACGCGATCACGTGCCCCACTCTCGCGCTGCGCGGCGCCGAGTCGGACCTGCTGCTCAGATCGACAGCCCAGGAGATGGAGACGCGCGGGCCGCGGCCCAGGCTCGTCGAGTTCGCCGGCATCGGCCACGCCCCCATGCTCATGGCCGATGACCAGATCGACGTCGTCAGGGAGTTTTTGCTCGCGCCGGAATGAGCGCGGCAGCACTACTCGGCATGTTCGTTCCGGCAACAGCGACGCCAGCTACTTTCCCAGGGCCGAGATCGCCTTGCGGATAAAGTTCTTTTTCTCGGTCTTGTCCTCGATCTCGTCGGCAAGCAGCAGGTAGAGCTCGCTTTCGTCGCGCGCCTTCGCCGCCGCGCGTTTGACGACCACGCGCGCCACTGCCCCGATGTATTGCGCCAGCACGGATTCCGCCTTGTGCAGCGTCTCGGTGCTGAAACGCTGCAGCGTGCTCGCGCTGACGCCCGTGGTCAGCGAGGTCGGGGCGGGCACCGAGCGCGTGCGCGCAACGGCGGGCGGCTGCGACGCGGGCCCCGAGCTGTCCCTGCTGAATTTACGCAGGAACAAGGCGCGCGCTTTCTCGTCCGCGATTTCCGGCGCCAGCATTACGACCAGCGCGTGCAAAGTCATCGCCTTTTTCGCGGCCGCTTTTACCACCACGCCGGCGATGGGGCCCAGATGCGCAGCAAGCTCGGTTTCCACCTTTTTCAGCGTCTCGCGCTCGAATGCCCCGCCGGTCGGCGCGCTCGTCGTGGCCACGGGAGCGACCGGCGGGCGCGTCGTGGTTTGCGGCACCGGCGCCGTGCGGGGCTGATCCCTCACCGGGGCGCTGCCGCCGACCAGCGCCGCGCGCCACTCGGCTGCCGTCTGCGGACGATTGCGCTCATACGGTTTCAGCGCCCAGTCGATGGCCGACAGAAACTCGGCGCTAAAGCGCCGGCGGTCCCCGATGTCGAACGCTGCAGGCATGTGGTCTTCGCGCACGCGTGCTGGCGCCTCGATCGGCTTCTGGCCCGTCGCCAGCCAGTACAGAACCCCGGCCAGAGAATAGATATCCGTCCACGGGCCCTGCTTGCCGTGGGTATGGTATTGCTCGAGTGGCGCGAAGCCCGGCGTGACGATCGCCGTAAGCTCCTGTTCAGGAGTGGCCTTCATGCGCGCTGAGCCGAAGTCGATGAGGATCGGGCTGCCGTCCTGCCGGATGAAAATATTCTGCGGCTTGATATCGCGGTGCAGATAGCCGGCGCGATGAATGGCGTCGAGTCCATCGAGTAGCGGTCCTGCGATGCCGGCGACTTCGATCTGGTCGAGCGCGCTGCGCTCCTTTATCCATTCGTTCAGCGGTTTGCCGGCGATGAATTCCATCACCATGTAGGCCGTGCAGTTGGCTTCGAAAAAGCGCATCACACGCACGATGTTGGCGTGCCGAAACGACGCCAGCGTGCGCGATTCATCGAGAAAGCGCTTCAATCCCCAGTCGAACGACTCCTGCGCGGACGCCGACTTGGGCTGCACCGACTGGTCCTCGCTGCGCGCGGCAAAATCCGCCGGCAAATACTCCTTGATCGCGACCTTGGTATTGAGGTTGGCATCGTGGGCAAGATAGGTAAGACCGAATCCGCCGGCACCGAGCATGGTCTCGATGCAGTACTCGTGCAGTTTATAACCTGCGGGGAGCGCGTTGAGAACTTCGGCTGTGGACATACTGCGGGCCCGTTACCTCTGATCGATCAGCTGTATGGCTTTTTCGAGGCTGCGCCGCATGCGGTTGAACGACCTGGCGAGCAATGCGACCTCATCCTTGCCCGACTCCTTGAGGTCGTCGACGTCCATGTTCCCTGTGCTGATCTGGTCGGCCGCCCGCGACATCCGCCGGATCGGCTGGATGATGAGCAGACTCAACATGACATTGAGAATGACGAACAGCACCACGAAGACCACCGTCAGCGAGGCCATGAACGTGTAGAAGGCGCGGTTCGCGTTCTGAATAGGCAACGACATCGGCACCGATACGATTTGCGCGCCGACGATTTCGAGGTGCTTCCAGCCGAAACCATTGTTCTCGCCGTAGAGTTTGAGCATCGAAACCGGTGCCGCCGCCGGGACGCTGTGGCAGACGAGGCAGGCCGGGTCTTTGATCTGAATCGGCCGCGCGAGATACAACGACTTGCCCGTGGGCGTATCGCGCGTGCCTGAAATCTCATCGGTGTGCGCCGCGTTGCGGAAACTTTGGACGATGTCCGCCTCCCACTCGACGGCACGGTCGCGCGGATTGGTCGGATTGAGCGTAGCCTCCTTGTAACCGTATTCGGGGTATTTCTTGCGCAGCTCATTCATGATTTCGGTCGCCGCGAAAGCCGGCACGGTTTGTGGCAGAAATTCCTCGGCGAGCCGACCCTCCAGATGAGGCTTGATCTTGCCCACGGTGTAGCCGCGCATCGACAACGCCGCTTCCATCATGACGCCCGCGTTGCGCACGACCTCGTCGCGCGCGTTCTTGTGCAGCAATTGGTACGACTGGTAGCCAGTGGTGCCTAGGCCGAGCAGGAATACCAATAACAGGACCAGATTGAACTTGAGCCGCAATCCCATGATTTCCTCCCTTTTTCGGCCTTCGGCAGGCGCGCAGCCCGCGGTCCGTGGCGATAGTCTAGCGGATAACCCCCGCAGATCAAGCGATTCGGGTCGGGTCGTGCACGCGCGCCCGCTGCTTAGCGCGCACGGGTGAATTCCTCGATCGACACACGTCCGTCGCGATCAGCGTCCAGCGTGGTGAAGGCTTGCACGATCTCGGCATGTGCGCTGACCTCCTCGCGGCTCAGATAACCGTTGTTATCGGCATCCAGCGCCTGGAATTGCGCGAGCAGACGCTGCCTTTCGCGCACCGCCGCCGGCGCGTCATCGCCGTCCTTTTTTGCCGCGTCGCGGCCCGGCCGGCCTTCGATGAACTGTGTTCCGCCGATGACCAGAAACAAGGCGAGCGCGCCCGCGGAAAACCAGGCGAGCTGTGACATCGACGGCTTCCTGTCTCCCGGCATGCCGCGCGCAGCGGTGTGCTCGAGGCGCTGCGTGGGCACGTCGTCTGCGGGCGCGGGCAGGGCGTGCCCGGCGTCCGTTGCGGCAGTCGGCGCGGCCGGCGTCGGCAGCGCGACACCGCTGAACATCGCCTGCCAGTCCTTCACTGCCTGCGGACGCTTCTTCTCGTCGACTTCCATGCCGCGATTGATCGCGTGCAGAAACACCACGTCGAATCTGTCGCGCGCCGCGATCAGCGCCCCCATCACCGTATCGTTCTTGAGCCGTCCGACGACATCCGGGGGATTATCGCCGGTGATACCGCGATACATGACCGCGGCGAGCGAATAGATATCCGTCCACGGCCCCTGGTTACCGTCTTTCGAGTATTGCTCGAGCGGCGCGTAACCCGGCGTCAGGATCGACGTCATGGTCTGCGTTGCGCCGCTGACCGCCAGGCGCGCAGAGCCGAAGTCGAGCAGCATGGGCACGCCAGTGTCGCGTATGAAGATATTCGAAGGCTTGATATCGCGGTGCAAAAAACCGGCTTCGTGTACCGCCTGCAACCCGCTGAGCAGCGGCATCAGCACGCCCGTCAACATTGTTTCATCCTGCAGCGGAACCCGCTTCAGCAGCTGGCTGAAGGAGACGCCCGATTCGTAATTCATCACCATGTAGGCGGTGCCATTCGCCTCGAAGTAGCGGCTGACCAGCACGATGTTGGGATGGCTGAACCTGCCGAGCAGCCGGGCTTCCTGCAAAAAACGGTCAAGGCCCCAGCTGAAGTTGTGCTCGGTGCCGGTGTGGATCGGCACGATGCAGCCGTCGGCGGTGCGCACGGCAAGTTCGACGGGCAGGTATTCCTTGATGGCGACCTGCTTGTCGAGATGCGTGTCGTAAGCGAGATAAGTGATGCCGAAACCCCCGGCGCCGAGTATGGATTCGAGTCGATACTCGAGCAGCATCGAATCGAGCGGCAGGGAGTTGCGGTAATTCAGTATCTCGACCACGTCGCCACGCGGCTCAGGGCCGCGCCTTCATGCCGCGCTGCGTGCGGCGCAGGTCCAGAAACTCGGCTGGCGAGATGCGCCCGTCACCGTCGGCGTCGACGGCGGCAAACTTCTGTTCGATAAAAGGAAACCGTCCTTTCACTTCGGGGGGCGTCAAATAGCCGTCGCGGTCTGCGTCTGCAGACTGAAATTCAGCGCGTACCTTGCTTTGCAGATCGGGCGGATCGAGGCGGACAGGTCGATCGGCTGGCATCGTCGGGGCCACCGGGGCGTCACGCGCTGCCGGCTGCGGTGGCACGCCGCGACCCTGTGCAGTCAACTCGACCGTGTCGACGACGGGTCGCTTGACGACGAACGCCAGAATGCCGGCCAGTGCGATCACGACGACGCCTGCAGCGGTCCACCGCACCCGTGCGCGCGTGCCGGTCGTTCGATAGGGGGGCGGTGTCACGACCCGCTGCAGGTCGCCCCGCTGTATAGGTTCCAGTCTGACTGTCGGCGCCGAGCTGCGGCTCGCGGCGGCGACCCCGCGGCGGGTCGCAGGAGCACTGGCGGGGACGCGCGCGGCGAGCAGGTCGCGCCAGTCGTTGAGGCATTGCGGGCGCCGGGTGTCGTCGATGGTCATGCCGAGCTCGACCGCGCCGAGAAAAGGCGCGCTGTAGCGACCGCGCAAGGCGGCGAGCCTCTCCGGAACCGTGTCGCCCTTCATGCGCGCCAATACGTCCGGTGGATTTTCCCCTGCCACTGCGCGGTAGGCGACAGCGGCCAGCGCATAGAGGTCAGACCATGGGCCCTGACGGCCATCGGTTGTGTATTGCTCCAGCGGGGCATAGCCGGGCGTGACAATCGCCGTCAGACCGCTTGACGCACCGGCAGTCGCCAACCTTGCCGAGCCGAAATCAAGCAGCAGCGGCGAGCCGTCCGTACGAATGAATACGTTGGAGGGCTTGATGTCGCGGTGCAAGAAGCCGAGCTGATGGACCGCCTGCAGGCCCTCGATGACCGGCATCAGGATTTTCTTCAGCGCCTCTTCCGCCAATACAGCCGTGCGCCGGAAGTGCTGGTGCAGCGACTCGCCCGCTTCGTAATCCATCACCATATAGCCGGTGCCGTTCGCCTCGAAGTAACGGTTGACGCGCACGATGTGCGGATGGCTGAACTTGGCCAGTGTGCGGGCTTCCTGGATGAAACGCCCGAGCCCCCACTTGTAGTTGTGCTCGCTTTCCGTGTTTACCGGAACGATGCTGCCGTCGAGCGCACGCAGCGCGAGGGTGGCCGGCAGGTACTCCTTGATCGCGACGTGCTTTTCGAGGTGCGTATCCCAGCCGAGATAAGTCATGCCAAACCCGCCTGCGCCCAGCACCGACTCGAGCCGATACTCGAGCAGCATGGAACTCAGTGCGAGGGCATTGCGGAAAGTTGGCGTCTCCGGCGGCGTCACGACCGCGGCCGGCCGCGCAAATTCCAATCACCTCTTGCCGGCACGATCCCTTCCATCGACTGGCACGATGCTGTCCTCGCGCCGTCGCAGCCGCTCAACGCCCGAACTTGAGCAGGATGACAAAATTGGGCCCGCAGCGCACGCGCGAGTCGCAGTCGACAAGATACGCCTGGCCGCTGGGGATTTCCTCGTCATTGACGTAGGTGTGATTGTGTGAACTCAGATCCCGAACCCAGACTCCGGCATCGCACAGCTGCAGCTCGGCATGGCGGCGCGACATGTGTCGATACGATTGCAGCTCGCCTGCGAACGGGCAAAAGCTATTGTCGCGGCCGATATTGAGCTGCTCCTTGAGCGCTGTGGTCGCGCCCCAAGGCCACTCGATGGCGACTGCCAGCGGCACCGGTTGCGCAGCGTCAGGTTCGGGCGAGCCGCCACTGGCGAACGCAGGGACATCGGCAAACATGCCGCCGCCGCAAGCGACCACGCCCTCGCCTTCGCGCCGCAGCTTCGCCATTTCCCCGGACTGGAAGAACGAGGTTTCACTGACACCACTGTCTTGCAGACGTGCGTCCGACGATACAGGCACCAGCTCCGCCTCCGCGGACATGCCGGCCCTGATCGTGTAACCCTTAGCCAGCAGCTGAGCCTCGATCGCGTGCACCAGATTCTGGGTGTCCATTGGCGCCTGCGTCACATTGCGGTGGTACGCCTCGGCGTGCCGCGCATCGTCGCGGGAGTCGCCAGCCGCCACGCCCAGGAAGCGGCGAAAGGAAATACGATCCTGGCAGGCCTCGAGCAGCGCGGGCTCGGCCATGCCGTACCAGCGCGCGAGCAGCAGCATCTTCAATGCCGCCAAAGGCACATCTGCACGCACGCGCACACTGATCGCGCGCATCGATGGAGCGAGCGCCGACCAGTCGAGCAAGCGGTCGATCCGGCTCAGGAAATGCTCCGAAGTTGCGTGGCTGGCCATGTCCATGGCTGATGTCCGCGGGTCGTTGGAGCGCTAAAGTTTACTCCAATTCGATTTCAGTGTGCCGCACTGAACCCGCCGCCGAGCGCACGCGCGTCCGCAAGATCGCGGTCCGCGACCAGATCGATGCTGGTCGAGGAAAACCGCCGCGCCGCGGCCGCGGGAATCGCATCGCCGGCTTGATCCAGCGCCCACTGCGCGTGGCGCGCGAGCAGCGCCAGCGCGAAAGCGCGCCCGAGCGTCACCGCCAGGCGCCGGGCCCCCGCTTCGAGGGCCGCCTCGCCTTGCGTCGTGGCCCGCGCCAGCCAGCCCTCGGCTTTCTCGAGCGCCCTTTCCGCCACCACGCCGGCGCGCAGCAAGCTCGGCTCGCGCACGCCCTGCAGCAGGTAGCCTGCCTCGCGGCGCAGCGCGGTCATCGCGCCCGCGGCGCCGAGCGCCCGCAGCGTATCGAGCGAAAGGACATTGGTCGTGCCTTCCCAGATGGGCAGCACCTGCGCGTCTCGCAGCAGCAGCGGCAGTCCCGTGTCCTCGACATAGCCGGCGCCCCCAAAAGACTCGACCACCTCGGACAGCACCGCGACCGCCTGTTTTGCGGTGGTGAGCTTGGCGACCGGCGTGAGCACGCGCAGCAGCTGGGCCTGCGCCGCGCCGAGCCGGTCCGTCTCGGCGCGTCCGAGCAGTTCCACCACAAAGAAACTCAAGTGCAGCGCCGCACGCACCTCCGCTTCGAGGCCCGCCAGGGTATCGATGTGCAGGGGCTTGTCCGCGAGCGCGGCGCCGAAGGCCACGCGCCGCCTGGCATAATCGTGCGCCAGCGCCAGACCGCGGCGCATGAGCGCAACCGCAGTTACGCTGTTCCACGTGCGCGAAATGTTGAGCAACGGTGCGATGTTGCGAATTCCATCCGCGGTTCCCTGTACCAACTGCGCCGGCGTGCCGGCGAGCTCGAGCTCCGCGGTCGGCACTTTGCGCGTGCCCAGCTTGTCTTTCAGCCGGTTGACGACGATGCCGTTGGGGCGGCCCTCGCCGTCGCGCGTTTCGACGTAGAAGAGCGCGAGCCCTTTGCCGCCTGGAGGATTGCCTTCGGGGCGCGCGAGCGCAAGCGCCATCTGCGAGGTGATCGCCGAGGTAAACCATTTACGGCCGGTAAGGCGCCAGGCGGAGCCCTCGCAGCGGGCGGTGGTCCGCGTCAGGCCGACGTCGGAGCCTCCCGTCGACTCGGTCATCCATTGACCGCTGGTCCAGAAATCCTGCGCATCGCGGGTGGTCAGGTGCGGGACCGCACGTGCGATCAGCGCGCGGTTGTCCGATGCCAGCAGCACTCGTGCAGCGCCATCGGTCATGGCGAGCGGGCATCCATAAAAATCGGTGGAGGGAGAAAACAGATAAACGAGTGCGAACTGATGCACGCGGGAATACATGCCGTGCTGGCGCTCGTAGGCGATCGCCACCAGCCCGCGCTGCGCCGCAATCCGCTCCGCCGCGCGCCACAGCGGCGTAACCTCGATGCGGTCGACGCGGTTGCCCCAGGGGTCCCATTGCGTGAGGATCGGCTCGTTGGCGCGGTCGGCGATCTGCATCCGGTACAGCTCGCCGCCGGCGAGCTCGCCCATCTCGATGAGCGAGGACTCGATTTCGCCCAGCACATCCGGGGGCAGCGCCTGCCGCAGCAGCCCGCGCAACGCGGGGTCGGTGGTGTACTGGTTGCCGAGCTCAGGGGGCGACTGGACGAAAACCATGCGCTATATTAACGCCGCGCCAGGCAGGACAAGAACCGGGGTAATCCTGCACGATGCCGCTGCGCCGGCACGCACCTATGCTCTGCGTCGCGCCCTGCGCTTGCGGAGCTAGCCCCGAAACTGTGCGAGATCGAGAGGACCGTCGAATGCCGTGCGCGCGAAGCGCAGAAACGCCTCGGCGCGCTCGGGCGGCCATCCACCGTAAGCGACGTTACCGCGGAATTTTTCCTCGATCTCGGCGCGCGTGAGCGGCTCGTGCCTGCCGCCGCGGATATGCGGCTGGCGTTCCTCGAACACACGGCCGTCCGCAAGCCGCATGCGCACGTGTCCGGTGTACGCACGCGGGTAGGGATTGTCGGGGTCGACGACATAGCGCACCTTGGAGGCGAGGCCGAGTATGCGCGGGTCGCGCACGGTCTTCTCGCTGTAGGCCTCCAGCCCGGCGGCCCCGGTTACGAATGCGACCGCGATATTGAAAGGCGTGCTGAACTTAGCGGCGTAGTCGTTGGCGGGCCTGTGCTTGGACGCGAGCGGCTCCCACAACCTGTGTACGTACCCTTCCGCGGTTTCGCACCACACCTCCGCCACGTCCTCGGCGGCGAAACCATGACGCCTGAGCCGCAGCGCACAATCGATGTACGGCTGGTTCATCGTGCCCGTAGCGTAGGGCTTGAAGGTAATGGCGCTGATCATCCACTCGCGTCCGAAATCGCGGGTCAGCACGTCGTAGTCGCCTGCGCCGGTGCGGGCGTAGCCGTTGAACAGACCGTGCGTCCCCTCGAACACCGTGCGCGGCCCGAGGAAACCGTGCTGGCCGATGCGTGCGGCATGCACGCCGATGCGCGCGGCCCAACCCGCGTGCAAACGCTTGGTCCACGCGCCTTCGGCCAGATACTCGATGATGCCGCTCGCCATGCTGCCCGCGATGCCGAGCGCATCGACGGTCTGCCTGCGTTCGAGGCCGAGCGTCCTGCAAACCGCCAGGGTTGCGCCCATCGCGCCGAGGATACTGGTCGGGTGAAACCCCGCCTTGTGTATCGCCTTCGGAATGACCATGCTCATGCGGCACAGCATCTCGATGCCCACGACGGTGCCGATGAGCGCTGCGCGCCCGTCGCGGCCGAACCGCTCGCAGGCAGCCAGCACGGCGGAAACGATGACCGCGCTGCTGTGCACCGGTCCGCCCTCGAACGTATCGTCGAAGTCCTCGCCGTGGATAGCCGTGCCGTTGATCATCGCCGCATCTTCTGCGCTGTACGCGGCGACGTGCCCGAATGCCGTGCATTTGCCGCCGGCGTCTGCCGCAGCGATCAGCGCACGCATGTAGTCGGTGTGGCGCGCCGCGATGCATAAACCCACCGCGTCGACGAACAGCTCTTCTGCGCGTGCGCGCACCGCGGGCGGAATGGCGTCGGCGTTGAGCGCAGCAACGTCAGCAGCGAGCCGCTCCGAAACCGATTCCGTATTGCCGGTCGCGGCCGTCGCCGTCATCGGACGGCCTTCAGGCCCGCATCCGCCAGGATCGGCCGCATGCGCTCGGCAAGCGCGTCGAGAAACTTCGCAAAGTCGGCGCTTTTCTGAATGCCGTCCTCGATCGGCCGCGCCGGCTTGAAGACCTGCGCGTGTAGCGGCGCCATCGCGGATGCCGCCGCCGCGAACATCGTCCATACTGCTGGTTTCATCGCTCCTCCGTTCGCCCGTTTCCCCGACGCTCCCGCACGCCGCCGCGTCAGCGCACGAGCTTGGCGCCCGCTTCCTTGAGAATGCTGCGCATCGTCTCGGTAAATTGCTCGAAGAATCTGCCCGCTTCGACGCTCGTGAGGAAGCCGTCCTCGAACTGGTTGTCTTCGAGATATTTCTTCCACGAGGGCGTCTGTACGACGCGCGAAAACAGGTTTTCCCAGTAGGCGACCGCGTCGGCCGGCATTCCCGGCGGACCGACGATGCCGCGGATTTGCGGCACAACCGGCACGTCGAAGCCCGCCTCCTTGAGCGTCGGCACGTTAGCAAAACCGGGCAGCCGCCGGGCGGCTACTTGTGCGAGCACGCGCATGCCGCCGGCACGGATGTGTTCCCCCGCTTCCTGCGGCTCGATCACCATCATGTCGACGTGACCGCCCAGCAGTGCCGCGATGCGCTCCCCACCGCCGGGAAACGAGATGAAAGCCCATTGCGCCCCGGCGTTCCTCTGCAGCAATTGCCGCACGACATTATCGCGACTCGTTGGCGAGCCGCCCGACTGTTTGAGCTGTCCGGGATTCTTTTTGGCGGCTTCGGTGAAATCGCGCAGCGTCTTGTACGGCGAGTCCGCCTTGACCACAATCACTGCGGGCTCGAGGACCAGCCGCGCGATCGGCGTCAGGTCCTTCATCGTCACTTTCGCTTCCGCGCTGGTCAGCGGGTTGGTCAGCCAGATGCCGGTAAAGATCGCGATCGTATGCGGCTCGCCTTTTTTCTCGGCGAGGTAGGCCATCGCCACCGCGGCGTTGCCGCCCGTCTTGTTGGCCACCTGCATGCGCACGGGCAGCAGTTTTTCCTTTTCGATGACCGATGCAAGCGCCCGCGCCAGCACGTCGCCGCCGCCGCCGGGGCCCGTATGCACGACGAATTCGATCGGCCTTGTCGGCTTGAAGCCCTGGGCCATGCTGGGCCCGGCCGCGGCGAGCGCAGACGCGACTACCGCCACACACAGAAATCGGGTGCTCATAGCTATCCTCCTTTGGCTCTCAGCCATTTTCCGCCAGCGCTTTGATACGCCAATCATTGGCTTTCCTGAACAGCGGCACGATCAGGATCAAGGCCGCCAATGATAACGTGATCGCCGAGATCGGTCGCGCCACGAGTATCGACAAATCTCCCTGCGACATCATCAGCGACTGCCGCAGCGCGCGCTCCATGCCGTCGCCGAGCACGAGACCCAGGATCAACGGTGCGGAAGGATAGTCGAGGCGGCGCATCAAGTAACCGAGCAGGCCGAATGCGGCCAGCGTCCACACGTCGAAGAGGCTGCCGGAAACGGCGTAGACGCCGACGATCGAGATCCCGAAGATGATCGGATAAAGCACGTAGACCGGCAGCTTGAGAATCTGCGCGAACAGCGGGATCAGCGGCAGGTTGAGGATCAGCAGCATCACGTTGCCGACGTACATGCTCGCCACCAGTCCCCAGAACAGGCTCGGATTCTCCTGGATCATGAGCGGCCCGGGCTTGAATCCCCACAGCACCAGGGCGGCCAGCAGGATTGCCGTGGTCGAAGACCCGGGTATGCCCAGCGTGAGCATCGGCACCAGCGCACCGCCGGTTTCCGCGTTATTGGCGCCTTCAGGCGCCGCCACGCCCTCCGGCACGCCGGTGCCGAAGTCCTGCGGGTGCTTCGATACCGCCTTCTCGAGCCCGTATGAAATGAACGACGCGATCGTCGAGCCCGCGCCCGGCAGGATGCCGATCAGAAATCCGATGACCGACCCGTTGAGAAATGCGAACCGGCAAGCCTTGAGCTCCGCGCCCGTGGGCAGCAGATTGCGCAGGCCCTTGGGCACCGGCAGCAATTGCGTGGTCTCGCGTTTCTCCATGTTGCCCAGCACTTCGCCGATCGCAAACACGCCGATCGCCACGACGACGAAATCGATGCCGTCGAGCAGTTCCATGTGGCCGAATGTGAAGCGCGAGGTCGAGCTGAACAGGTCGGTACCCATGCCCGCGATCCAGAGGCCGACGAGCATCGCCAGAAACGCCTTGACGAACGACTTACCCGCGAGGAGGACGACCATCGCGAGCCCGAGAAACATCAGCGAGAAATATTCAGGCGAGCTGAATGAGAGCGCGAACTTCGCGAGTGGCGGCGAAATCAGCATCAGCAGCACCACCCCGAAAGTGCCGGCGATGAACGAAGCGATGGCCGCGATTCCCAGTGCGGCTCCGCCCCGCCCTTTGCGCGCCATCTGGTAGCCGTCGAGGCAGGTGACCACGGAGGCCGACTCGCCCGGCACGTTGAGCAGTATCGACGTCGTGGACCCGCCGTACTTGGCGCCGTAATAAATGCCGCACAGCATGATCAGCGCGCTGGTCGGATTCATCTGGTAGGTCAGCGGCAGCAGCATGGCGATCGTCGAGGGCGGCCCGAGACCCGGCATCACGCCGATCACCGTGCCCAACACCACGCCGACGAAGCACCACCAGAGATTGAGCGGCGCGAGCGCGACCGCGAATCCCTGCAGCAGGTTGTTCAGGACCTCCATCAAAGGCCGAAGACCCCGACGGGCAGACTGACGTTCAGCGCCAGCGGAAAAACGAGATAAAAGCCGAGCGCGGTGCCGGCGGCTATCGCCAGCGCTGCGAGGAAAGGCCGGCGGTACATGACGAAAACCACGAACAGCGTCAGCAGACCAAAGCTCAACAGGAAACCGAGGACTTTCAGCAGCGCGATGGACAGGGCGAAGGCGCCCCACACCGCCATCGCCCGCCCTGTTTCCCGCCAGTTGACCCGCACGGCAGAAACCGTACGCAGGCTGGTAGCGATCAGGAGCACCGCGAGTCCGACCATTACGATGCCGTACCACAGCGGGAAAAACCCCGGACCAGGTCCGTCTGCGCCCGTGTATTCCCATTGCCGGGCGGCGACGATGATGTAGATGCCCAGCCCCGCGAGAACCAGCCCGGACCAGAGGTCCCCCGACCTCAATAACCGTGCCTTCATGTCAGCGGACCCGAGCTCGCACGATCGCCTTAACTGGAGACTGGTTTGCGATAGCGTCCCACGGGGACGATTTCGGCAACGGTGCCGCCCGGCGCCCGGAACTTGACAGGGACGACACCGGGATCGCTGATGATTTCGCAGCCGTACGACCTGATCTGCTGCTCGGCCTGCGCCATGTCTTCGACTTCGATGGCGAAATGATGTATGCAGGGGCCCGCGCCCGCGGCTTTCGACTCCGCCGATGCGGTCCCCTGGTCATACTTGATCAGCGTGAAGTCGAGCGCGCCGTCCGAAAGGTGGCGCGACGTGTGATCGCGCGTCTTGCGCGTTTCGACCTCCTTGAATCCGAACACCTTCTGATAAAACTCGGTGGTGCGCTCCAGATCTTCGACTTTCAGGGCCATGTGCACGATGCGACTCATAGCGAACTCCGCAGGTATGGATCAGCTTCGAGAGCTTCCGCCGGCGGCAGACGTTTGACAAGCACCTTCCACCGCTTCATCGGCGAGTTTGCTGGCGCGGGTCAGCGGCTGATATCGAATCCGGCAGCGCTCAATATAGCCTTGGCATTAAAACCCGTGAGGCGCCTGATGAATTCGCGCGCGCGCTCGGGTTGGGACGAGCGGGTCGCCAGCCCGACAGCATAAACGGCAATGCTTTGCAGCTCGGGCGGCAGCGGTCCGACGAGGGACACGCCAGCGTTGGCCAGGATTTCGGTAATCTGCGTGATCCCGAGCTCGAGCTGCCCCTTGGACCGTGCGAGGTCCGCCATCGCGGCATAGCCATTCGGAAAAAATTCGAGCCGCAGCCTGACCTGACCCGTGATACCGAGCTGGTCGAGCACCTTCATCACGACTTTGCCGGCGGTCGCCACTTCGGGGTCCGGACACACGATGCGCGTCGCAGCCAGCATGTTGGCCCGCAGTACGCGCGCGTCCCGTACGGCAGGCTGCGGTGTTCCCGCGCGCACGGCCACGCCGGTGCCGACTTTGCCGAGATCGATGCGCGATCCGGGAACGACGAGTCCCGCCTCGATCAGCTCGTCGATCATGGCGGCAGATAACACGATAACGTCCGCGGGCTCGCCGGCTACGATACGGGATTTCATCGCGCCGATGGCCCCGTACGCAGCCTCGACCCGGTCGCTGCTCTCGCGCTCGAATTTTTCAGCGATCTGCGTGACGACCGACTGCGCGGCCCCCGCGCTGAAGATGTTCAATGTGGCCAAGCTGGACTCCTTGCTAAATCGTGACAATTACACAACCGTGCGAAGTCATGTAAGGCTCGTGAGTAGGCCGCATTATCCCATGCCCCAGCTCACCCTGATCGATTGACAGCATTGCAATTCAATGCAAAATGGGCTGCCCGCGCGGCAATCGGTGTTGCGCGCAGCGCGCCACACCCGCTTGCCCACCTTGCGTCGTGCCGCGCGCGGGCGTCCGGCTACAACGCCTCACCTGGTCTCGAATGAAGCCGATCCATGTCGCCCGCCACCCGACCGAAGCGCACCTGATCAGGGGCATGCTCGAAGCGGGCGGGATACGCGCCGAGGTGAGAGGCGACCAGCTCTACGGCGCGTTTGGCGAATTGCCCGTCCTGCCCACGGTGTGGATCCTCGACGATGCGCTTGCCGGCCGGGCCAACGAGCTCGTCATCGAATTTCTCCGCGGGGCTGCCGCGGTCCGTTATGCGCACGAGCGATGGACTTGTCCGGGCTGCGGCGAGATGCTCGAAGGCCAGTTCACCGCCTGCTGGAAGTGCGGAGTCCTGCGCACCTGAGGGCAGCACCCGTGCCGAGCGACTGCGCTCAGTTCATCAGCTTGATGCGCACCGGATTACCATAGGCGAGCCAGTCGTCGTTATCGTTGCCGCTCCTGCGCACGCGCGCGCGCACGTAGCAGCTTTGCTGGTCGCCGCCCGGCACCAGCGCTGCGATCGCCGTTTCCGCTGCCGATTCGTGTGCGTCGAGCACCAGCGTCGCCAGAATTTCAGGCTTGCCCGCACGGCAATTGCCGATGATCTCCGCTTGCAACGGCGTCGCTGCGGTTTCGCGCGCGCGTTCCAGCATCACGCCCACGCGCACTTCCCCACCGCGCCGGTAACGGATCACTTCACCGGGCGTGGCCGGTATCTCCAGGCCGGGCGCCGACACCTTGAAAATGAAATGCGTGAGAAAACGCCCATGCGCAGCCCAATAAGTACCGGCGTGCAGTGCCTTCATCACCCCGGCGGGGCTGCGTTCCGGCACTTGCACCAGCGTCTGCGCGAAGCCGCACGGTGGATAGTCGTAGTTGTCGGCATGATAATCGGATGAGGCAAGCGCACCCCACACGTTCTGACCCGCATCGAGCAGGCGGTCCCACACGCCGCCGACGGTGGCGGCAACCGGGTCCCAGCGATGCTCGGGGCGCAGTTTGCGGGTATATGCCCCGATCGCGGGGTTCCGCTGATGGCCGGGCGCGCCCTCGAAGCCGATCAATTGCGGGCTCGCGGCGCGCCAGCGCGAGAAATCGGCCCCAATCTCCTGCGCCGACTGCGCCTGCCGGCTGGGGTGGTTATAAATGAGAACGGCGTCCGCAGGCTCCTTGATTCGGCTCTGCAGCCACTTGAAAGCGTCAACTGCGGTGACGCCTTCGCGCCGATCGTAACGCTGCCTGAATTCGGGGAGCACCTGCACCTCGAGCCGCGGATCAAGCAATACCGTGACGTGCTCGCGCCCGCCGTACGGCGGAATGTTCCATTCCATGCCCGCGAATAGCACGAGCCGCGGATACTTTTCGCGCAGTTGCTTGATCTCTGCAAAATACTCGGGACTTGCGCCTTTGACCTGCGCATCGCCGTGGTCGGTGATGGCCAGCGCCTGACAGCCGTGGGCAACGGCCTTTTCGACGAGTTGCGAGGGCGTGAGCGCGCCGTCCGAAAAACGCGTATGCGTATGCAAATCGGCGACCAGCCACTGCCCGCCCAGCGCCCACGGCACTGCTACCTCATGACGCGCGCGCTCGTCGTCACCGCATCCGGCCACCAGCAAGATCGCCGCCAGCGCAGCCAACCACCCGCGGTCACCCATCGACGAGCGTCGCCATCACCTTGTGCAGCGCGGCCTTGGCCTCGAAGCCGACACCCGGCACGTCGGGCATGCGCACGTAGCTGTTTTCGACGGGAGTATCGTCCGCAAATCCGCCGAACGGCTGGAAGACGTCGGGATAGGACTCGTTGCCGCCGAGGCCGAGGCCCGCGGCGATATTCAGCGACATCTGATGACCGCCATGCGGAATGCAGCGGCGTGGCGACCACGCGTGCTGCTTGAGCATGGTCAGCGTGCGCAGATACTCGACCAGACCGTACGACAGCGCGCAGTCGAACTGCAGCCAGTCGCGGTCGGGGCGCATCCCCCCATGACGAATCAGATTGCGCGCATCCTGCATCGAAAACAGGTTTTCGCCCGTCGCCATGGCGCCGTCGTAATGCTGGCCCAGCTCGGCCTGCAGTGCGAAATCGAGTGGATCGCCCGCCTCCTCGTACCAGAACAATCCATAGGGTTGGAGCGCGCGCGCGTACTCGAGTGCGGTCTTCAGGTCGAAGCGGCCGTTGGCGTCGACCGCGAGTCGCTTGCCGTCGCCGACCACTTCGATCGCCGCCTCGATCCGCGCGAGATCGTCGGCCAGCGATTCGCCACCGATTTTCATCTTGACCACCGTATAGCCGAGATCGAGATACTTCTTCATCTCGTCCTGCAGCGCCTGCACATTCTTTCCCGGGTAGTAGTAGCCGCCCGCCGCATAGACGAACACTTTCTCGTCGACCGTGCCGCCACGGTAGCGCTCGCCCAGCAGCCGATAGAGCGGCTTGCCTTCGATCTTCGCGACCGCGTCCCATACTGCCATGTCGAGCACGCCGACCGCTATGGAGCGCTCGCCGTGCCCGCCGGGCTTCTCGTTCGTCATCATGCACGCCCAGATCCGCTGCGCATCGAGGTTGCTCCCGGCATCGTCGAGCAGCGAGGCGGGCGCCGCAGCCATGATGCGCGGAATGAAGCGTTCGCGCAGCAGCCCGCTTTGCGCGTAGCGCCCGTTGGAGTTGAAGCCGTAGCCGACGACGCGCCTGCCGTCGCGCTTGACGTCGGTGACGACGGCGACGACGCTTGCCGTCATCTTGCTGAAATCGATATAAGCGTTGCGGAGGTCGGAGCTGATCGGCGCGACGGTCTCGTGTATGGCTAGGATTTTCATGCGGGCGGGAAAACGCGCAGTGTGGCAACGAACCGCAGACGCGTCAATACAGCAGGTTATCGAGCGCAGGCAGCGCTTTCTCGCAACTTCTGCCTCGCCTGCGGCAAATGATGCACAATGGCCGGATGCCAACCCTGGGGTTGGCGAAGTTGGATGAAATCGTATCAGCCAAATGGAGGGGCATATGTATAAGATTCTGCTGCCTATTGATGGATCGGATTTCTCGCAAAAAGCGGTCAAGCAGTGCATAGCGCTTGCGAAAGGCCTCAATGCAAAAGTCATCGGTTTACATATAATCCCGGAGTTTCATTTGGGTATGGAGGGAGGTCTGCTGGTACCGACCGGCGCATCGGTCAAAAAAAGAGTTGAGGAGGAATCCAAAGCTAGAGCACAGGAAATTCTCGCGTCAGTCGCGGAGGAGGCAAAGGGTGCGGGCCTCGAGTGTGAATGCATCGTGGCGATGAACGATACGATCTACGAGGAAATCATCAAGACCGCGGAGAAGGCAAACTGCGACATGATCACAATGGCGTCGCACGGTCACGCGGGAATAACCAGCTTGCTGCTAGGCAGCGAAACCGCCAAGGTGCTGACGCACACGAAACTGCCCGTGCTGATATTGCGGTGATGCGACAGACTGCTTTTACAGAGCGCAAGGCGGAAGCATAGTTGAAGCGTTAGGACGCATCACCCGCAATCGCTGGTCGACTGCCAGGCGTTAATCGAGTTTGACGCCCGCCGCGCGCGCGACGCTGCCCCACTTGGTGATTTCGGACTGCAGGTAGGCGGCGAACTCGCCGGGCGTGCTGCCGATGATTTCCCCGCCGAGGCCTTCGAGCCGCTCCCTGACGTCGGGCAGCCTGAGGATGCGCAGCGTTTCGGCGTTGAGCTTGTTGACGACTTCGGCCGGCGTGCCGCCCGGCGCCATCACCCCGCCCCACGACACCGACTCGTAGCCCGGCAACCCCGATTCGGCGACGGTCGGCACGTCCGGCAGCGCGGGCACCCGTTTCTTCGTCGTCACCGCGATCGCTTTTAGCTTGCCCGAGTTGAGAAAAGGCTGCGCGGCGATGACCGTAGGCAGCGCGAGCATCACCTGCCCTGCCACCGCATCGGTCATCGCCGGCGCGTCGCCCTTGTACGCAACAGTGGTCATCTTCACCCCGGCCATCGACGCGAACAGCTCCATCGCCAGATGGTTGGCCGAGCCGTTGCCGCCGGTGCCGTACGAGAGCTCACCCGGTTTGCTGCGCGCGAGCGCGATCAGCTCCTTGACGTTGCGTGCCGGCAGGTAGCGATTGGCGACGATGATCTGCGGCACGAGCGTGGTCAGCGTCACCGGGGCAAAGCTGCGCACTGCGTCATACGGCAGCTTGGAATACACGCCGGGATTGATCGCATTGGGACCGAGGTTGGCCATCAAAATCGTGTAGCCGTCCGGCGCCGCCTTGGCCACGTATTCGAGCGCAATGATGCCGTTGGCACCGGGCCGGTTGTCGACGATGACCTGCTGCTTCCACGCTTCGCCCATCTTCTGCGCGATGACGCGTGCGGTGATGTCGGAGGCGCCGCCGGGCGGATAAGGCACGACAAAGCGGATGGGCCTGCCCGGATAATCCTGCGCACTTGCCACGCCGAGTCCGGCAGCGATGAATACCGGCAACCAGCCTGCAGCGCCGATCAGCTTCATGCATGCACCTGCACGGACGTCCTGCGCGCGATCGCTCAGGCGGCCTGCTTCTGCAGCATGCCGGCCGCGCGCAGCACGTTCTCGATGCGCTTGCGCGTCGCTTCATCCGGCTGCCGCGTCGGTGGGCGCACTGCAGCGGAGCTGAGTCGTCCCGCGAGCACCATCGCGA
>JBKJZR010000228.1:0-14436 GCA_046715035.1 Burkholderiales bacterium | reverse complement strand
ACTAGCAATCGGCATCGCCACACGGCACAACCGCGTCGGCGCGCCGTTTCGGCGTGGAGCCGTGCGCGACGGAAGTTATCAAACGGTCATTGCCCGGCCGTTGCGCGCGGACCCTGCTGCCGCAGGAACAGCAGCCCGCCTGCCAGGGCCAGCGTTCCTATCAGCATGAATGACGCGGTATATCCGCCCGTCAGCGTAACGAGCAGCCAGAAAACGACAGGCATCACGACGATGCCGAGGAAGGTAAAGCTCAGCGCAGCCCCGGTCGCCAGCGCCACATTGCCGCCGGGCGCGATACGCGCGATTTCCGCGACGTACAGACCGTTCCAGCCGAACGCGCTCGCGCCGAACACCACGCACAGCACGACGATGGCCACATGCGGCCACTGCGGCGACACCAGTGCGATTGTGAATGAACAGAGCGCCGTAATCGCGCCGATCATGGCGAGCACCAGGCGTGCGCGGTCGAAGTAATCGGCCACAGCGCCCCATGCCAGGCGGCCGACGATGCCGCTGATCATTGCCGTCGAATACACGGCTCCGGCTTCGACCAGCCCCATGCCGGCTCGGTCGGTCAGAAACACGACCAGGAAACTGCCGAAGCACATCTGCGCGCCCGAATAAGTGAATGAAGTGAGGGCGCCCTGGCGCAACTCGCGATGCCTGAAGACCATGCGCAGCATCGCCGCGTGCGAGCTGTGGCTCGCATGACGCACGTCGGTACGCTCGGCGTCATAGCGTTCCCGCACGGTCTGCAGCACGACGACGAACAGCACGCACAAAGCCGCGACGATGAACGCCGCGAGGCGCCAGCCATGCGCGATGATCAGCGGCGGCACCAGTACGCCCGCAACAGCGCCGCCCAAAGTCACCCCCGACTGACGGATCGACATGATGACGTTACGCAGGCGCGCTGGCGCACGCCGCGAGAGCACGGCTGAGCCCGCAGGCGTGAGCGGACCGTAACCCATGCCTATCGCGAGCGCCCCGCACGCAATCAGCGCAGGGCTCGCGCTCGCGAAAAGCGCGATTCCGGCGCCCGCCCAGAGCAGGCATTGCTGGTTGACTCGCATCGGGCCGCTGCGCACGACGCGCCCGCCGGCGAGCGGCGCTGCAAAGGCGGCCGCCATGAACACGAGCGCGATAAAAATCCCGACCGCAGTTGGCGCGACGCCGATCTCGGCGTGCGCCGCAGGCGCGAGAATCGACGGCGTAAAAACGGCCATCGACACCAGGGCCTGCGCCAGCGTCGTCACCGTAAGCGCAACGATCAGGTCGCGCGCTTCAGACGCTCCATGGCTCACGCGCGGCCGGCGGCGGGGGGCGCCGGTTTACCTGATACTGGCCGCGGCATGCAGCGCCTGATCGATATCCCACAGGATGTCGTCGATCTGCTCGATGCCGACCGACAGCCGGATCATGTCCGGCGACACGCCCGCACGGACCTGCTCTTCCTCCGACAGCTGGCGGTGCGTCGTCGAGGCGGGATGGATGATCAGCGTCTTGGCGTCACCGACGTTGGCGAGGTGACTCATGAACTGGGCGGCCTCGATGAACTTCACTCCCGCCGGATGGCCGCCCCTGATGCCGAAAGTCATGATGCCGCTCGCGCCCTTCGGCAGGTATTTGCGTGCAAGATCGTAATACTTGTTATCCGCAAGGCCGGGATAGTTGACCCACGACACCTGCGGATGCGCGCGCAGGAAGCCGGCGACCGCGAGCGCGTTTTCACAGTGGCGCTGCATGCGCACGTGCAGCGTTTCCAGCCCCTGCAGCAGCAGGAAAGCGTTGAAGGGCGACAACGCCGCGCCGAACGTGCGCAGCGTCTCCATGCGTGCTTTCATGGTGTAGGCGAAATCGCCGAAGGTCTCGTAGAAGCGCACGCCGTGATAGCCGCGCGACGGCGCGAGCATGTCGGGAAAATTGCCGTTGTCCCACGCGAAGCGGCCGGATTCGACGATCACTCCGCCCATCGTGGTGCCGTGCCCGCCCAGATACTTGGTCGCGGAGTGCACGACGATATCCGCGCCGAACTCGAAAGGCCGGCAGAGGTAGGGAGACGCGAAGGTATTGTCGAGCATCAGCGGCACGCGCGCTTCCCTGGCGATCGCCGCCACCGCCTCGATATCGAGCACGTTGATCTGCGGATTGCCGATCGTCTCGGCGTAGATGAGCTTGGTCCTGGGCGTGATCGCGGCGCGAAAATTGCCGGGCTCGTCGGGATGCACGAAATGGGTGTCGATGCCGAGCTTGCGCAGATTGACGTCGAACAGCGAATACGTGCCGCCGTACAGCGTGCTCGCCGAAACGATCTCGTCGCCCTGGCTGCATAGCGTCAGCACCGCGGTCATCTCCGCCGCCTGGCCGGTCGCCAGCGCGAGCCCCGCGCGGCCGCCTTCGAGCGCTGCCATGCGCTCTTCGAACACGGCGGTCGTCGGATTCATCAGACGCGTGTAGACGTTGCCGAACGTCTGCAGATTGAACAGGCTCGCCGCGTGGTCGGCACTGTCGAAAACGTACGAGGTCGTCTGGTAGATGGGCACAGCGCGGGCGCCCGTCGCCGCGTCCGGCAGCTGTCCCGCGTGCAGGCACAGCGTTTCTATTCCGAATTGTCGGTCAGCCATGGGCGTTGGAACCGTGCGAGAGGAGAGAGGAGAGAGGGGGCGAGGCGTTAGACGTAAGGCGTATCACAACGATCGTTCCCGGCTTGCGGGCGCCAGCCCGGAACGAGCCGGCGTAAGCTGCCCCGCAGGATGAGCTGCTCCTCTCTCCTCTCTCCTCTCTCCTCTCCGCTTCACTGCCTTCCCGCGGCCTCCGGCCGCTTGGCGGAGATGACGCCCGTGTTGACGCCGATCCAGTTGAGCCCGCCATTGAGCCGCGCATACTCGATCTTGACGCAGCGGTTCATGACAACGTCGAGCCCCGCGTTGCCGGCTATCTCTGCCGCTGCCGGGTTGATGACGCCGATCTGCATCCACAGCACTTTCGCCCCGATAGCGACCGCGTCTTCAGCGAGCGGGACGATTTCCTCACTCTTGCGGAAGCAGTCGACGATGTCGACCGGCACCGGGATGTCGCGCAACGCCGCATAGCAGCGCTGGCCGAGCACTTCCTCGTACGACGGATTGACGGGTATCACCCGGTAGCCATGATCGATCATGTACTTCGCTGCGAAATAGCTCGGCCGGTACCAGTTGGCGGACAGGCCGACCATGGCGATGACGCGGTTGTCACGCAGGATGCGGCGCAGGGTGGGAATATCGTCCATGGCGGGCCAGGGGAAAGCAACGGCGAAACCAATTCTATCAGGCTGATGCAAGTCGATTCGTTGAAAATCACTGGATCCCAGCGGGCGCTGGGATGACGAGCAGTCCGCAGCACTCACGTTCGTGCACAACTCAGCGTGCGAGCGATTCCCAAAGCTTTTTGAGCCGTTTGACGGACACCGGCTGCGGCGTTTTGAGCTCCTGTGCGAACAGTGATACGCGCAGCTCTTCAAGCTGCCACCGAAAATCGTCGAGCGCGACGGTGCCCGTGCCCGCTTTGCGAAGCAGATCGCGGCGCTGCTCGTAAAGATCCCCTAGCGCTGCAATGCTCTGCGCATGCCGGGCGTCGCGCGCGGGGTCCGCGGTAAGCCTGTCGAGCCGCACGACGATCGCCTGCAGGTAGCGCGGCAGGTGCTGCAGCTGGGCCCAAGGGGTCGCGGAGAAAAAACCCTTGCCGACCAGCCGCTGCAGTTGCGCACGGACGTCGGCGCCGGTGCGGTTGAGCGCCGGCGGCAGTGCCTGCAGCCGCAAGCTGGCGCGGTGATACTCGGCGGCAATCGCGCTCAGCAGGCGCGCGGCTGCATCGCGCACCGCGGGCAGCCGCGCCCGGGCGCGCTGCCTCAGGATGTCGTATTGCTGCCCGGTGCGCGGCAGCTCGTCTTCGCCGATGAAGGCCCGGTCGCAGATCGCCGTCACCAGGTCGTCCCTGAGATCGTCCGCACTGGCCACGTTGCGCAGCTGCAGCGCCGCCTGCGTGAATCCCGGCAGGCTCTTGTCGAGCTGCTTCATCTGCGCGCCGAGGTCGATGCGCAGCAGCCGGCAAACGCCGGCCCGCATCGACACGGCGGCGGCCTCGCGCGTGTCGAAGAGCCGGATCGCCACGCTGTCGCCCTGGTCGGCGAGCGCCGGATAGCCGGTAAGCTTGCGCCCCCCGCGCGAGAAGGCAAGCTGTTCGGGAAGATCGCCGAAATCCCACGCCCGCAGGCCGTCACGTTCGATGCCCGGCTCGGCTTGCGCGAAAGTCAGCTGCGCCGCTTCGCCCAGCTGCGATCGCAATGCGGCGAGGTCGCGCCCCATGGCAAGCTCGCGGCCAGCTGCGTCGACGACACGGTAGTTCATGCGCAGATGCTGCGGCACTTCCACGCGCTCCCAGGCGTCGGTCGCCACCGGCGCACCCGCGGCGCGCTGGGCGAATCGCGCGAGTGCCGGCTCGAGGGGAACGCGCGCTGTGTCATCGCGGTCGTGTTCCTCCAGAAACGCAGTGACGCTGTCGGGCATCGGGACCAGGTGGCGGCGCGTCTGCTTCGGCAGCGCCTTCAGGTAGAACGCCACCTTTTCCCGAAGCATTCCCGGGACGAGCCACTCGAAATCCGCGGCATCGAGCTGGTTGAGCATGTGCAGGGGCACCGTGAGCGTAACACCGTCGATCACGTGCGACGGCTCGAAGCGGTAGCTCAGCCTGAGCTGGGCGCCACCCACGCCGATGCGATCGGGAAACTGCGCTTCGCTGACGCCCGCTGCCGAGTGGCGCATCAGAAACTCGCGCGTCATGTACAGCAGCCGGGGGTGCGCGATTTCGGCGTGCCTGCGCCACGGCTCGAACGTCGCGCCGCTGTAGATCGCCTGCGGGATCCTGGCATCGTAGAAATCGAAGATCGCCTGCTCGTCGATCAGCACGTCCGGCCGGCGCGCCTTGTGCTCGAGCTCGCGTATTTCCGTCATGAGCTGCCGGTTGTGCACGAGAAATGGCGCTTCGTACAAGCGGTGCGGCGGCTCCGCCGGCTGCGCGCGACCGCGGTGCCCGCGCGGCGGAATTTCACCTTCGATCTCTCGATCCGGCGCGAGCGTGGGCGCCTCGCCGCCTGCCAGCCCCTCGCGGATGAATACCTCGCGCGCCTCGCGCGGGTTGAGCGGCCCGAAATGCACACGGCGCCGCGTGACGAGCGTAAGACCGTAGAGCGTTACCCGCTCGTAAGCGAACACCATGGCACGCCGCGCGTCCCAGTGCGGATCGTAGTACTCGCGCCTGACGAGATGACCGGCGGCGGCTTCTATCCACTCGGGCTCGATCTTCGCGGCGCAGCGCGCATAGAGGCGCGCGGTTTCCGTCAGCTCCGCGGCAACGACCCATTTCGGCCTGGACCTGCGCAGCCCTGAGCCTGGAAAGATGGCGAAGCGGGTCCCGCGCGCGCCGACGTAGCCGTCGCCTTCATCGGACTTGAAGCCCACGTTGCCCAGCAGGCCCGCGAGCAGCGCGCGGTGCAATTGCTCGTACTTCGCCGGAACGGTATTCATAGGCAGGCCCATCTCAGCCGCCAGCACGCTCAACTGCCCGTGCACGTCGCGCCATTCGCGCATGCGCCGCGGCGACAGGAACGCCGCGTGCAACTGCTCGGCAAGCTTGCGCCGGGATTTTCCCTGTCCGAGCGCGTCCTCGTAATACTCCCAGATCTTCAGGAAGCCGCTGAAATCGGAGCGCTCGTCGTTGAACTGCGCATGCGCCTGGTCGGCGGCCGCGGCGCGCTCGAACGGGCGGTCGCGCGGATCCTGAATCTCGAGCGCCGCCGCGATGATCAGGATCTCTGTAACGCAGTCGTGCTCGCGCGCGGCGAGGATGATGCGCGCGATGCGCGGATCGATCGGAAACCTCGCGAGCTGCCATCCGGTGGGGGTCAGCTCGTTGCGCTCGTCGACCGCGCCGAGCTCGGTCAGCAGCTGGTAGCCGTCCGCGATCATCCGCGCGCCCGGCGCCTGCAGAAACGGGAAATCCTCGACATTGCCGATGCGCAGCGCTTTCATGCGCAGGATCACGCTCGCCAGGGACGAGCGCAGGATTTCAGGTTCATTGAATTCCGGGCGCTGCTGGAAATCTTCCTCGCTGTAAAGCCGGACGCACACACCCGCGGCGACGCGCCCGCAGCGTCCAGCGCGCTGGTTTGCCGAGGCCCGGGAGATCTTCTCGATACGCAGCTGCTCGACCTTGTTGCGAAAGCTGTAGCGATTGACGCGCGCGAGGCCGGTGTCGATCACGTAGCGGATGCCGGGCACCGTCAGCGACGTCTCGGCGACGTTGGTGGAAAGCACGATGCGGCGCATGCCCGAAGGCCGGAAGATGCGTTCCTGGTCCTCGACCGACAGGCGGGCATACAACGGCAGCACCTCGACGCCGCGCAGATCGTGCTTGCGCAATGACTCGGCCGCGTCGCGGATTTCGCGTTCCCCCGGCAGGAACACCAGGATGTCACCGCCGCCGGGCAGCCGCTGCAATTCGTCGACGGCGTCGATGATGGCGGCGCCCGGATCATCGTCCTCCGCTTCATCCGCATCACCCGGGCGATAGCGGATCTCGACCGGGTACAGGCGTCCGGTGACCTCGATCACCGGCGCCGGCGCGCCGTTCATCGCGAAATGCCGCGCGAAGCGCTCCGCGTCTATCGTCGCGGAGGTCACGATCAGCTTCAGATCGGGACGCTGCTGCAGCAGGCGCTTGAGATAGCCGAGCAGAAAGTCGATGTTCAGACTGCGCTCGTGCGCCTCGTCGATGATCAGCGTGTCGTAAGCGCGCAGCAATCGGTCGCGCTGCGTCTCGGCAAGCAGTATGCCGTCGGTCATCACCTTGATGTAGGTGTCCGGAGAAACGCGGTCGGAGAAGCGCACCTTGTAGCCGACTGCGGCACCGAGCGGGGTCTCGAGCTCGGCGGCGATGCGCGCGGCGACGGTGCGCGCCGCGATGCGCCGCGGCTGGGTATGACCGATCATGCCGGCGATGCCGCACCCGATCTCGAGGCAGATCTTCGGCAGCTGCGTGGTCTTCCCCGATCCGGTCTCACCACACACGATGACGACCTGATGCGCGGCGATCGCGCTGGCGATCACCTGGCGTTTCGTGACGACCGGCAGATCTTGCGGAAAAGACGGCCGCGGCAGCGCGGCACGCCGTCGTTCGAGGTCTGCTGGGGACGCGCGCTTCATCGGCTGTCGAAAAGCAAGATTCCTTCCCCTGCTGGCGGGGAAGGTCAGGATGGGGGCTACGGAATTGGCCCCCGGCTTACCTTGGGCTAGCAGCCTGTCGGACTTAGAGGGTCCGACAGGCTGCTAAAAGCAAACCCGCCCCATTTTTTCTGAATAATGTCCAATTCCACAGCCGTTTCACCTCGGTCAGCACGCAGCAACGACATATCGATGGCTTTTTTGACGACACTTGCGCATTTTTTCCTGGGCGGTTTTGCCTAAGGAGCTTGTCGGACTCAAGTCCGACAAGCTCCTAGACCTTGACGTTGGGGTTCAGGCTGTAGATGCCGGTAAGCGCCGCCTGAGCCAGTAGGTGGCTGCGCATTGCCGCCAATGCGTCGGGACCCCTGAAAGTCCCTTCCACCGGGCAGCGTTCGACATCGAGCGCATAAAGCGTGAACACGTAGTGATGCGCGATGCTGTCGTTCCATGGCGGGCATGGGCCGTCGTATCCGAAGTAATCGCCCGCCATGTCCTTATCCGAAGCAAACCACATCGTGTAGTCGTTGATGCCCTGGCGCGTGCCGAGCGGCCCCTGCGGCCCCGGCTTGCCGCGCGCGGTGACTCCCGCAGAAAATTCGCCCGCGTCGAGCGCGTTTGCAGAAGCCGGCAGGTCGACCAGCACCCAATGGTAGAAATCGATGCGCGGCAGCGTCGCGGGTATCGTGCGCCCTTCCTGGTTGACGTCGTCGGGCCGGCTCGGCACGTCGTAATCGTGACAGAGCATTGCGAACGAGCGCGTGCCGGGCGGTACATTGCTCCATGCGAAAGCGGGATTGCGGTTTTGCGACAGCGTCACGTGAGACTTGGGATCGGCCGCGCAGAACGCGAATTCCGCCGGAATCGTGCCGTTGTCGCGAAAGTTCGGACTCGTCAGTTTCATCTCGTCTCCTCGATGCGATTATAACAAACGGTTTGTCGTCGGCGCGCCGGCGGCCGCGCAGCAGGCGTCGTGCGTCGCCATCCGCACCCACTTCGCCGCGGTACCGGTAGCGCGTTACTGCCTGCTCGCCAGCGCCCGCATGCGCTGCTCGCGGTCGAGCGCGCCCAGCTGCTTGACCTGCGCGTAAAACGCCGCGAGGTCACCGCCGTGGCGCGCGAGCAGTCGCTGAAACTGCGGCACGAGGCCATGATAGATCGCCACCGAAGCGAGGTACGCGTTGTTGGCGCCGTTCATGAACCGGTCGTAGCCTGCGAAGCCGCCCCACTGCACTTTCAATTGCTCGTAGTCCTGCTGCAGGCGCGCGAAGGCCGCCGCCTTGCGCTCGCGCATCGCCACGGGGTCGAGGCGCGTACGGTACAGCGCAGCGAGCTCATTGCGGTAGCGCAGCGCAAGCTCCGTGAACTGCTCGCGACGCTCGCGCGAGCGCTCGAAGTCGGCGTGCATCTTGGCATCTCCATGGCCCGCGATCCAGCGCTGCATGCCCTCGAGCTCGACCGCTACTGCAAAGGACTCGTTGAATTCGCTGTCGCCGCTCACGTAAGCGACCTGGTGCGCGAGCTCGTGGAAAATCAATCGCGCCAGCTCGTATTCCGGGTAGTGGACGAACGTATTGATCACCGGATCATCAAACCAGCCCAGCGTCGAATAGGCGGGCACGCCGCCCACGTAGACGTCGAGCCCCTGGCTGCGCAGCTCGCGCGCGTACGCCTGCGCGTCCTCCTGGGAGAAGTAGCCGCGATAGCCTACGCACCCCGCCACGGGGAAACACCACTGGCGCGGCTCGACCGAGAATTCCTCCGCGGCAAACACATTCCAGACGACGAACTGGCGGCGCACGTCGGCGTAGCCGCGGTAGCTCAAATTATCGGGGAGCTTCAGCTCACGCGTCGCAAAGTCGCGTATTTCGAGCACGCGCTTGAGCTTGACCTTGAGCGCGGCCGGCGTCGCCGCGTTGCCGATCAGCTCATCGATCGACTGGCGCGCGTGCAGCAGGCGCAGTTGGCCATCGACGGACTGCAGGTAATAGCCGACGTTGGAGCAACCCGCGGCCATTGCCGCGACGAACACCGCAGCCCATGCCCCTCTCACGCTAGCTCTCCTGCCTTTCCCGATCGAACCGCCCGTAACGCAGAAACGCGCCGATCTGGCTCGCCACGCGGCGCGAGAGCAGCATGCCGCTATGGTTGATCGGCATCACGATGCGGTCGCACGCCGCTTCGCACGCCGTTTCCTCGACCGCCACCACGCCGTCGTTGGGCTGAGGCAGGGTGCGGTCCACGATGCGACCGAGCCCCACCGGGCTGGTGCCGGCGATCACCCCGATTTCGCGCCCTGGAAAGTGTTGGGGCCTGACCCCGTCCAGCCATTCCTGCATGCTGCGGCCGAGCGCGCGTGCGCCAATCGAATTGCGCGCGAGCAGGCGTCCGGCATGGCAGTCGCGGTAGGGCACGCCCAGCATCACCACGCGGCCCGGCGGCAGCGCGGGCTCGCGGTCGAGCAGCCGCAGTATCAGCAGCCCCCCGAGACTGTGACCCACCCAGTGGATGCGCGGTGCGGCGAGCGATTGCGCGAAACGCGCGAGCCGCTCGGCATTCTCGGTGAGCGTAAGCCGCACGGAAGGATACGAATAGCAGATCGCGTCGAAGCCACTGCGCTCGAGGTAGCGGCGCTGCAGGCCCATCAGCACCCCATGGACCCACAGCCCGTGCACGAGGACGGTGACGGAGTGCCGCGGGATCATGAGAATTGCCGTCCCTGCTGGCGGCATAGTGCCTGGCTTCCCGGCAGGCTGTCCGCTCGCTCGCCTCTCATTTGCGCAGCGGCCCCCCTTCGAGGTGGCTGGCGTCGCCCCACACGTCGACCTGCCAGACGTCCTCGTTGAGCCGGCAGCGATTGATGCCGGCATTGACCAGCTCGAACATACGCGGCTCATCCATGGGAATGCGGTAGGCGGCTCGATACAGGACATCGAGCACGAGACCATGCGTGACCACCACGATGATCTCGGCCGGGTGACGTTGCGCGATTTCCCGCAGGCAGCCCAGCGCGCGGTCGCGAAAGGCGAGCGCACTCTCACCCCCGGGCACCACGAATTCCGGGTCGCGTGTTTTGAAGCGCGCAAAGACTTCGGGATGCAGCTTGCGCATCTGACCGGCCGTCAATCCTTCGACCACGCCGAAACTGCGCTCGCGCAGGCGGCGGTCGATCACGATCTCGTGGCCTGTCATCGACGCGATGGTGCGCGCAGTGTCGAGCGCGCGCCCGGTATCGCTGCTGTAAAGCGCGGCGAATTCGATCTGCGCCAGCCGTTGCCCGAGCAGCCGCGCCTGCCGCAAGCCGGTCTCCGTGAGCGGACTGTCGAGCTGCCCCTGCATGCGGTTCTGTTGATTCCACACGGTCTCGCCGTGGCGGATCAGAATCATGTGTGCTTGGCTGACCATGTTCTCACTCGCGCCCGACACACAGCGTGTGGGCATCGATTCGGCCCACGCTCCGGGTCGAAGTCGTCGCGGGCGGCGGCTGCACCGATTATAGCGGGCACTCTGGGTATACTCCTGCGCACGCATGCTGCCCGACGCCCCCATGCTGGTGCTTGCTTCGCTGATTGCGCTGGCTGCCTATCTGCTGTTCGCGCTGTCAGGCTTCGGATCGACGCTCATCATGCTGCCGCTGCTCGCGCACTTTTATCCGCCGGCGTTCGTGCTGCCCATGCTGGCACTGCTGGATTCGACCGCAGCGCTGCGGCTCGGGTTCCAGTCGCGCGCACGGCTGCTCACGCCCGAGCTGGCGTGGCTGCTGCCGGGGATGGCGGCAGGCATGATTGTCGGCGTGGCGCTGCTGGTGAACCTGCCGCCGCGCCTCACCTTGGGCCTCCTCGGTGCGTTCGTCGCGGCCTACGGGCTTTACACACTGAGCGGCCGCTCGCTGCGCTCGCGGCTGCCGCAGTGGAGCGCGGTTCCGATTGGGCTGGTCGGCGGCGTGCTGTCGTCGATGGGCGTGGGCGGCCCGCTTTATCTCGTTTACCTGAGCGCGCGCGGCCACGATCCGCTCGCGGTGCGCTCGACGATCATCACGCTGCTCAGCGTGACCACGCTGACGCGCGTCATCCTCTTCGCCCTGTACGGCCTGTATGCGCAGGAGGGCATCCTGCTGTTCGCGCTGGCGCTGGCGCCGGCCATGCTGCTCGGCCTCTTTATCGGCCATCGGCTGCATCTGAATTTTTCCAGGGAGCGGCTCGTGAAGTGCATCGCGGCCCTGCTCACGTTGAGTGGCGCGGCGCTGCTCGTCCGCGCGCTGGCGTAGCGAGGGGATGAGGGATGGACGCGTGCGTGACGTTTGCTATTCCCTGTTTCGGTTCCGTGCTTGCCGCTGCGCGAGAAACTCACCGATGCGCCGCACGCCCTCGGCGAGCACTGGAATCGCATTGGTGTAGGCAAACCGCACGTGGCGCGCGGCGCCATGCTCGCCGAAATCGGCGCCGGGGGTGATCGCAACGCCGGCGCTTTCGAGGAGGTCGCGCGTGAATGCGAAGCTGTCGCCGGTCAGCGCGCTGCAGTCAGCATAGATATAGAACGCGCCCTGCGGCACGACCGCGATGCGAAAGCCGAGGCTGCGCAGCGCAGGCACGAGGAAATCCCGCCTCTGCCTGAATTGCGCGCGCCGTGCTTCGAGGATTGCTAGCGTCGCCGGCTCGAATGCGGCGAGCGCCGCGTGCTGCGCCGGCGTCGGTGCGCACAGAAAGATGTTCTGCGCGAGCTTGTCGAGCTCGCGGACGTACGCCTCGGGCGCCACCATCCAGCCAAGACGCCAGCCCGTCATGTTGAAATATTTCGAGAAGCTGTTGATGACGAAAACGCGGTCGCTCGCCGCCAGCGCGGTCGTGTAGTCGCCATCGTAGACGAGCCCGTGATAGATCTCGTCGACGATCACCGTGGCGCCTCGCGCGGCGGCGATTTCCGCGATCGCGCGCAGCGCTGCCGCCGGCATGAGCGTGCCGGTCGGATTGGACGGAGATGCCACCATCACCGCCCTCGTGCGCGGGGTCCAGTGACGCTCGACCATTTCCGGCAGCAACTGGTAGGCGCTTTCCACGCCGACCGCCACTTCCACCGGCACGCCGCCCATCATGCGCACGAAGTTGCGGTTGCACGGATAACCGGGGTCGGCCATCACGACCTCGTCCCCGGGGTCGATCAGCGCCGCGATCGCCAGCAACAGCGCACCCGATGCTCCCACCGTGATAACAATGCGCCCGGCAGGAACGGCAACGCCGTAGCGATCATGATAAAAGCGGGCGATCGCTGCCCGCAGCTCGGGCAGCCCGAGCGCCGGCGTGTAGAAGAGATTGCCGGTTTCGATGACGCGCACTCCCGCATCGCAGATCGGCTTGGGGGTCGGGAAATCGGGCTCGCCGATTTCCATGTGCACGATGCAGCGGCCCTGCGTCTCTAGCTCGCGCGCCCGCGCGAACAGCTCCATCACGTGAAACGGTGCGACCGAGGCTAAGCGCTGTGCGAGCAGGAATTTATTATCGGCCACAGATTGACACCGTGATCTTATTGCAGGAGCGACCGCCCTATAATCGGTTTCGGCGAAACGGCGGCAAACGTCTTCGCGCCGTCGCGCTGGGCGCGGGGTGTTAGAATGCGCACACTTTGGAAAACACGACGACATCTCCCACGAGCGATCTCAAACTGGCCCGGACGCGCCCGCTGTCCGCGCTGATATTCGCGAGCCGCTGGCTGCAACTGCCGCTCTACCTCGGTCTGATCATCGCGCAGGTCGTTTACGTCTATCAGTTCTGGACCGAGCTCGTGCATCTGGTGCATACCGTCACGACGCGCTCGATCAACGAAACGGAAATCATGCTGATCGTGCTCGGCCTGATCGACGTGGTGATGATCGCCAATCTGCTGATCATGGTGATCGTCGGCGGATATGAAACGTTCGTATCGCGCCTGCGGCTGGAAAACCACCCCGACCAGCCCGAGTGGCTGTCGCACGTCAACGCTTCGGTGCTCAAGGTCAAGCTCGCTACCGCCATCATCGGCATCTCGTCGATACACCTGCTCAAGACCTTCATCAACGCCGAGCAGATGGCCGACCGGGCGATCATGTGGCAGGTCATCATCCATATCACTTTTCTCGTCTCGGCGATTGCGATTGCACTCACCGACCGCCTGTTGTTCCAGCCGGCGAAGGTGGTCGAGCATTGATGCATTCAGCATTCAGCATTCAGCATTCAGCATTCAGCATTCAGCATTCAGCATTCAGCATTCAGCATTCAGCATTCAGCATTCAGCATTCAGCATTAGACCTTCCCTCCTCCCTACTCCTTCAGCCGCCGCGTCCAGTCCGCGAGCTCGGCCAGCAGTTTTCTGATCACCTCCCGCGTCGCTTCGTCCGTCAGGTTGCCCTGTTCGTCGTAGCGTGTCGGCGCCGAGCCGATCATCACCTCCGGCTTGTTCACCAGCCGCGCATTCAGGAAAACGAAGCATTGACGCAGGTGATACTGGGCGCGCGCCGTGCCGATCACGCCGGGGGAAGCGCCCATGATGGCGATCGGCTTGCCGTCGAACGGCTGGTGCGGCGGGCGCGACGCCCAGTCGATCGCGTTCTTGAGCACGCCGGGAATCGAATAATTGTATTCAGGCGTGACGATCAGCAGCGCATCGGCGGCAGCGATGCGGCTGCGCAGGTCCGTCACCGGTGCCGGAAAGCCCTGCTCCCTGACGTCCTCGTTGTAGAGCGGAATCGGCGCGATATCGAAGGTATCCAACGTGACACCAGCCGGCAGCAACTGGCCGGCGGCGCGCAGCGCCGCTGTGTTATACGATTTCGTGCGCAGGCTGCCGGAAATTCCCAGTACGCGCAGTGGTGAGTCCTGAACCATGGTTGCTCCTATGAGTTGTCGCAGCGATTGCAAATGACTGGATCATGAGCGCTCGGGCGTCGTATCACCGCGCCGGCCGCGCTTTTTCTTCGGCGCGGGCGCCGGCGCGGCGGCGACGCGACGGAATCGGTGGTCGACGCTCAGCGGCCCCGCGCCGTACGCCATGATGTAGAGCAGGCCACCCATGATCGCGAGGTTCTTCATGAAATTGTTCATCTCGCTTTTCAGCGCCTGCGCCTCGACGGCCCAGAACGCATGGAAAACGAGCGTCGCAATGAAGGTGAAGCCGAGCAGCGCTGCCGCTATCCAGCGCGCTTTCCAGC
>JBKJZR010000227.1:0-7035 GCA_046715035.1 Burkholderiales bacterium | reverse complement strand
GACTGCAGCCGAGAGCTTGTCCACGATCGGCTTTGGTGTGCCCGAGGGCACCATCACGCCGATCCATGCCGCGGCGTCGAAGCCCGGTAGATTCGCGGCGGTCGCAAGCGGCTCGATACCAGGCGCGAGCTTGCTCGGCTTAGCCGTGGATATGGCAAACCCCCTGAGCCGCCCCGTCTTGATGTGCGGCAGTGTGGCGGCCATGGTTTCGAAAGCGTAGCCGATCTGCCCGGCGATGACGTCGATGATCGCGGGCGCGCTGCCCTTGTACGGCACGTGCGTCACTTGCAGGCCTGCCTGACCGTTGAACATTTCCGCGACGAGGTGCGCAGTCGCGCCGGTGCCGGAAGACGCAAAGCTGTACTTGCCCGGACTCGCCTTCACGAGCGCCACGAACTCGCGCGCGTTCGCCGCCGGGAATTTTGGAGCTGCCACCAGGATGTAAGGAGCCGCCGCCACATTGGCCACCGGGGCGAGATCGCGAACCGGATCGAACGGCACCTTCTGCAGAAGTGGATTGATCGTAACCGGACCGCTTGACGCAGCAAGCAGCGTGTAGCCGTCAGGCGGCGCTTTGGCCGCGACATCGGTGCCGATCATGCCACCCGCTCCCGGCCGGTTGTCCGCAATCACTTGTTGTCCGAACTGCTCGGAAAGCGTCTGCGCAACGATCCTTCCGACGTGGTCTGTCGCCTGTCCCGGCGGCCACGGAATGATCATGCGAATAGGCTTCGTCGGATAGTTCTGCTGCGCAGTCGCCGCACCCCCAAACGCGAGCGCGGCCATCAACAAGACGAGGCGTTTCATTAGTCCTCCTTCAGCTATCGGCGGAAATGCGGCGCGGGCAGTAAAGCGCCCGCTCTGGGCGGTACACGTTCGTTTCGAAACCAATCAGACCGACGTCGCGCTGACGGAGCAGCGCTTCGCTCGAGCCCGTGCCTGAGATGAAGCCCGCGCGAAAATTTCGGCCTGCTCGACCAGCAGCGCGCTAACACCCCGGCGGCGCCGGGATTCGGCTCTGCGATAAGCGAGCAGCGTGTAGCCGTCTTCGGCGCGTTGGCTGCGGCTGCAGTGCCAATGTTAGCCTTCGGCCCGCGGGTCTCGCAACACGAAATTTTTTCAAACGGCGCCTGCACGTCCCAAGGCGCCGATGTCGTCGGTAGTCCGGCCAAGGTCACCCAATATCGCGTCTGTGTGCTGCCCGAGCGCGGGCACCGAGTCCAGGCGTGGCGTAAACGCATCAGTCTCACCGGGCGGCAGAAGCGCGGGTATGGTCCGGCCGGCGTCTGCACTCGAGTCCAACGCCCCCGCGCTGTGAGTTGCGGGATGCACCCACACTCATGCAAATCGTTTGAGGAGGTATAGTCCCACGATTATCGCTCTGACTCAACGCAGGTGACAGCTATCGCCTGACGCCTGTTTACGATGTGCACTCGGCCTGGCCCGTCATCGGACATGGTGCAAACTCGCTTTCGCTGGAGAAAGCGCGGCTGGCGAACTTGCCTTTGAGCGGGCATTACGGAATCGCGATATCCAACAGGGGGGCGAATTGTTGCCCGCCATGGAGATCGCCATCTCCCGGTTCGCCCTGGAAGACTGGCCGCGGGATGCTGAACTTGAATGCGCGTGCATTGTCGCAGGAAAAAAAGCGTACGCGCTCGGCAGGGCAACCGTAGAGCCGCGCGAATAGATCGGATGTCAGCACGCCGGAATCCCGCACCCGGCGATAGCTGGCCTCATCGAGGAACATGATGTCGAAAGTGAGGACGAAGGGTCCGGCGTTCTTGCTTCGAATCAGACCGGCGAGATCGCGCAGAGTGGCCAAGCCGTGCGCTCCCTTATCCAATGTCTACGAATGAAGTGCGAAACATCGCACGGGGAGTGCTGGGGACCGCGACGTGATTAAGACAGAATCGGTAAACCGCGCCGCGCTCGATCACCGCCGGATTGTGCAGGCACGCGAAGCCAGTGATGGCGCCCTTCCATTCCGGAATCGGGTGATGCAAGAGCGGCTGCCGGCATAGCTGGGCGATCTTGGTCGCAATGGACTGGGTGGCAGCCGTCACTTCCAGCACGATCCCGACCTCGTGCGGCAGGGCGTTCACGTTGGGCTCGAGCGCGCCCATCACCGCATTGCGGCCATAGACATGGAAATCGAGCCGATACGCATCGGCGGACACGCTTGCGCCGATGATGTCGGCCACCGACGCCAAGATTTTCCCGCGTACGCCGGCGAGCCAGGGGTCGAGCTGACGGATGATCAATGGATCGCGGATGCCGCCGACGATCAGGCTCTGAAATCCCACTTGTTCAGCACCCTCGAGCTTGACGGTGTAGGGATTCGCCGGGATAAACGCGCTCCCGGAAATGCTCACGCTCACGTCGTCGAGCTGCCGGTACTGCGATTTGCTGAGGTCCATCGTGCCGGACGCTTCAACATGAAAATGCGGGTCGCCGTTTTCGTAGAAAGTGTGAGCTGCGACGCTTTGCGGTGTGCAGCGCAGGTTCTTCCCGAACGGGCGAATGACGACGTCGTTCTCACCGACGGTTCCGAAGATGGCGCCCAGGGCAGCTCTTTCGCAGACCATCGTGCCGCACTCGACGACCTTGCCGGCATGCCATGCCAGACCCGCCGGGAGTCCTTTCATGATCGGCAACGCCGCGTACAGGGCAGCATCGCTGCATCGGCCGGCAATGATGAGCTCCGCGCCGTCGGCGAGCGCCTGCTGCAGGGGTTCCACGCCCATCATGCCGACGATATGGCTGCTGCGATCGATGACGCTTACGTCCAGAGGAGGCGCTGGGTCGAGCGCTCGGATCATGCCGTCCCGGTAGAGACCCTTCAGATAATCCTTGCTTTGCTCCGAGTAGATCCTGGCGGTGCGAATTTTCAGCCCATGTTCTGATGCGACATCGCGCGCGATGTCGACCAGCCAATCGACCTGGGAATCGATTCCCGCCGTACCGGCCGATCCAATCAGCACTGGAACTCCGGCGCGATGCGCGAGCGGGAGGAGCAGCGCCAAGTCGCGCAGCACTGATTCGCGTGGATAGGCGGGTTGACCGCTTCCCAGCGAGTACGGTCCTGCGTCGGTCGTGCCGGCGTCGCTCGCTATGAAATGAGGCTGGAGCTTCATCGCCTCGGCCACACCCGCAGCGTCGACTTTGTCGCCGCCGAGCGCTCCTGATGCTGCGATAAACCTGATCGATTTCAATGGAGTTGCCCCGTTTTTCCGTCAGTGGCTGCCGGTAGCGGCTTCTGGATCAGCTTACCCGAGTTGCGCGCATCGAGCTTCGTGGTTTCAGCGCCGGGGGGCGTTTCTGCCGGGGTGAGGGCTGACGAACGCTACAGAGTTCTATGCGTAAGCCCCTGGGCAGTTCGCTAGAATGCGCAGGTCTCACGACGAGAAAGTCGCCAACTCGCCGAGGTTGGTGGTCGATTGTGTCGCTAGCTATGACGGTAGCCTTCAGAACTTCAACTTAGCTCCCCAACGATGAATTCCCCAATTTCCTGGCGGCTTGGCGACTGGCGCCTGCATCTGCGTCCCGTCCGTCCGGATGACGAGGCGTTGTGGCTGCAGCTCATGCGATCAATTTCGTGGGCGACGCGCTACCAGCGCGGCGCGCGGCGCGTCGAAGAGCTTAGCCCGGAAGATAGGCGCGGGGCGGTCACGCTCGATCCCGCCACCCAGATCGCATTCGTCGCCGTGGCGGAGCGCGGCGATGAAACGATGATGGTGGGCATTAACCGGGGGACGCTGCGCGCGGAAGGAACCTGGGAGTTCGCGCTGATGGTGCTCGACGACTGGCAGAGGCGCGGCGTCGGGCGGCGCTTGATGCATGCGCTGATCGAAGCGCTGCGCGAACGCGGCGCGCAGGTGGTCGAAGGTGACGTGCTCGCGCTGAACCGGAATATGCTCGATTTCGTTGTGCGTCTCGGGTTCGAGATACGTCCTCACCCGGAATCGCGGGATATCAGGCGCGTGGTACGCGGGCTGTCGGCGTGAGAGGTCGGCCGCACGGAGGTAATTGGCCCCATCCCCCTCCCAACCTCCCCCTTGAAAGGGGAGGAGAGTTCAGCCGCACGGCGGGTTGCGTGGTTTTCCCATCCTTCTCCCAGCCTCCCCCTTTAAGGGGACGAGCTATAGGGGCTCCATCTCAAAAACCTCTAAACCGCCATCGCCTGCCACTCGCGCAGGCGGCTCTCCCCGAATGTAAACTTTTCGGCGCGGCCGATCCGATCGAGCGCACCCCACAGTGCGGCGAGATTCGCCGTAATGACGGGCTTGCCGAGCGCGCGCTCGAGCGGGCCGATGACATCGAGCGTGCGCACGCCGGTGCCGCTCATGAAGAGCGCATCGGCATCGCCTATTGCTGCCGCACGCAGCGCGAGCTCGTAGGTCGCCTGCAGCGGCACGTGCTTGAGATCGGGCCCGTGCCCGATGCCGAGGCATTCGATCGATCGCACCTCGAAACCGTGCGCGGTAAAGAATTCCGCGGCCGTCTGCGTCGTTTCGAGGGGATAAGGCGCGGCGAGCCAGATGCGCCGCGCGCCGACGGACTTCAGACAGCGCACGGCCGCGTCCGCCGCTGTCATCGCCGGAACGCCGAGCGCTTCCGCGAGCTTGCCCGCGATGCCCGCATCCCCGGTTGGGCCGTCGACGTAGCTCGACGCCGTGTGGCCGTACACGATCAGCTCGAGCTGCGCGGCCGCGAGCGTCAGCGCAGCCTGCACCGCGTTGTTCGCCGTCTCGATGACGGCGTCAGCGTCGACCGCCTGGTTGGCGCGATAGATGTGGCTCGTGTGAACGGTAACGTCGCGCGGCAGCGAGCGATAGAACTCGACTTCCATGACGGCATTGCTCGAAGGCACGAGCAGACCGATGCGTGCGGGTGATTCTGTGTTTTCGAATAGCACGATCTAAAGGCGCAAAAGCAGTACGGGTTTGTGTAGCAAGGATGCGCTCGACGCTGACAAAATAATCTGCTTACGCGTCGTCTTCCCGGCGCAAGCCGGGATCCAGGCGCCGTACATAAATTTTCTGCGGAATCCGCCGCGTGGCCGGCCTCGTCCGGAATGACGCCATTTTGGGGTCGAGCTGGCAGGACACGGACAGCTGCGCCTACGCGAATACGCGGCGCAACGCCGCCACGAGCGCGGCATCATCCTCGGGCGGCAGCGCCTGCAGATCGACGATCAGGATGCCCTGCCTGGCGTAGCGCTCCGAAAGGTGTACCGGCGTGTCCCCGGCTTGCAGGCGGCGGCTCGCCTCGAAAGCGTCGATGTGCGCGACGGTGAGATGCAAATGGGGCACACGTCCCGTTTCGCTGGCAGGAACGATCCGCTTGTCGAGGCCGGGAAGCGCACCGAGCGCGGCAGCAATTTGCGTGAGTCTCGCCTCCAGGGCCGCGTTCGCGGCCGAGTCGTCTGCGGCAGCGAACCGCTCGAGCGCCGTGACAAGGCCGACGATCTCTTCCTTGCCGGCCTTGTAGCCGCGGCCGATGCCGTGGTGCGGAACGCCCTGCAGCGCCACCCGGTCGATCAGGTCGGGCGGCGTCCACGTATCCGGGGATACGTCCATATCGAGCTGTTGCACGAGTGCGGCGCCGACGAGATCGCGGCGCCCCGCGAGGATGCCGGACGCCTGCGGCCCGCCGACCGCCTTGCCTCCGGAAAAAGCGACGAGGTCTGCGCCCAGCTCGAAGTAGCGGCGCAGGTTCGACTTCGGCGGCAACTGCGCGGCGGCGTCCACGATCACCGGGATGCCGTGCGGCCGGCACGCCGCGACTACCATCGCCAGGTCGCCGATGCTTCCCGGACTGGCGGCGAATGCGAAGGCGGCGGTGCGGGGAGTGATCGCCGCTTCGATCTCCCACGGTTCGAGGCCGCGCACGCCGGCGCCCGTGCCGCGATCGTTGTGACCGATATCGACGAGGCGCGCTCCCGAAGCACGCAGCGCGTGCGCGTAGCCTGTGTGATGCGTACGCGGAAGAATGACCTCGTTGGCAAAAGCATCGGTGTTGGGAAGTGCGGCCATCTTCGCGATATCCCAGCGCGTCATGCTGGCGGCGACGGCGAGTGTCAGCGCTGCCGCCGCGCCGGTGGTCACGATCCCTGCCTGCGCGCCCGTGACGCGCGCAATCGCGCGACTCGCCGCTGCCTGCAGCTCGCCGATATCGACGGATGCGCGCGACGCGGCGGCCATCGCGCTCACCACTTCGTCGGCCATGCGCGCCCCGCCGAGTCGGGTGAGTGTGCCCGCTGCGTTGAGACGGCGCTTCACGCCGAGTGCGGCGTATACATCGGGTGTAGACATGGTTAGCCGTTTGTTGAAAAGCGCATTTGAAGGCCGTTCGTATGGAGCCCCCTTCGACGGAGCTCAGGACAGGCTTCGACACTGGCTCAGGACAGGCTAGCGAAGCGGAGTCGAAATATGAACGGCTCGCAATCAGGTCCTTGGAACGCTTCGCCGCCACGCCTGCGGCGTGGGCTCAGCGCGAACGGAGGAATTCAGCAAACTGTGGGCCGTCGATGCGTATTGTAGCGAGTGCTCCGGTCGCGATGTTGACAGATCCGATCATCTATGTAAAAAACGTACTCGCGCAAGACGGGCTGAATTCCTCAGGCATTGGCCCAGCGACTATCCCCGAGCAAATTACCGGAGCGGCGCATGGCGGAGATCAGCGATCCGATCGCATTCGAGCTGTTCAAGAACAGCATGTTTTGGATAGCCGATGAGATGGTGGTGACCGTCCACCGCACGAGCTACACGTCGGTGGTCAAGAACAACATGGATTTTTCCACCGCGGTGGCCGACGGCGACGGCGTCGTCGTTGCCCAGGGGCTGACCCTGTCCGGACACCTGGGTGCGATCCCGGTTGCGCTGCAGTCGGTGATCAAGTGCTTTGCGGACGACATTCATCCGGGCGACATCTTCCTGATGAACGATCCTTTCGAAGGCGGCATGCACCTGCCCGACATCTTCGTGTTTCAGCCGATTTTCGTGAATGGCCTGCGGCTCGCGTTTGCCTGCA
>JBKJZR010000226.1:0-10179 GCA_046715035.1 Burkholderiales bacterium | reverse complement strand
AAGTCTCGATGGAAAGCGCCGAGCGGCTGATGCGGCTGCAGCTCGAAGCCGCCAAGGCATTCATTGCCGAGCAGTCCCAGACGGCGAAGGAACTGGCGGAAGTCAAGGATCCGTCGACGATGATGGCGCTCCGGGCGAGGCTGGCAGAGCAGGCGGTGGAGCGCGCTCTGGGTTACTCGCGCAATGTCTATGAGGTCGCCACGCAAACGCAGAAGGACCTCACGCGCCTGATCGAGGGGCGCCTATCGGGTTATCAGCAGGAAGTCACGTCTTCGCTGGAGCGGATGTTCAAAGCTGTCCCAGGCGGTTCGGATGCGGCGGCGACTGCCGTGCGTTCGACCATCGTGGCGACGCAATCGGCGATGGAAAGCATGACCAAGGCGGCCCAGCAGGCGGCAGATCTGGCCGATGCCAACATCAAGGCAGTCACCGACGCTGCTGCGAATGCTTTCAAAGGCGCGAAGAAAAGCAAATAGATTGCCGTCCCGCAGACGAAAAAACCCCGGCGCAATTCTGCCGGGGCTTTTTCTTTGCTGGCTGCTGCAGCGCGGATGGTCGCATCGCGCCTGACACCGTCTACTGCATGTGCTGCCCGCCGTTGATGGCGATATTGGCCCCCGTCACGTAGGCTGCTTCATCGGAGCACAGATAGGCGACGAGGCCCGCTACCTCCTCCGGCTTGCCCAGGCGGCCGACCGGAATCTGCGGAATGATCTTGGAATCGAGGACTTCCTTCGGTATCGCCATCACCATCTTGGTGCCGATGTAGCCCGGAGAGATCGTGTTCACGGTCACGCCTTTACGCGCGACTTCGAGCGCCAGCGCTTTGGTAAAACCGTGCATCCCCGCCTTGGCCGCCGAGTAGTTGGTCTGACCGAATGCACCCTTCTGCCCGTTGACCGAAGAAACATTGATGATGCGCCCCCAGCCGCGATCGACCATCCCGTCGCAAACCGGCTTGGTCATGTTGAACACGCTGTCCATGTTGGTGCGCACCACCGCGTCCCAGTCGACCTTGCCCATTTTCTTGAACGTCATGTCGCGCGTAATGCCGGCGTTGTTGACGAGCACATCGACCGGGCCGACCTCGGCCTCGATCTGTTTCACCGCCTTGGCGCAGGCATCGAAATCCGCGACGTCCGCCGCAACGGCATAAATTTCGTGGCCCTGCTTCTTCATTTCCCCCAGCCAGTCCTTGGCCTTGGTGTTCCCGGGAGAATGCGTCGTAACCACATTGAAACCCATGCGCGCGAGTTTCAGGCAGATCGCCTCTCCCAGCCCCCCCATTCCGCCAGTCACCACCGCCACTTTCTGTGCCATTTGCAGTCTCCTTTGATAGACGATTTCAGATTAACACGAAGCGCGCCGCGTCGATGGACAACACGGAGTGCCCGCGATTTTTATGTCTCGCAACGCTCCCGCACGTAGCTGCCCGGGGCGGGCTCGAGGGCCGGGTATTGCGGGCTGCCGGGCACTGTGCGGGCAGCCACCTGGCCGCCGGCATGCTGCGCGAGCCAGCTGCTCCAATGCGTCCACCAGCTTCCCGTGTGTTGGGTGGCGCCGGCAAGCCACTCGTCGGCCGGTAGGCCCTCGGCGGTGTTCGTCCAGTAGTGTCGCTTGCCGCTGGCGGGAGGATTGATGACGCCGGCAATGTGCCCGCTCGCCGCGAGGACGAACTCCGGTGCGCCACCGAGCAGGTGCGCGCTCAGATAGGCCGTCTTCCAGGGCACGATATGGTCTTCGCGCGTGGCGAGGATATACGCCGGTGTGTCGACCTTGCCCAGGTCCACGGGCACGCCGCACATGGTGAGCCTGCCTGGCACGCGCAGATTGTTTTCGAGATAGGTGTTGCGCACGTAATACGTGAACATCGCGCCCGGCAGGTTGGTGCTGTCGCTGTTCCAGTACAGCAGATCGAACGCGTCGGGCTTGCGTCCCTTCAGATAGTTGTTGACGACATAGTTCCAGATCAGCTCGTTCGCGCGCAGGCTGGAGAACGTCAACGCGAGCTCCCTGCCGTGCAGCACGCCGCCCTGCGCGAAATCGCGCTCGCGCTGGCGCACGTACGGCTCGTCGATGAACACGCCGAGGTCTCCGGGATCGCTGAAGTCGAGCATGGTCGTGAGCAAGGTCAGGCTGGCCGCCGGGGCGCGCTCCTGCGCGCGCAGCACCGCCAGTGCCGCTCCCAGCAGCGTCCCGCCGACGCAGAAGCCCAGCGCGCCGATTTGCTCCACTCCGCAGATTTCGCGGCTTACCTCGATCGCTTTGATCACCCCGTCCTGGAGATACTGATCCCAGGTGGTCAGGCCCATGCTCGCCGGGGCATTACGCCACGACATGATGAACACCGTATGACCTTGCGCTACCGCGTGGCGCACGAACGAATTGGCAGGCTGCAGGTCGAGGATGTAGTACTTGTTGATGCAGGGCGGGACGACGAGCAGCGGCCGTTCGTAGACTGTCTCGGTCGTGGGCTGATACTGGATGAGCTGCAGCAGATCGTTCTGGAAAACCACCGTGCCCGGCGTCACCGCGATGTTGCGGCCGATCTCGAACGCCGCTTCATCGGTCATCGAGATACGGCCTTTCTTGAGGTCTTCGCTGAGCTGGCTCATTCCCTTCAACAGGCTCTCGCCGTTGGTTTCCGCGGCGAGCTTGAGCACTTCCGGGTTGGTGGTGGGGAAATTGGCTGGTGCGGCGGCATCGGTGAGCTGGCGCGTGAAGAAGCGCAGCTTGTTCTTGGTTTCGGCATCGAGTTGTGTGGCTTCGACGACTTCCGCAAGCCAGCGTGAGTTGAGCAGGTACGACTGCTTCAGGTAGTCGAAAAAGGGCAGTTTCTGCCATTCCGCCGCGCGGAATCGGCGGTCCCCGGGATCGGGTGCTGCGATTGCCGGCGCTGGCGTGTCGTGAGCCTGCGCCATCTTCATCCACAGTTCGAGGTGGTACTGGTAATAACGCTGTTGTCGCTCCGACCAGCGGCCGCTGTCGGCGGCCATGCTCGCCGCGAGCGCCTTGAAGATCGCGGTGCTGTCGAGGCGCTGCTCGGCCGTCAGCGAACCGAGGACCTGCTCCATGAACTTGCGGCTGGCTTGATCGAGATTTTGGTACAGCGCCTGGACCGTAGCATGCGGGGAATTCATGATGCGGCCTGATTGACTGGGAATCTGCAGCCGGGAGCGGTCGAAACGATTCTGCGTCCCACCCATTGCCGTGTCAATAGCGGGCGCCGCGAAACCGAGCTGTCGTCCGGCCTTGCAGGGTTCAATGCGCGAACAATCCTGCCCCCCAAATCGTCGCAATCCCGGCGCCGATCAGCGCCACCTGCTGCACGCCTGCCATGATCTCGCGCCGCCGGTGCAGCCCCGGGATCAGGTCGGCGACCGCCACGTAAAGCATGCTCGCAGCAGCCAGCGCGAGCAGCGTGGGGATCCACTGCTGCATGGTCTGCAGCGCGAAGTACGCAAGCACGCCGCCGATCATCATCGCCAGGCTCGACAGCAGATTGAGCGCGAGCGCGTAGCGCTTGCTGTAGCCGGAATGCAGGAGCACCAGAAAATCGCCTACCTCCTGGGGCACCTCGTGCGCGATCATGGCGATGGCGGTGACCACGCCGACGCGCACATCGGCAAGGAACGCAGCGGCGATCAGGATGCCATCGACGAAATTGTGAAACGTGTCGCCGATCATGATCGTCAGGCCGCTGCGACCGTGGTCGTGCTGTTGCGGCGGCGTCTCGTGCACCTCACACTGTTCTTCGTGGCAATGCCGCCACAGCACGAGCTTCTCGAGTATGAAAAAAATCATGATCCCGGCGAGGATCGTGCCCGCGAGATTCTCGATGCTGTCGGCGATGCTGAAGGCGTGCGGCAGGATGTCGAGGAATACCGCGCCGAGCAGCGCGCCGACGGCGTAGCTGATCAGCACCGGCACGTGCGATGCACGCGCGTTCAAAGCGAGCAACGCGGCGGCGACGACGCTCAGCACGCCACCGATAACGCTCGCGACTATGATCCACACCAGCACCGACATCGTTTCACCTACCCGGGCGACCGCGCATTATAGACGAGGCAGTTCAAACGTCGGCGATCCACAGCAGCGCCGCCATGCGGCCGGTGATGGTGTCACGACGGTATGAGTAGTAGCGGGCAGCGTCGCGGTACGTGCATTCGCCACCGCCGAACACCCGGTGCACACCGCACGCTGCGAGACGCTGACGCGCGAGCATGCCCAGATCGGCGAGCCACTTGCTGGCGCGGTGTGGCCTGAAGGCGGCGCCGGCTGCAGCGTCCGTTGCGAGGAACGCCGAGCGCACGTCTTCGCCGACCTCGAACGCGTCGCGGCCGATGGCGGGGCCGAGATAGGCGAGCAGATCGGCGGGGCAAACCTGCATAGCGCGCACCGTATTCTCGATGACTCCCGCGCTCAGGCCGCGCCAACCTGCGTGCGCAATGCCGATCACACTGCCCGCGCGGTCGCTTAGCAGCACCGGCATGCAGTCCGCGACCAGCACGGCGCACACGGTGCCGGGCGTGCGTGCGATGCTGGCGTCCGCTTCCGGGATGCCGGACAGGTCATCCGTGTCCACAACCTTGGCCGCGTGCACCTGGCGCAGCCATCGCGGTTCGCCCGGTAACCAGGATCGCAGCCGCTGCCGGTTGGCCTGCACCGCCGCCTCATCGTCTCCGGTGCGCAGCCCGAGGTTGAGACTCGCGTAGGGTCCGCTGCTGACTCCGCCATTGCGCGTAGTGATCAGACTTTTTACCCGCGGCGGCACGGACCACTCGGGGATGATCCAGTCTGAATTCATGCGGACGTCTGCGTTGCGGCGAGCGCAGCGAGCAAATCGCGCATGTCGGCAGGCGGCGGGGCTTGCCAGTCCACTTCGCGCCCGCTTGCCGGATGCACCAGCGCCAGTCTCTCTGCGTGCAGCGCCTGGCGCGGAAACGCGGCAAGCAGGGGATCGGCGCTGGGGCCTTTGCGGCCATAGACGCGGTCGCCGACCAGCGGATGGCCCAGCGATTTGAGATGCACGCGGATCTGATGCGTGCGGCCGGTTTCGAGGCGGCAGCGCAGCAGCGTCGCCTGCGCATAACGCAGCAGCACTCGATAGTGCGTGAGCGCGGCCTTGCCGCGGGCAACGATCGCCATGCGCGTGCGCTGTGTCGGATGGCGGCCGATCGGGCCTTCGACCCTGCCGTCAGCCACGACGCTGCCGTGAACCAGCGCCAGATACTCGCGCTTCACCGTGCGCGCCTGCAGTTGGCGCACGAGGCTCGTCTGCGCCTCCAGCGTCTTGGCCACGACGATGAGGCCGCTGGTGTCCTTGTCGAGCCGGTGGACGATCCCCGCCCGCGGCAGCGCGGCGAGCCCGGGCGCGTGCTGCAGCAGAGCATTGAGCAGCGTTCCGCTCCAGTTGCCGCTGCCGGGATGGACGACCAGACCCGCCGGTTTCGCGAGCACCAGGATATGATCATCCTCGTGCACGATGTCGAGCGCGATATCCTCCGGCAGCGCGGCGGTCGCTGCCGGCTCGGGGGTCGCCGCAATGCGTATCCTTTCGCCTCCGTGCACCCGGGACTTGGGCTGCGCGCTGGCGCCTTCGAGCAGCACGCGACTGTTGCGTATCCACTGCGCCAGGCGGCTGCGCGAATATTGGGGCAACAAAAGCGCGAGGGTCTGGTCCAACCGCTGACCCGCGCATTCCAAGGGAACGGTCAGCTCGACGGGCTGAGCCCCGGCGTCGGTTAAGTTATAATTTGCACGTTTTGCAGCGAGGTTCATTTATGCGATCAAGTTTAGCTTTAATTTTCGCGCTATGCCTGGCCGGGTGCGGGATGCTCGACGATGTCGACGAGACCAAAGGCTGGTCCGCAGCCAAGCTCTATTCGGAAGCGAAGAACGAGCTCAACGACGGCAGTTACGATAAAGCGATCAAGTATTACGAAAAGCTGGAAGCGCGCTATCCGTATGGGCGTTTTGCGCAGCAGGCGCAGCTCGAGATCGCATACGCGTACTACAAGGACAAGGATGCCGCCGCCGCGATCGCCGCTACCGAGCGCTTCATCAAGCTGCACCCGAACCATCCGAGCGTCGATTATGCGTATTACCTGAGAGGGCTCGCCAATTTCAACGACGATCTGGGCCTGCTGGGCTCTTTTTCCGGCCAGGACATGACCGAGCGCGACCCCAAGGCAGCGCGCGAGGCGTTTGATGCGTTCAAGGATCTGGTGACGCGTTTTCCCAACAGCAAGTACGCCCCCGACTCGGTTCAGCGCATGCAGTATCTCGTCAATGCGCTCGCTTCGCATGAAGTCCACGTTGCGCGCTATTACATGAAGCGCGGCGCTTACGTGGCAGCGGCGAACCGGGCGCAGTATGCCCTCAAAACGTATCCGCAGGCGCCGGCCAACGAGGAAGGCCTGCTGATCCTGGTCAACGCCTACGACAAGCTCGGCATGAAGGACTTGCGCAACGACGCAGAGCGCGTCATGAAAACCAATTTTCCGAAAAGCAAGTACCTGGCTGGCGGCGCCACCGACAAGCCGTGGTGGACTTTCTGGCAGATCTGGAACTGGTAAGGCTCAGCCAGTACTCAATTCGGGCAGGTCGCGAAACAGCTCGAGCGCCGCGGGATTGGCGAGGGCCTCGAGATTCTTGACCGGCCGGCCGTGCACGACGTTGCGCACGGCGAGCTCGACGATCTTGCCGCTCTTGGTGCGCGGGATGTCGCCGACCTGTATGACCTTGGCAGGCACGTGGCGCACCGTCGTGTTGACGCGGATGTGCTGCTTGATGCGCTCGCGCAGCGCGTCGTCCAGCACCAGTCCGTCGCGCAGGCGCACGAACAGCACCACTCGGACATCGTTCGGAGTGGCGGGCGGCCAGTCCTGGCCGATGACGATGCTTTCGACGATTTCATCGAGCTGCTCGACCTGCCGGTAGATTTCCGCCGTGCCGATGCGCACGCCGCCGGGATTGAGCACGGCGTCGGAGCGGCCGTAGATGATCATGCCGCCGCGGGGCGTCAACTCGACATAGTCGCCGTGGCACCACACGTTCGGGTATTTGTCGAAATAGGCGGCGCGATACTTTGCGCCGCCGGCATCGCGCCAGAATGCGACGGGCATCGAGGGAAACGGCGCGGTGCACACGAGCTCGCCCTTCTCGCCGACGAGCGGCCGGCCTGCGTCGTCGAACACTTCGACTTTCATGCCCAGGCCGCGGCACTGGACTTCGCCGCGCCACACCGGCAGCAGCGGATTGCCCAGCACGAACGTCGAGATGATGTCGGTTCCGCCCGAGATCGACGCGAGATTCACGTCGCGCCTGACGTTCTCATAGACGTAATCGAACCCCTCGGCCACGAGCGGCGAGCCGGTCGACAAGATGACGCGCAACCGGTCGAGCCGGTGCGTCGCGACCGGGCGCAGGCCGCTCTTGGCGATGGCGTCGATGAACTTCGCCGACGTGCCGAGCGCGGTCATGCCGGTCGCATCGGCGAAATCGAACAGGATGTTGCCGTCGCGCAGAAAAGGCGAGCCGTCATAGAGCAGGATCGTCGCCCGCGCCGCCAGACCGGACACGAGCCAGTTCCACATCATCCAGCCGCACGTGGTGAAGTAGAAGAGCCGGTCGTCCGGCTTGAGATCGACATGCAGCACGTGCTCTTTGAGGTGCTGCAGAAGCGTGCCCCCCGCGCCATGGACGATGCATTTCGGCACGCCGGTCGTGCCCGACGAGTACATGATATAGAGGGGGTGGTCGAACGGCAGCTGCGCGAACTCGATGGGGCCTGCTGCGTAGGGCGCCATGAACGCGTGCACGTCGATCGCGCGCGGGATGCCGGCGATCGAGGGTGAGCGCTGAGTGTATGGCACGACCACCAGACGCTCGACCGAGGGCAGCCGCTGCATGATCTCCCCAAGCCGCGCGAGCACGTCGATCGTTTTGCCGTTATAGAAATAGCCATCGGCGCTGAACAGCACCTCGGGTTCGATCTGGCCGAAGCGGTCGACGACGCCCTGCGCGCCGAAGTCCGGCGAGCAGGAAGACCAGATGGCGCCGATGCTCGCTGCAGCCAGCATCGCGATCACGGTGCCCGGCAGATTAGGCATGTAGCCGGCGACCCGGTCGCCGGCGCCGACGCCGCAAGCACGCAGGGCCTGTGCCAGCCGCGACACTTCGTGATGGAGTTCAGCAAACGTGACGCTGCTCTGCACGCGGTCTTCGCCCCAGAACACGATCGCAGTGCCGGCGTCGGACCGCCGCAGCAGGTTCTCGGCGAAATTGAGACGTGCGCCGGGAAACCAGCGCGCGCCCGGCATGGCATGGGGATTCTCGAGCGTCACGCTGCCTTGCGCAGCCGCGGTCACGCCGCAGAATTTCCAGACCAGGCGCCAGAACTTTTCCGGCTCCCGGACCGACCACGCGTAGAGCGCGGTGTAATCGGTCACCCGTACGCCAGTGTCACGCGCGGCCGCACGCATGAATGCAGTCATGTTGGCGGCGGCGACTGCGCCGGGCGAGGGCTCCCAGAGCGGCTGATTCATGGCGCTTATTCTGGCGTTATTCCGGACGCATCTGGGGAAAAAGAATCACATCGCGGATGGATGGGCTGTCGGTCAGGATCATCACCAGTCGGTCGATGCCTATGCCGGCGCCGCACGTAGGCGGCAGCCCGTACTCGAGAGCACGAATGTAGTCAGCGTCGTAATGCATGGCCTCATCGTTGCCGGCATCGAGCTGCCTCGCCTGCTCCTGAAAGCGCGCAGCCTGGTCTTCCGGATCGTTCAGCTCGGAAAAGCCATTGGCGATTTCGCGGCCGGCGATGTACAGCTCGAACCGCTCGGTGACGTCGGGGTCCTTGTCGCTGCGCCGCGCGAGCGGCGACACCTCGGCGGGATAGCCGAAGATGTAAGTCGGATCGAGCAGCTGGGATTCGACGGTGTTCTCGAACAGCGTGAGCTGCAGGGCGCCGATGCCGTCCTGGGGTCGCACGGCGATATGCAGCTCGTCGAGCTTCTTGATCAGTGCCTCGCGGCTGCCGAGATGATCGTCCGTGAGTCCCGGGTGATGCATCCTGATCGCTTCGGCGATCGTCAGCTGCGCGAACGGTTTTTCGAAATCCATCTCGCGGCCCTGGTAATTCACTTTCATCGTGCCGAGCACCGAGCGCGCGACATCGCGGATCAGCTCTTCGATGAAAGTCATCAGATAGTAATAATTGCGGTACGCGGCGTAGAATTCCACCATGGTGAACTCGGGGTTGTGCCGCGTGGAAATCCCTTCGTTGCGGAAATTGCGGTTGATCTCGAATACTTTTTCGAATCCGCCGACCACGAGCCGTTTCAGATAGAGCTCGGGCGCGATGCGCAGATAGAGCTTCATGTCGAGCGCATTGTGGTGGGTGACGAAAGGCCGCGCCGCTGCACCCCCGGGTATCGGGTGCATCATCGGCGTCTCGACTTCGAGATAGCGCCGATCCAAAAAAAATTCGCGCACGCGCTGGATGATGCGCGAGCGCTGCACGAATCTGAGCCGCGTGTCCTCGTTGGCTATCAGGTCGAGATAGCGCTGGCGATAGCGCTGCTCCTGGTCGCTCAGCCCATGGAACTTCTCGGGCAACGGACGCAGCGATTTGGTGAGCAGGTGCAGCTGCTTCACGCGCACCGTAAGCTCGCCTTTCTGGGTCTTGAACAGCACGCCCTCGGCGCCGATGATGTCGCCGACGTCGTAGTGCTTGAATGCCGCGTGCTGTTCCTTGCCGGGATAGCTGTCGGTCAGGTAGAGCTGAATGCTGCCGCTCATGTCCTGCAGCGTGGCGAAGCTTGCCTTGCCCATCACGCGCTTGAGCATCATGCGGCCGGCGACTCGCACTACGACCGGATTGAGATCGAGCGAGTCGCGGTCTCGATCCTCGTACTTTTCGTGCAGGTCGCCGGCGATGTCGTCGCGGGGGAAACGGTTGGGGAAGGCGCTCCCCTGGCTGCGCAAGGCGGTCAGCTTGGCGCGGCGCTCGGCGATGATCTGGTTTTCATCAGGCAGCGGTGTGATCGGTTGATCGCTCATCGTGTCCTCGCCGCGCCGCGCGCGGAAAACTGTTCTTTACGTAACAAGCACCAATCGCCGCCCGGCGCCGAAGCGGCCCTCACACGCCCTTTTTCAGGCTCGCGGTAATGA
>JBKJZR010000225.1:0-8149 GCA_046715035.1 Burkholderiales bacterium | reverse complement strand
GCGATCTGGGTGGGGCGCGCGCCCGAGAACCTGAAAAAACCCGTGCTGCTGTCGCACGGTGCGTTCGCCATCCACGAAGGACTCGCGCCTTTGCTCGCGCTGCTCGACGAGTCCGCGATCAAGGCGTCGTTTTTCATTCCCGGCATGACCGCCGACCGCTATCCGGACGCGGTGAAGGCGATCCATGCGCGCGGTCACGAAATCGGCAGCCACGGTTATGGGCACCGGCCGATCGCGGCGCTGACGGCGGAGGAAGAGCGCGACGAGCTTTTGCGCGGCATCGACGCGCTGCACAAGCTCACCGGAGTGCGGCCAGTGACCTGGCGCTCGCCGTCGTGGGAATGGTCGGAGCGCACGCTCGACCTGCTGCTCGAGACCGGCGTGACCGTGTCGGCGAATTTTCACGACCGCGCGCGGCCGTACCGGCATGAGCGCGACGGCAAGCCGCTGCCGCTCGTCGAGCTGCCCGTGCAATGGCATCTGGCCGACGCGCCGTATTTCATGTACGGCGGGCAGATCGGGCGGGTGATCCGCACCGCGGGCGAAGTGCAGGAGCTTTGGCAGGACGAGTTCAGCGGCCTTTACGAATGGCCCGGCGCGTTTTTCCATCTGACGCTGCACGTGCAGCTCATCGGCCACCCGGGACGGCTCAGGATGCTGTGGCGCTTTGTCCAGTTCATGCGCAGTCATTCGCGCGCGAGGTTCATGCGCTGCGACGAGTTGGCCGCCACCGTTTCCTGACAGGAGTTCGCCATGCTTAGATCTGCCGCCGTTGCACTGGTCTTGGGATGGTCGCTCGGCGCGTTGGCGCAAACGTATCCGCAAAAGCCGGTGCGCCTGGTGATTCCTTTTGCGCCGGGCAGCGCGACGGACATCGTCGCACGCCTGCTCGCGCAGGGCCTGTCCGAGCGCATGAAAGGGACGTTCGTGATCGATAACCGGGCAGGTGCGAACGGGGCGATCGCGGCCGACCACGTGGCCAAAGCCACGCCCGACGGTTACACGCTGATGGTGGCGACGACCAGCTCGCATTCGCAGACGCCGTGGATGATGAAAGGTGTCACCTATGACGCGATCAAGGATTTCACGCCGATCGCGGGCATAGGCGGCGTGCCGTTCGTCATCGTGGTGCATCCATCGCTGCCGGTAAAAAGCATCCGTGAACTGATCGCTTTCGCCAAAGCGCGTCCCGGGCAGCTTGCCTACGGCACGCCGAGCGGCACCGCAACCGTCTGCATGGAGACCCTGCGGCTAAAGACCGGCATCGAGCTGACTCCCGTTTACTACAAGAGCAGCCCGCAGGCGGTGACCGAACTGATCGCCGGTCAGATCGCCACCATCTGTTCGGATTTCGCGACCGCTGCCACGCACATCCAGGCAGGCAGGGTGCGCGCGCTCGCGATGACGACGGACCAGCGCTCGAGCGAGCTGCCGTCGGTGCCGACGCTCAAAGAGTCGCTCGGCGAGTTCGTCGAAATACGCTCATGGCAAGGCGTGGTCGGGCCGCAGGGCGTGCCGCGGGAAATCGTCGATGCCCTGAGCCGTGAAGTCCAGGCCGTCATCGCGGTTGCCGATTTCAAGACGAAGCTGAAGCCGCTCGGCTTCGAGACGCTGCCGCTGAATGCGGCGCAACTCGGCAGCTATATGGGCAGCGAGCTCGCCAAGTGGGGAAAGCTGATCAAACAGGCGGGCATCGAGCCGCAATAGCCGGAGACCTTTGTGCCCGATACCAACGCGAAAGTGACAGCGCCGGCGCTCAAGTTGCATCAGCAGGCGCTCGTGCTCGATGGACTGACGCCGTTCTACACGCTCGACGAGCCGTACACGGTGAGCCTGCTCGAAGGCGGCGTCGACGCGGCACTGCTCAGCGTCGTGTCGGACGCGACATGGGACATGACGCTGCAGCGCACTGACATTGCGCTGGACAAGATCGCCAAGAGCCCGCATCTGATGGTGGCGACCTGTGCCGCCGATTTTCGCGCTGCCAAAGCTGCCGGCAAAGTGGCGATGATGCTCGTCACGCAGGCGGCCGACATGATCGGCAGCGATCTGCAGCGCATCGGCATCCTGCACCGGCTCGGGTTTCGCATCCTCGGGCTGTGCTACACCTTTGCCAACCTCGCCGGCGACGGCTGCGGCGAGCGCCGCAACGCGGGTCTCAGTTTTCTCGGCCGCGAGCTGATCGCGGCGGTCAACGAGCTGCCGATGCTGCTCGACCTGTCGCACTCGGGCCATCAAACCTCGCTCGAAGCCGCCCAAATCGCGCGCGCGCCGTGCTGCACCCACGCCAATGCCTATGCGGTCACTGCCAATGACCGCAACAAGAAGGACGAGGTGCTGTCGATCATCGCGCAGAAGGGCGGGGTCGTCGGCCTGTGTGGACTGCCGCGCGCGGTGCACCATCCGGAGCCGACGCTCGACCATATGCTCGAGCACCTGGACTACTTGGTACGCACCATGGGCGCCGAGCACGTGGGCCTCGGTCTCGACTACGTCGAGGGCTACAAGAACGCGGGCATCGTGCTGCCGCAGTCGCGGCGCAATCGCACCCTGCGCCCGGACATCTTCGGCAGCGTCGACGATTTCCTGCATCAATCCTATCCGCGGGGGCTCGACAACATCCGGCAACTGCCGAATCTGACGCAGGCGATGCTGGCACGCGGCTACGACGAGGCCACCGTCACGTGCGTGCTCGGCGTAAGCTGGGTAAATGCCGTCGCGCGCGCGATCGGCTGACGAGCGCCGATGCACCTGCTGGTCGCCATTGCAGTCGCCATCGCCGGCGCGTTCACGCCGGTGGGCGCACTTGCGCAAACCTATCCCGCGCGGCTGGTGCGCATCGTCGTCGCCTATCCGCCGGGCGGCAGCATCGACACTGTGGCGCGCCTGCTCAACGCGCGCTACGGCGAGGCGTTCGGCCAGCAGTTCATCGTCGAGAACCGGGCGGGCGCCGCCGGCAATATCGGCACCGACTATGTGGCGAAGGCGGCACCCGACGGCTACGTGCTGCTCATGGGCAGCGCCGCATCGATTTCATCGGCTCCCAGCGTTTATGCGAAGCTGCCGTACGATCCCGTGCGCGACCTGGCGCCCGTCGTGCAGATTGCCAATCAGCCGAACATCCTGACGACGCATCCGTCGGTGCCGGCCGCGTCGCTCAAAGAATTCATCGCGCTGGCGAAGGCGTATCCCGGCAAGTTCAACTACGGTTCGTCCGGCATCGGCGCTTCGCAGCACATGACGGCGGAGTGGTTCAGCCTGCTGACCGGCGTCAGGATCGTGCATATCCCGTACAAGGGCGGCACGCCGGCGATGACCGATCTCGTCAGCGGCCAGATCGATTTCATGTTCACGCCGGTGCCCAACGCGATCGCGTTCGTGCGGGCTGGCCGGGTCAAAGGGATCGCGGTGACCAGCCTGAAGCGTTCGAGCGCGCTGCCCGAAGTGCCAACGATGGATGAGTCCGGCCTGAGGGGCTTCGAGCTGCTGGGGTGGATCGGCCTGCTCGCTCCGGCGGCAACGCCGCGCGAAGTCATCGACCGGCTCAATGCCGAATCCAACCGGCAGCTGGGTGGGGAGATCCGCAAACGCCTGACCGACCTGGGCCTCGATGCGGTCGGCGGTACTGCCGAGCAGTTCGCGGCGTTCATCCGGCAGGACATCGCGAAGTACGCGAAGATCGTCAAGGTCTCCGGCATGCCGCTGCAATGACGACGAGGAATCCATAATGACATTTGCGATCGCCGCGCGCTGCGCGCAAACGGGACGGTTCGGCGTGGCCATCTCGACGCGCGCGCTGGGGGTCACCGCGCGCTGTCCGTTCATCGCGCCGGGCCTCGGTGTCGTGGTCACCATGGCGCGCACCGACCCGCGGCTCGGGCCCCTCGGTATCAAGCTGCTGGGGCTCGGCTATTCCGCCGCCAAGGTCCTGGACGAGATCGCTGCGAGCGATCCCTATTTCGGCTATCGGCAGGTGTGCGCGATCGACCGCGACGGCAACGCCGCAGCCAGGACCGGCGACCGCAACCGCGACTGGGCCGGGGCGATCGTCGAGCGCAATCTCGTTGCCATGGGCAACAACCTCACCAGCGAACGCACCGCGCAGGCGATGGCAGGCGCGTGGCACATGGGCGGCAAACTCGCTTTTGCCGAACGGCTGTTGTCGGCGATCGAGGCGGGACGCGATGCTGGGGGGCAGAACGGCGGGCAGAATTCGGCGGGGCTGGTGGTTTACGACCGCGAAATTTATCCTTATGTAGACCTGCGGGTCGATGCGCATGACGAACCCGTGGGCGAACTGCGGCGCGTCTTCGACCTTTATCATCCGCTCGCCGACTATTACTACGGCCGGCCGGGTCAGCCCGAAGCGTACGGGCGCGAAGAGGAATGGCTGCAGCGGCAGGGCAAGGCTTCGCCGATCCGCGACAAGTAGCGCAAGCACCGGCGCGCAGGTTCCGGCGCGGATCGCGACTACAATGGCAATCCGTCACGCTTGGCGAACCGCGGGGCGTGCTCATTTCCGGAGGGAACATGAAGCTTGAAGATCCGCCAGCCAGGGTAGTCGCGTCGGGGCGCCCGGCGATCATGGGCACCCGTCATGTCATCGCCGCAGGACACTACCTTGCAGCGCACGCGGGATTCGAGATCCTCGAGGCCGGCGGCAACGCCATCGACGCGGGCGTGGCAGCCGGTATCGCGGTCGGGGTGCTGCAGACCGACAAGGTCAACTTCGGGGGCGTTGCCCCGCTGATCGTCTACCTTGCCAAGCAGCGCGCGATTCACTGCATCGACGGACTGGGCGTCTGGCCCAAAGCCGTCACGCCCGACTTCTTCCAGCGCCACCACGCCGGAAAAATTCCGCCGGGCGTGCTGCGCAGTGTCGTGCCCGCGGCTCCCGATGCATGGATCACCGCGCTGTCGCGCTTCGGCACGATGAGTTTCGGCGAAGTGGCGGCGGCGGCGACGCGTTTCGCGCGCGACGGCTTTCCGATGTATCCGCTCATGTCGGAGTTCTTGAGGGACAACCGCGCCTCGTACGCGCGCTGGCCGTCGAGCAAAAAAGTGTTCCTGCCGAAGGGCCGGGTGCCGGCGCCGGGGGAGATTTTCGTCCAGGCGGAGCTCGGCAGGACGCTGCAGTATCTGGCCGACGTCGAAAAGGCAAACCGGCGTAAAGGACGGGTGGCGGCGCTGCGCGCGGCGCGCGACGCCTTCTACAAAGGCGATGTCGCGGCGGCGATCGTCAAGTACCACAAGCAGGCGGGCGGGCTGATGACGATGGCGGATTTCGCGGAGTTCGGCGTCAGGTTCGAGCCCACGGTCAAGGCGAAATTCAACGGCATCGAAATCCACGCCTGCGGCCCGTGGTCGCAGGGACCCGTCGTGCCGATGGCGCTCAACATGCTCAAGGGCTACAACCTCGGCGGCATGGGGCACAACTCGCCGGAGTACATCCATGTCGTCACCGAGGCGCTCAAGCTCGCCTTCGCCGACCGCCACCAGCATTTCGGCGATCCCGCCTTCGTCAAGGTCCCGATGAAGGGCCTGCTGTCGGAAGCCTATGCCGCGCATCGGCGCGGGATGATCCGCAGCGATCGCGCCTGGCCGGAAATGCCGCCCGCAGGGGATCCGGCGACGCTCGCCGACCTCCCGCCGCGCTGGATGACACCCGCGCAGTCGGACGAAGCCCCCGGCCCTGGGGATACGACATACCTCTGCTGCATCGACGGCAAGGGCAACGCGATTTCCGCGACACCGTCCGACGGCTCCAACAACTCGCCGCTGGTGCCGGGTGTGGGCATTGTCTGCTCGGGCCGCGGCACGCAGTCGTGGTCCGATCCCAGCCATCCCTGCTCGGTCGCGCCCGGCAAACGCCCGCGCCTGACGCCCAGTCCCGCGATGGCATTCAAAAACGGCAAAGTGCTGATGCCGTTCGGCACGCCAGGCGGCGACGTGCAGCCGCAGGCGATGCTGCAGGTGTTTCTCAATGTCAACGTGTTCGGCATGGACGCGCAGAGCGCCCTCGAAGCGCCGCGCTTCGCCGGTTACAGCTATCCCGGATCGTTCGAGCCGCACGAATATTTCCCCGGGCGACTCTACCTCGAAGGCCGCATCCCGGCATCGACTGGCGATGTGCTCAAACAGCTGGGTCACAAGGTGTATTGGTGGGACGAATGGACCTGGCTCGCCGGGGCGCCCTGCACGATCGTGGTCGATCAGAAAACGGGCGTGCTGCACGGCGGTGCCGATCCTCGCAGGCCGGCCTACGCACTGGGCTGGTGATGCGCAGCGCGGCGCTGCTGCTGTGCCTGCTGGCACAGCCGGCTGCGGCGGCGCGTATCGCCATCGACGTGGGCCATTACCTGGAAGCGCCGGGAGCGATCAGTGCGCGCGGCCGTCCCGAGTTCGAGTTCAATCTGGAACTGGCGCGCGAGATCGAAACCGAGCTCAGTTCGCGCCGTCACGCGGTGCGCCTGATCGGCGCCGACGGCATGATGAAGGAGCTGTGGCGCCGCCCGCGTGCAGCCGACGGCATGGATCTTTTCATTTCGGTACATCACGATTCGGTGCAGGAGCGGTTTCTGGCCACGTGGCTGCACGACGGCGTCGAGCGGCGCTACAGCGACCGTTTCTCGGGATACTCGCTGTTCGTCTCGCGCGAGAATCCCGCGCTCGCGCGCAGCCTGCGCTGCGCCTCGGCGATCGGTGCCGCGCTGCGCAGCGCCGGGTTCCAGCCGTCGCTGTATCATGCCGATCCGGTGCTCGGCGAAAACCGCGCGTTCGCCGATCGCGACAACGGCGTGCATTATTTCGATGGCCTGGCGGTGCTGCGCCACGCGCTGCTGCCGGCGCTGTTGTTCGAGGCGGGCGTCATCGTCAATCGCGATGAGGAGATGAGAATGAGCGCAGCCAGCGTGCGCAGGCTGATCGCCGCCAAAGTCGCCGACGGCGTCGAGGGGTGCCTCGATGGCCGTTAGATGCCGTCTGCGGGCCTGCATGTTGTTCCACAGTCTCGCGCTGTGCGGTGCCGCGCTGAGCGCCGACACCGCGCTCGCTCAGACTTATCCGGCCAGGACGATCCGCTACATCGTTCCGTACACGCCAGGCGGCGCGGCCGATATCCTCGCGCGCGCCATCGGCGGCAAGCTGACCGAGGCGTGGGGGCAGCCGGTCGTGGTCGAGAACCGTCCCGGCGGGGGCACGAACGTCGGTTCCGAGATTGCGGCACGCGCCGCGCCCGACGGCTACACGCTGTTCATGCCGACGATCGCCAACGCGATCAATCCCACGCTGTACGGAAAGCTCGCGTACGACGCGGTGAAGGATTTCGCGTATGTCACGAACATCGCGAAGGTTCCCGGCATCGTCGTCGTGCATCCGTCCGTGCCCGTCAAGACCGCGAAAGACCTCGTTGCGCTGGCGCGCTCGCATCCCGATCAGTTGCGTCACGGCTCGACCGGTATCGGCAGTCCGCACCATCTCGCCGGCGAGCTGTTCAAGACCATGGCCGGGGTGAAAATGATCCATGTGCCTTACAAGGGCGCATCGCCGGCGCTGGTCGACGTCGTTGCGGGTCACATCGAAGTGTATTTCGGGGCGATGGTCTCTGTTCTGCCGCATGTCAAGAACGGGCGCCTGCGGCCGCTCGCCGTCACCAGCCTGAAGCGGGCCGCCGTCATGCCCAATCTGCCGACGCTCGACGAGCAGGGGCTCAAAGGGTTCGAGACGGGATCGTGGTTCGGAATGGCCGCGCCTGCCGGCACGCCGCGCGAGATCATCGCGAAACTGCACGGCGAGGTCGTGCGCATCATCAAGCTGCCCGAGGTTACTGAGCGCATCGCTGCGGAGGGTGCGGATTTCATCGGCAGCACGCCGGAGGAATTCAGCGAGTTCGTCAAAGCCGAAATCGTGAAATGGGGGAAAGTCGTGAAACTGTCGGGCGCGAAAGTGGACTGAGGATGAGGGATGAGGGATGAGGGATGAGGGATGAGGGATGAAAAAAGCAGACTCCTTCCCTCGCTTGCGGGGGAAGATCCTATGGTTTTTGTCAAGCCGTCTTAAAATGTTTTTGAGCCTCGAAGACTTGCCCGGACTTATGGATCGCGAATGCAATGCGGGCGAGTTTGCGTGCCAGGATGACGATCGCCTCGGT
>JBKJZR010000224.1:0-4444 GCA_046715035.1 Burkholderiales bacterium | reverse complement strand
CGGTTTACCTTATCAACCCTTCTCACCGTCGCTTATCTGCCCGAACCTTCCCTCACCCTCGGTCCCTCTCCCGGGGGAGAGGGAAGCAGGGGTCGCTCAGGTGCCCGAATCTTCCCTCGCCCTCGGTCCCTCTCCCGGAGGGCCCCGGAGGGAGAGGGAAGCTGGCGCCGGGGGGAGAGGGAAGCAAGGCGCTCCCTTCCCGGTCGTAGAAGTACGGTGCGCCGAAGCGCTCGTGCGCAGTGCGCGAATGCGAGAGAGCCCGACGAAGCGCAGGTCAAACGTCGAGCGAAACTCACCTGTCGCCCGCTTTCGGAATGCTCGAAGAAGCGGGGCTACGTCGCGTAGCCGTCGATGCGGTCGGCTTCGAGATGCTCGCGCGCGCGTTCGCCCGCGGGGCCGAAACCGCCGCCCCCCGGCGTGCGGATCAATACCGTGCCGCCGGGCTCGACGATGTGCTGCGACTTGGGATCGACGCGCGCGCCGTTGATGAACAGCTCACCCGCTGCGCCGGATTCGCCGCCCGCGATACCCGCCGGCGCTGCCTCGGCGCGCGTGCGCTCGGCGAGGAAAGCGACCGCGATCGGCTGCCCGCCGCTGTGCTCGAACATGATCTCCTGGCCCGTGCCGCCGCGATACTTGCCGCGCCCGCCGGTGCCGGCGCGCAGCTGCCGGTACTTGACGCGCAGCGGCGAAAGCTGCTCGATCATCTCGACCGGCGTCGACGAGATGTTGCTCGGCCACGACAGCACGTTGATGCCGTCGCGGTCGTGCGCGGCGCCGAATCCGCCATTCATGAAAAACAGGTTGGTAAATGTCCTGCCGTCCGGACGCGCGCCCGACAGGTTGATGCACCACAGCGGCGAGCCCACGGTGGCGACGACGCGTTCGGGCAGCGCCTTCGACAGCGCCTGCAGTACCATCATCGGGAAGAAATGCCCGATCAGCGCGCGCGCGCCTCCCGCCGCCGGCGGCTTGGAGTTGACGATCGAGCCTTCCGGCGCGGTGATCGTGATCGGGCGCAGGACGCCATCGTTGTTGGGGATGTCGGGGCCGAGCACGGCTTTGACACCGTACGAGGTGTAGGCGATCGTATAGGCGAGGCAGACGTTGATCGAGCGCGGCACCTGCGCGGCCGAGCCGGCGAAGTCGATGTGGATGGCATCGCCCTTCACCGTCATCGTCAGCTCGAGCCGGATCGGCTCGGCGAACCCGTCGCTGAAAGCGCTCTGCTTGTAGACACCGTCGGGAACCTTGCGGATCGCCGCGCGCATCGCTTTTTCGGAGCGCGTGTGGATCTCGTGCGCAAGCTGCTCGAGCGAATCGAGCTTCTGCTCCTTCAGCAGCGCCAGCACGCGCTCTTCCATCAGGCGCAGCGCCGTGAACTGCGCGTAAAGGTCGCCCATCACCTGATCCGGCACGCGCACGTTCTTGCGCATGAAGCGCTCGAACGTCGGGTCTACCTTGCCCGCGTTCACGGCCTTCATCACCGGGATCTGCAAACCCTCCTCGAACACTTCGCGCGCGTCGGCCGAGCGCATCTTGCCGCCGATGTCCGGCGCATGCGCAACGGTGCCGGCGAAACCGACGATGCGCCCCTTGTGGAATATCGGGCTCGCGCAGGTGATGTCGGGCAGGTGGCCGGTCCCCATCCAGATATCGTTGGTGATGAGGATATCGCCGGGCCGCAGCGCGGCATGCGGATACTCTGCGAGAAAATGGCGGATCGTGCGCGGCACCGTGCCGATGAACGAAGGAATGCTGTCGGTCGCCTGCGCGATCGAGCCGCCACGCGCGTCGGTCAGCACGCACGCGAAGTCATTCGACTCGCGCACGATAGTCGAGAACGACGTGCGCACGAGCGCTGCCGCGGCCTCGTCGGTAATGGAGATCAGCCGCGTCCACAGCATTTCCAGCGTGACCGCGTTAAAGGTCGGTCGACTCATGCCGCGTGGAGCTCTTGTCTCACGGGAAGCTCGAACAATCGCCCCAGATCGAGTCCTCCCATCGGCACTTTCATGTGCCTGAGCGCCGTCCAGAGCGTGCAGTGATTCGACGTCGTGACCGGCACCTTCAGCTCATGTTCGAGATGCGCGATCTGGTCCATGCAAAGCAGGTTGGTGCAACTGATGAATACCGCGTCGCACTGCGACGCCTGCGCGCGATGCTGGAGCACGCGCTCGGCGACCTGCGCGGAGCGAATATCGCGAATCTGCACCGTATCAGCGCACCGAAACGTGTCGTGGCCGTCGACCGCGACACCGCGGAACTTCAGAAATTCGATTTCTTGTGCGTGAATCTCGTCCGGATACGGAGTCAGCATGAAAACACGCTTCGCCCCGAGTGCCTTGAGGCCCATGATCACCGCGCTCGAAGTCGTATACGCAGGAATGCCGGTCCAGCCCCGTATCATTTCGCCGATCTCGTCTTCACGTCCCGGGCCGGACAGGAAACTGCCGCTCGTGCACGCGTAGAGGATGACTTCGGGACTCACCTGTGCCAAGCCTTTCGACGCCTGCTCGGCGGACTTGATCATCAGCAACAGTCCGTCCTTGTCGATGCCGACGCTCGGCCGGTACAGGCGGTTGTAGTGCACGTACACGCCGGGCGGCGCGAAGCGCGCGAATTCGTACTCCACGGTGACGTTCCCAGGAGGAATCAGCGCGCCGATACGACGCAGAGTGGGGGTCATCGCGCGATCTTCCGAAGGCATAAGGAGTTGTCGTTTCTCGCTCGAAGCATGGGGACGCAAGCGCCAGCGGTCACGACGAGCGGAAAGCAGCGTTGCGTCGGGATTCCAGTCAGCAATATACCCATTTCGGCGGCAAATGGAAACGCAACGCGGTTCGAGTTTGACGTGCGATGCTCTCAATCGAGCCTGATGTTGGCCCTTTGCGCGACCTTCTGCCATTTCGCAATGTCGTTACGGATGAACTGCGCGAATTCTTCCGGCGTCGTGGTTTTCGGATCCGCGGCGAGCTCTTTGAAGCGCTCCGTCACCGCCGGCATCCGCGCTGCCTTGACGACGGCGTCATACAGGCGATCGAGTATCGGCTGGGGCGTGCCCGTCGGGGCCAGAATTCCGGTGAACGAAGCGGCTTCGTAACCTTTGACTCCGCTCTCGTCGAGCGTCGGGATATTAGGCAGCGCCGTTGAGCGATTGATACCGGTAACCGCGAGCGCGCGCAACTTGTTGTTCCGGATATGGCCGATCGAAGACGCGATCTGGTCCACCATGGTTTGCACCTGCCCGCCGAGCAGATCGCTGTGCGCGGCGCCGGCGCCTTTGTAAGGCACCTGCAGGAACTCGACGTTGACCATGCTCTGCAGGAGCTCGAGCGCGAGATGGTTCGACGTGCCGACCCCTGCGTGCGCCATCGTGATTTTGCCCGGTTGCGCGCGCGCCAGATCGATCACCTCTTTGATCGAGGTGACCGGCAAGCTGGGATGCGCGACGACGACCATCGGCGTGATGTTGATCATGCTGATCGGCACGAAATCGCGCAGCGAATCGTAAGGCAGATTGGCATACACGGCGCGGTTTGCGGTCACCGACCCGCTCGATCCCGCAAGCAATGTGTAGCCATCGGGAGCGGCGCGGGCGACCATGCCGGCGCCTATGCTCCCGCTCCCGCTCGGACGATTGTCGACGACGATCTGCTGCCCGAGAAGCTGGCCCAGCGGCACCGCAAGTATGCGCGATGAAATGTCGACGCTGCCGCCGGTTGCGAACGGAACGATGAGCCTGATCGGCCGTGTCGGATAGTCCGCGCTTTGCGCCGCCTGCACGCAGGCTACGAGTGAAGCCGCTGCGAGTGCCGTACGGATTGCGTTACGCATGTGGGTCGCTCCTTCTGGTTTACGAAGATAGGGGGACATCGTGCGAAAGGCTGTCTAATAGGGAACGCCACCTTTCACGGTGGTTCGGTAGAGTAGCCTGCGCTGCGGCAGGGCGTAATCGAAGGTGCTCATGTGCTGGACCGCGCAGTTATGACTTCGGCGCCGAACGGCGCATCGAACGTCTGCAGCGAGGCTGTCGAAGCAAATGCGCTGCGGCTCACCACGTAATATAACATCGCCAATCCAGTGACAAGCGCGAGCGATGTCCAATACAATCAAGGTTCGCGACGGAAAACATAGGGGTGCCGCGCCACGCGGGAATGGTGCCGCGCGCCGTGCCGTATTTCCTTTCCCTGGCTTTTCCTGCGTTTCAACTTGGGTTCCGAGAAGGCGGCACGATGATCGATCTGCGCAGCGACACGGTGACGCGCCCGACGGAGGCGATGCTCGATGCGATGCAGAGCGCCACCTTTGGCGACGATTCGCGCGACGGCGACGCCACGGTGCAGAAGCTCGAAGCGCTCGCCGCCGCGCGCACCGGCAAGGAGGCAGGCCTCTACGTGCCCAGCGGCACGATGTCGAATCTCGTGGCGCTGCTCGCGCACGC
>JBKJZR010000223.1:0-11370 GCA_046715035.1 Burkholderiales bacterium | reverse complement strand
GCCTGCGGATGCTCTTCACCAATGACAAGCAGATGCTTATAGCCGCACCGGCTTTCGGGATCGAAGCGAAGGGTGTCTGAACCGAAAAAAGCACCGGAAACCTCAGTGGAGAAAACGTGGTCTGTCCCTATTTTGTTTTGGAGCAAATGAGATGAACAAGGGCGTCGGTCGTTTCATTGTCTTCATGCTGCTGGCCGCGCCGACGGGCGCATGCTGGGCGCAGGGGGCAGCGGGCTACCCCGCTAAGCCGATCCGCATCATCATCGCGCTTGCCCCGGGCGGCGGGGTCGATACGGCGGGGCGTCTGGTGGGCCAGAAGTTCACCGAAGCCTGGGGCCAGCAGGTCGTCGCCGAGAACCGACCTGGCGCGGGCGGCACGATCGCCACCGAGCTGGTCGCGCGCGCGGCACCCGACGGATACACCCTGCTCATGCAGTCGATGAGCCATGCCATCACGCCGGCGCTCTACAAGCTGAACTATGACTCGATCAAGGACTTCGCCCCGATTTCGCTGTTCGTGCAATCTCCCAGCGTGCTCGCGGTGCATCCGTCGCTGCCGGTGAAGAACGTGAAAGAACTGATTGCGTTTACCAAAGCGCGTCCGAACGAGATTCTGTTCTCCTCATCCGGCAGCGGCAGCGGACAGCACCTCGCGATGGAGTTGCTCAATCGCATGGCTGGACTGCAATTGGTGCATATTCCCTATAAGGGAACCGCACCCAGCATACTCGACCTCGTGGCCGGCCGAGTCTCGGTCACTTCGGCCAGCGCAATTTCGACCATGCCGCATGTCCGCGCCGGCAAATTGCGGGCATTGGCGGTAGCGAGCGCCAAGCGTTCGCCCTCGGTGCCCGAGCTGCCCACCATTGCCGAGGCGGGAGTGCCTGGATTTGCCGTCGACCAGTGGTACAGCCTGTTTGCGCCAGCCGGGACGCCGAAAGAAATCGTCGGCAAGCTCTACGGCGAGATCGCCAAGGCGGTCGCGCAGCCGGAGACGCGGGAGCGATTGCTCGCGATGGGCCTCGATCCCGTGGCCAGCCCCCCCGACGAGTTCACCGAGTATCTAAAGACGGAAACGGCGAAGTGGGGAAAGCTGGTGCGCGAGGCGGGGATTCGGGCGAACTAGCAGGGTCGGCTTCGGAGAACGGGCATTAGCAATCCTCGTCGCAGCCTTGAAGCGCGCAGGCCTCGTTACTCCTCATCAACGCGCTTATGCTCCGACGCGAGCTGCTGCTGGACATGCGGAGGCACCGGCTCGTAGTGGCTCAGCTCGATCACGTAGGATCCCTGCCCCGCGGTAACCGATTTCAGTCGCGCCTGATAGTTGTTGAGCTCCGACAGCGGCACGCGCCCGGCGATCGTGGTCATGCCGGCCTGCGCGGTCTGCGTGCCGCTGATCTGCCCGCGTTTGGATGAGATGTCGCCGGCGATGTCGCCCATGTTGGTTTCCGGCGCATTGATCTCGATGTGGACGATGGGCTCGAGCACGATCGGCCGCGCTTTCAGAATGGCGTCGAGAAACGCCTTCTTGCCGGCGGCCACGAACGCGACTTCCTTCGAATCGACGGGGTGGTGCTTGCCGTCGTAGACGATGACCCGCAGGTCCTGCATCGGGTAGCCGGCGAGCGGCCCGCCGTTGAGCACGTCGCGCACACCTTTTTCGACCGCGGGGATGAACTGCGTGGGGATCGTGCCGCCCTTTACCTGGTCGACGAACTCGAAGCCTTTGCCGCGCGCGAGCGGCTCGATGCGCAGGTAGACCTCGCCGAATTGACCCGCGCCGCCGGTCTGTTTCTTGTGGCGGTGATGGCCTTCCGCCTTTGCCGTCACCGTTTCGCGATAGGGGATGCGCGGCGGTTTGGTGGCGACGTCGACGCGGTACTGCTTCTGCATCTTGTCGAGGATGTAGCGCATGTGCATGTCGCCCAAGCCGCTCACCACCGTTTCGTTGCCGCTGTGATCGACGCGAAAGCACGGATCTTCGGCAGCGAGCTTGTGCAGCACTTCCGACAGGCGCTGCTCGTCGCCGCGGCGTTTGAGCTCGAGCGCGAGCGCATGCATGGGCACCGGATACTGCGGCGGCTTCAAGTGGATGTGATCCTCGTCGTGCGAATCGTGCAGCACGGCGCCGAGCTCGATCTCGTCGACTTTGGTGACGGCAGCGATATCTCCCGGGATGCACGCGTCGGTCTCGACGTGATCCTTGCCCTGGAGGTAATAGAGGTGGCCGACCTTGAACGGTTTGCGGCCGTCGCCGATGAAGAGCTGGGAGTCGCGCCGTATCGTCCCCTGAAACACCCGGAACGCCGCCAGCTTCCCTACGAACGGGTCGATCACCACCTTGAAGACATGCGCGATCACGTGCTGCTTCGGATCGGGCTCCGCACTGATTTGCGCAGCCGCTGCGCCCTCGCCTTTGTGAAAGGGCGGCGGGTTGCCCTCGGCTGGGTTCGGCATCAGCCGCGCGAAAATATCGAGCAGCTCGGCGACGCCCGCGCCGTTGCGTGCGGATACGAAACACACTGGCACCAGATGGCCATCGCGCAGCGCCTGTTCGAAGGGCGCGTGCAGCTGGTCAGGGCTGACTTCGCCCTGCTCGAGATAGACTTCCATCAGCTTTTCGTCGACTTCGACCACCTGGTCGACCAGCGCCCGGTGCGCTTCCTCGACGGACGAGAAATCCGCGGCGCCGGACGGATTGAAAAAACAGTCGACGACCTGCGTGGCGCCGTTGGCAGGCAGATTGATGGGCAGGCACTCGCGCCCGAAGACGGTCTGTATGCTGGACAGCAGCGCGGGCAGATCGACGTTCTCCGCATCGATCTTGTTGACGATGATCATGCGGCAGAGTCCGCGCTCGCGCGCCCACTGCATCATGCGCTGGCTCACCATCTCGATGCCGTTCTGGGCGTTGATGACGACGGCCGCGGTTTCGACTGCGGTCAGCGCGTTCAACGACTGGCCGATGAAATCCGGATAGCCCGGCGTGTCGACCAGGTGGATGTGGGCATCGCGATGCGCAAAGTTGACGATGGCGCTGGCGAGCGAGTGCTTGAACTCGCGCTCGAGCGGATCGAAATCGCAGACGGTAGTGCCCTTGTCGACGCTGCCGGGCGCGGCGATGGCGCCGGCTTTGTGGAGCAGCGCCTCGGCCAGCGTCGTCTTGCCGGCGGCACCATGCCCGACCAGCGCGACAGTACGTATCGCGTCCGTGGCGTATTTCGGCATCGCGAGCTCCTGAATAAGGTGGGTTATTTCGAGTATAGAGAGGCGCCCGGGGCGCTTCAAGCGACGCTGCGAGAAGCTCTGACGGGGCTGGCTATCCGGTCGGGCATCTCCTGATGTAACGATTGGAAGGGGCCAGCGCCCCTTTTTCCACATTGCTTAACCCCAATCGCGCGCCAGCGCCGTTTATGCAGTGGCATCACAACCCGATCCATTCCAAGGAGAACTCCGTGAAAAAAGCACTGATCGCCGCGGCGTTGTGGGCCTGCGCCGCAGGTCCCGCGCTGGCGGTGGGCACGCTCGCCGACGTGACCGTGTACGACCGCGCTGAAAACCGCACCCTGCCGGTGTACTTCCACGAAGGCCGCCATTACGTCGTCGGCAAGCCCGGCAACGAATACCAGGTCGATATCCGCAGCAGGCAGGCGGGCGAGGTGCTGACCGTGATCTCGGTCGATGGCGTCAACGCGATTTCCGGCGAAACCGCCCACTGGAGCCAATCCGGCTATGTGCTCGCGCCCTACACGTCGCTGGGGGTCAAGGGCTGGCGCAAGAGCATGCAGCGGATCGCGGCGTTTTTCTTCACCGAACACGAGAACTCCTACGCGGCGCGCACCGGCAGACCGGACCACGTCGGCGTCATCGGCGTTGCGGTGTTCAGGAAAAAACCCGAGCCCCCGGTCAGCATCAACCGCGACTACCGCCCGCGCGCCGAAGCGCAGGCGCAGGGCGCAGCTGGCGGACCTGCCGAAAGCTCCGCGCGGGAGTCCGCAGCGGATGCCGCCTCTGCGCGGCCCGGCCCGATGACGCCTTCGGTGCCCGACAAGAGTCTCGGCACCGGTCACGGCCGCAGCGAGTCCTCCGTCGTGCGCTACACGCAGTTCGAGCGTGCCGCAGCGACGCCCGACGAGGTCATCTCGATCTACTACGACACGTACCGCAACCTGTTGGCCCTGGGGGTAATCAAGGACCACCGGCGCGTGGCGCGTCCGAGCCCCTTCCCCGGTCAGTTCGTGCCCGATCCGCAGTGAAGCTCAGCCGGCAGCAACGACTGCCAGGCGGCATAACGCGAGGGGACGGTGAAGGCGCAGGCGCTTCAGGAATCTTGCCATTCCAACCGGCGCGGCGATTCGAGGAGGACATCAGCGCCGCGCCACGGGCGCCTCGACCTTGTCGTGGTTCCTGCGCGCGTGGGTTGCCCGTCAGCGCCGGGTTGCGCATACTGGCTAGCCGAAATGCCAGTAGACCCGAGCCTCAGCGACGAAGCAGCGATGGAGCGCTACCGGGACGGCGACGCGGGCGCGTTCGACCTGCTCTATGCACGACACAAGGGCGGGTTGTTCCGCTTCATGCTGCGCCAGTGCGGCAATCGCGGCACCGCGGAGGAGCTTTTTCAGGAGGTATGGCTCAGCCTGATCCGCGCGCGGGCGGGGTATACCGTGCAGGCAAAGTTCACGACCTATCTCTACCGCATGGCCCATAACCGCATCATCGACCACTATCGTTCACAGGCGGGGGGCGTCCCGGCATCCTTCGACGCCGAAGGGGGGCCGGTTGCCGATAGCATAGCCGGGCCGCGGGGCGATGATCCTGCGATCAGCGCCGACGCGAGGCAGCAGGCGCAGCGCCTGCTGCAGTTGCTGGGTGAGCTGCCGGCTGCACAGCGCGAGGCATTCTTGCTGCAGCAGGAATCCGACATGAGCGTCGAGGAAATCGCTCAGGCGACGGGCGTCTCCCGCGAGACTGCGAAAAGCAGGCTGCGGTATGCAATCGCGAAGCTGCGCCTGGGCATGGCTGCGTGATGAGCGAAGCACCACCCACCGGGATGGAACACGACGCGGCGTTGGCGGCGCTCTATCGGGCTGCGGGATCGGACGAGCCGCCGACCGCCCTTGACGATGCGATTCGCGCCGCCGCGCGCCGTAGCGTTTTTTCCAGGCCGCAACGCCCTGGAGCGGTTTACACGCGCTGGCGGGTTCCTGCGTCAGTCGCCGCAGTGCTCGTGCTTTCGGCGAGCCTGGTCGCGCTGATGCGCGAAGAGGCCCCTCACGTGGTCGAGCTGCCGACGCCGGAAATGGCGCCCGCACCCGCACAAGACCCGTCCGTCGAAGCGACGATCGCAGCGCGCGAGTCTTTGCCGACAGCGCAGGACGCGCTTGGAAGGGACGCGTCCGGCGCCGCCCGGCGCGCGGAAATGCCGCAATCAGCGCCCGTCCGCCGGGCGGACCCGCGTGCGTCGGCCGGCCAGCTGAACAAAGAACAAGTCCTGGCGGCCCGTCCGGAGCAACCGCTCTCACCCGCTGCTCCTGAGCCTTTTCCGGACAGAGGGGAAAGAAGCGGCGGGCCGGCGGTGGGGGCAGCGGCGAAGCCTGAACGGTACGCCACTGAAGACCAGTCCCGGATGCGGGAATCCAAGGCCGTCGAGCTGCCGCAGTCCGAATTGCCCACCGCCCGGCCCCAGGCGGTGCCTCCTCGTCCCGCGGAATCGCCGGCAAGCGCTCCAGCCGCTGCGGGAGAACCCCGCGCGACATCGCCGGGGGCGCAGTCCGCCGCGAGGGCTGCTGACAATGCGAGTCGCGAACCGTCGCTACCGCGCGCGCGCGCGGCAGCCAAGTCGGCGCCAGCCGTCGAGCTCGATTACACGCAGCTGCCCGATAAATGGCTCGAACAGATCGATACCCTGCGCAGGCAGGGCCGCCAGGAGGAAGCCAAAAGGAGCCTCGCGGAATTCCGGAAGCGCTACCCCGACTATCCGCTTCCCGCCGCGCTGCAGGAGTGGGCGCGCTGATGACGGACGACCCGCGGCCGCTCCCCCCGCCTGAGCCGGAACCCTGGGAGTGCTGCCAGAGCGGATGCGATCCCTGTGTCTACGACCGCTACTGGCAGGAGCTGGAGCAGTACGAGGCGGCGCTCGCACAATGGCTAAGGCGCAATCCACCCCAGAACGGCATGGACGCCACGTCCGCAAATTCATAATATATTGAATATTAACGAATATATTCCTAATGGGTAGTTGAACTCAGTGCCTGGGGCCACGATCAAATGACCGTTTGGCGATTTAAGCGGTAAAACAGGCTTTGTTCGGCGGGCACCAGCCCGTATAATGGCGAATTGTGCAATGCAGCATGAATTGAATTGAGCCAGCAAGAACCCCGGCTCGATCAATGTCAATGTTTCCCGGTTTCGTTTCTCAGGCATGGGCCATAGCTTCCGTTGGATGGAAGCTGCACTCGGCCCGGCGTTCTAACCAGTGATCTACGAAAGGAGGTTTTGCCTTGGCAAAATCACATCGCACGACGTCTGGCCGGCTCGACTCTTCTGTAACGCGCTCCGCTGATTGGGTACGCCATGCGGTATCCAGCTTTGCACTGCTGGCGAGTCTCATCTCGCTGGGCATCATCGTTCACAACCAATACGGCGCGCGCCTCGCGGCCGCTTTGATCAAGGGCATTGCCGCCATCGATCTCGCACAGCTGGACGCGCAGATCGACGAACAGGCTCCTGTCGCTGTGGACCCCCATGAAGCCAAGTACCGCGCGATCGGGGAGTACCTGGCCCGCCGCTACCGGGTCTCATCGGACATGACTGCCAGCATCGTCGCCAAGGCCCATTCTGCCGGTGCGGAGCTCAAGGTGGACCCGCTGCTGATCCTTGCGGTGATTGCGGTCGAATCGCGATTCAATCCGATCGCTGAAAGCGCCATGGGGGCGAAGGGTCTGATGCAGATCATCCCGCGCTTCCACCGCGAAAAGTTTGCGCCGCTGGGCGGCGTGCAGGTGGCGCTGGACCCGGCTGTCAATATCATAGTGGGCGCGCAAATTTTGAAGGAATATATCCGCCGTGCCGGCGATGTCGGCGAGGGGTTACAGAGGTACGTGGGAGCGCCCGCGGACGACGGGGAACACGGTTACTCGAATAAGGTGATGACGGAGCGCGAGCGCCTGCAAACCATGCTGCGCCAGTATCAAAAGCAGAATCGCGTTGGCGCCCCATCCCCACGCGGCGGCCGGTCGCAGCCGAGTGCAACGGCGATTTGACGCGCGCGGTTACGCGCGATCGTTAACAAACAGTAACAGTCCCTTAACTTTCTTGTACACGCGGCAATGATCCGATGAGCTGGGTTTGGCAGCGCACTGCGTTCAACGCAGTACTGGCGCTGTGTCTCTTGTCCCACGCTCCTGATGCGCCCGTCTGCCCACGCGGCTGCGGCCGTTGCCTTGGGCCCCGACGACCGGGCGCAGATACGCGACGTCATCGAGCGTCAGCTCGATGCGTTTCAACGCGATGACGCCAGCGAGGCGTTCTCATACGCTGCGCCGCAGGTACGCGGTCAGTTCGGGACGGCCGCAAATTTCATGCGGATGGTGCGCGAGTCGTATCAGGCCGTATATCGGCCGCGCGCGGTCAGGTTCCTCGAACCGGCGAGCATCGACGGCCAGGTAATCCAGGCGGTGCAGGTCGTCGCCCCTGACGGCGACGTGCTGGTCGCCTTGTATTACATGCAGCGCCAGCCCGACGCCGCCTGGCGTATTGCTGGGTGCCTGCTCGCGCCGGCGACCGCAAAGTCGACCTGATGCCGGGCGCGCGTGCTCGCCGCCGCTCGATGTCACCGGTGGGGCGGGATCGAGTAGGTGCACGTGACGTGCGCTACCGGATCGGGTTCGCCATCCGAATAAAGCGACACCTCCCCCACGGCCAGCCTTTTCCCGACCTTGAGCAGCATCGCCGCGGCGACTACGTCTTTCTGTGCCGGCTTGCGCAAAAAATTAATGTTGAGGTTGGTGGTCACTGCGAGTGGCACCAGCCCGATCTCTCCGAGCAAGGCGGCATACGTCGCCACATCTGCAAGCGCCATCAGTGTCGGGCCCGAAACCGTGTCGCCGGGGCGCAAATGTTTTTTGCCCACGCGAAAGCGGGCGCGCGCCGATTTCTCGCCCAGCGATTCGATTCTGATATGGCCGTCGTGATCGAGCTGATACTCGCGCAGGAGGGCCTCGATCTGCTCGCAGGTGACCTTTGCCATGGGCCGACCTATTGCTGCAACCGGTGCGCGCCGATCATCAGGCGGCCGTAAATGCAGTAGTGTTCGCCTAGGCCGTCCGCGGTTTCCTCGCGGGTGACCGTTATCCATACTTCAGGGCTGAAGCTCTCGCACAGGTCGGCGGTGTACGCGCATTCATCCTCGGCGGCCGAGGTCGCGGCGGCAGGGGTGGGCGCGCCAAGGTCGTCGAGGAAATGCCGGGCCAGCTGCGTAACGACATCTCGATAAGCTGCTGCGTCGATCTCGCAGATTTCGGCGATGGTGCACCGGCCGTGGCTGGCGACACCGATAAACGCATTGTCGCGATGCCTGGACTCCGCACGCATGGGTGCGCCCGGTGCAGCCACCGCATATCCGCCCGAAACGACCCACTCGTCCGCAATCGCAGCTCCACCGTGCCCGAATACGCGATCATCGGAGTCGTCGAGCCGCACCGCTTTGAGGAACTTCAACGGTGCCAACTCCGCTCGTGGCCGTGTGTTAAAGTCGATGCACCACGTTGCATGCGGAGGTCGCCATGGCCGAGCAGGATTTTCCCAAAGACTTCTTTGATTTCATGCAGAAGATGTGGAATCCGATGTCGTTTCCTCTGCCCGGCATGATAACGCCGACGGTGGACATCGGGGAAATCGAGAAGAAAATAGGCGAGCTCAAAACGGTCGAGACGTGGCTGACGATGAATACCGGCTTTTTGCAAATGACGATCAAGACGCTGGAGATGCAGAAAGCCGCGCTTGAAAGCTTGCGCGCCGCGGGCGAAGCGGCGCGGCCTAAAGAGGGCACCTGACCTGCCGGGAGTTTGGCTATTGTCGCGCCTCGGCCGCTAGCAGCGGCTTACCTGCCGAGCAGGGTCTTGAACTTCTCGGTTGCCTTGACGAGCTCGGCGCATATGCCGGGCTCCCACGCCGAATGGCCGGCGTCGTGCACCACGATATATTCCGCCTCCGGCCATGCGCGGTGCAGGTCGTCGGCGCTGACTATGGGGCACACGGCGTCGTAGCGCCCCTGCACCATCATGGCGGGGGTGTTGCGCAATCTGCCGACATTGTCGAGCAGCGAGTTGAGCGGCAGGAATATGTCGTGGGTGAAGTAATGCGCTTCCATGCGTGCCAAACCGAGCGCCACCACGTCGCTCGCGAAATAGGCGACGGTGTCGGGGCTCGGCAGCAGCGTCGAACAAGACCCTTCGTAAACTCCCCATGCGCGCGCTGCGGGCATGTGTACGGCGGGGTCAGGATGCGTCAGCCGCCGATAATAGGCCCCCAGCAGGTCCTTGCGCTCGCCGGCAGGTATCACGCCCGCAAAAGACTGCCATGCTTCGGGAAAGAGGTTTCTCAACCCATAGAGAAACCATTCGATCTCGGAGCGCCTGCACAGGAAAATCCCGCGCAGTATGAATCCCAGGCAGCGTTCGGCATGGGCCTCGCCGTAGGCGAGCGCCAGCGTGCTGCCCCAGGACCCGCCGAATACGAGCCAGCGCTCGATGCCGAGGTGCGCCCGCAGCCGCTCGAGGTCGGCCACGAGATGGGGCGTCGTATTGTTACGCAATTCGCCGAGCGGCATGGAGCGGCCCGCGCCGCGCTGGTCATAGATCACGATGCGGTAGCGCGCGGGATCGAAAAAACGCCGGTGATTGGGCGCGCTTCCTGCGCCGGGGCCGCCATGCAGAAACACGACCGGCAGGCCCTGAGGGTTGCCGGATTGCTCCCAATACATCGTATGCAGCTCGTCGAGCGCGAGCATGCCGGTGCTGTACGGCTCGAGCGGAGCATAGAGTTCGGTGCGAATGCCGGGTGCGAGATCCATTCTGGCGCTGTGGTGCAAGTTGATGGCAGGCGTGAAAATAGCATAAAGCGCGCAGCTCGCGAAATTGCTGGCCGGGGACCGCGGCTGCACACTCCCGCGGCAGGACTTGATTACGTGCGCAGCATGATCCATGCTAGCGGCCCGTCGGAACTAGAGGGTTCGACAGGCTGCTAAAAGCAGAACCGCCCCATTTTTTCTGAATAATGTCTGATTCCACCGCCGTTTCACCTGGGTCAGCACGCAGCAACGACATTGCGATGGCTTTTTGACGATACTTGCGCATTTTTTCCGGGGCGGTTTTGCCTCCCAGGGTCAAGCGATTAGATAAGGCGCTGCACGATGCCTGCATCAGCAACGAAAAAAGCCGCAACGCTCGAGGCCCATCTGCGCGACTTCATCGCGGATACGCTGGCGCGCTGCACGCGATGCGGCAAGTGCGTAGAGGCATGCCCGATGCCTGCCTACTCTGCCTCATTGCAGGGGGCCGACACGCGCGCAGTCGTGGCGGGCGTGATCGACGTGCTGCAGTCGAAACCGGCCGCGCCCGAGTCACTGGAGTGGCTGAACGTTTGCACGCAATCGGGCCGCTGCTCGGCGGCGTGTCCCGAGGGCATCAACGCGATGAAGATGGTGCGCGTCGGCCGCATCGCCGCGCTGGGCGCGCTGGGAGGACCGGTACAGATACAGGCCCGCGACGACCCCGTGTTTTTTCGCCGCATCGGCGCGTTTTCCCAGCTCCAGTTGACTGCGGAGGAGATCGAGCAGTGGCAGCGATGAGGTTCAGGTGTAGCGATGAGTGAACGAGTGACCTTCTGGTATGGGTGCAATGTCGTGCGGCACGGCGACATCGTGCGCGGTTGCATCGCGCTCCTGGAAGCCGTCGGCGTGGAGGTCACGCCGGCGGGCGGCGCTGGCTATTGCTGCGGCACGACCAAGGATGCCAACCTGCGTGCGGCCGAAGGCATGGCACAGCGCACCGTGGAAAAATTCAACGCCCATGGCAGTGGGCAGGTGGTCACCTGGTGTCCCTCGTGTTACCGCCATATGAATTCGTTCATGAGCGAGTACAACGAAGACGGCTTCGGCCTGACGCATTTTGCGAAGATCCTGCACCGGCATAAGGATCGCCTCGCCGCCAGGCTCACGCGTCCCATCGAGCGCCGCGTGATGTTGCACCGGCACTTCGGTTTTCACGAAGTCAGCGTGAATGATCTCGTCACGGATTTGCTCGGGCTCGTTCCCGGCCTCGAGCTCTTGGACACGGATATGGAGGCCCCCGGCCACATGTGCTCGGCGCT
>JBKJZR010000222.1:0-7557 GCA_046715035.1 Burkholderiales bacterium | reverse complement strand
GGTTGCGCCTGCAGCCTGGCTGGACAGCCTGGCGCTGCACCGGCGGCTCGCCCCGCATACACCGCTGCGCGACGGCCCTGCAAAGTATGCCGAGTTTGTGGCGCGAGGGAAGGGCGTCAAGCTGTGGGAAGACGCCCTGCACGGACAAATTTATCTCGGGAACGAAGCGTTCATAGCTCGGATGCAAAAGCGTATGGCGGCCGCGCCTGGCGTTGAGATTCCACGCGTGCAGCGGCGCGGCGCTGCAAAGCCTCTGGCGTATTATTTCAGGCAGGCTGATCGTGACGAGGCAATTGTGCAGGCGTATCGCGAAGGTGGTCATACGCAGACGGCGATTGCAGAGACGGCGGGACTGTCGGTCTCCCGGGTGAGCCGGTTAATCGCGGCACGTGAGGCTAATGCGAAATAGCGCCATTGGGGACACGCCAAATCTTCGGAACGCGCGCGGACGAGGTCAAAATCACGTTTATTTCGTGCTAGCTAGATCAGATTGCGTAGCGTGACCGCGGCGCCGCGCCAGGACCTGATACCCCCCGGGGCGCTGCGCTATCTGCGCGAGATCGGCGCCGTGCGCTGACGGGCGGTACGGACATCGACATAGCCGTTGCCCCGAACCCGGACAACGCTGCGGCGCCAGATTGGAACCCTTCCTCGTGCGGCAGCGGAAGTTATCTTCGAGTGGCTGGGACCTTGCGATAATGTCCACGAAAGATACGATCATTCAGGGGTCACCATGGTAACCAGCGAAAAAATCGAAGCGGCAATCCGGCTTCTCTCGGCAGCCGCCCGCCCCGCGCGCATTGTGCTCTTCGGCTCGTACGCTCGCGGCGACGCGCGCGACGACTCGGATCTCGATCTGCTCGTGATTGAGCCGCAGGTCGAGGACCGTGCGAAGGAGATGGTGCGCCTGCGGCGGCTGCTGCGGCCGCTGCGCATTCCCGCCGACATCCTCGTCTATTCCTCCGAGGAAGTCGCTCGCTGGGGAGGCCAGCCGGGCTCCGCGCTCTATTGGGCGCTCCGCGAAGGCAAAGTCGTCCATGGCTGAAACCAGTGTCGCCCGACTGATGCTGGCCGCGGCTCGCCGCGACGAGCAGGCGTTTCGCGCGCTCGCCGCACTGCCGGCCATGAACGACGCCGTGATCGGCTTTCACGCGCACCAATGCGTGGAAAGCATTGAAGGCGGTGCTCGCACACGCCGGCGTCGCGTTCCGGCGCACCCACGACTTCGCCGAGCTCCTTGATCTGCTGGGCGACGCCGGTTGCGACGCGCCGCCCAATGCGGAATGCTTGGACGAGCTCAGCCCCTATGCGGTGGAGGCGCGCTACGGTCTCGTGGAGCCTGGCGCGCTGGATCGCGAGGCGGCAACGCTCATGGTTGCCACGATCATCGCTTGGGCCGAGGACCGGCTCTCGAAAAACCGATGACCGCTTCGGACGACGATCTACAAGTGGCTCAAGGCGGCGTTTGGTCCGGGCGGGGGTATCGAGGCGTTGGGCTCGATGCGCTCGCGTTTTCGAGCATGCCCTGATGAAGAAAGGGATTAAGACCACAACTGGGGAAGGACACGCGACGGCTGGTGGCGGTGATCCTGGTTTGGGCCGCCTGCGCGGTGCCGGTCCACGCGGCAGCGGCGGAGCCCTCCGGGCCTGACGAGGCGTACTCGCAGCAGCTGGGCGCGGAGTTGAGGGCCCGCTACGGCAAGGCGCTCGAGTACGGCAACCTCGGCGATCTGCCGTTCGCGCAGGTCGATGCAGGCACCGCGCGCAACGTCGTCGACAACGGCATCCCGGTCGCGGCGCTTTATCTCAACGCCGGCCACACGTTCAACCGCAACGGCTACTCTTACTATCTAATGCTCGTCGCTGCAGCGAGCGGCAGCAAAACCTACTACGTGCTCGGTCGCGGCGGCATCTCCGGCGTCCACTCGATCGTGCTGGGTCCGGTCAGGTGAGCCTGTCGACGTGCGCGATCAGAAGTGGTACAGCCGCGCCGGGTTGGTCACGAGCACCTGCTCGCGCAAGCGCGCGTCGGGGACCCATGTGCCGAGCAGGTCGGCGAGGTCGCCGTCGTTGGGCATCGCGCTTTTGACCATCACGTGCGGCCAGTCGGTGCCCCACACGACGCGCTCCGGCGCGGCGGCAAGCAGCGCGTGGGCGTACGCAGCGGTGTCCGCGTGCGGCAGCGGCTCGCTCGAGATGCGGTAAGGCCCCGTCAGCTTGACCCACGCCCGCCCCGACTGCATCAGCCGCAGCAGCGCCTGAAAGCCCGGCGCCGCAACGCCCTTGTCGGTCTGCATGTAGCCGAGGTGACCGTAAACGGTCGGCACCGGAAAATCGGCGAGCGTGCGATCGAGGTCGGGAAACTCGTCGACGTGCATGAGAAATTCCATGTGCCAGCCGAGCGGCTGCACGCGGGTGGCGAGCCGCGTCAGCGCCCCCATCGGCAGCGTGCCCGGCTGGCGGTCCTTGACGTCGACGATATTGACGCGCACGCCGCGCACGCCTGCCGCGTGCAGACGCTGCAGCTCGCTTTCGGTCACGTCATCCGCGACCACCGCTACACCGCGGAAACGCCCTCCGGCAACGTGGAGCGCGTCGAGCAGCGCGGTATTGTCGGTGCCGTAGACGCTCGGCTGCACGAGCACCGCGCGTTCGACGCCGAGCGTGGCCAGCATGTGCCGGTAGTCGGCGAGCAGCGCGTCGGGCGGCGTGTAGATGCGCTGCGCGAAATATTCATAGCGCGAGCGCGGCCCGCAGATGTGCGCGTGACAGTCGCAGGCGAGCGGCGGCAGGGTGATGCGCGGTTTGCGCGGACTTGGGTCGGGTGCTGCACACAGCGGCGGCTCTGCCGCCGGGGACGGTGGACTCATGGCGCTCTCTGCGGAAAAAACGAGTTTAGCAAAATGCTCCGGCTGCGACCGCCGCATCGCTGCGGCCGAAGCGCAGCTTCGCAATCAAGCCGTCCCGTTTGCTCTATTCAGGCCCTGCGACTACGATAGCAAACGAAAACCCTTTTGCGCGGCGACCGAGCGCCGGCGCTGGCCGTATCACTCTCGTTACCCCAAGGACAGCGACATTCATGCCGTTCTACCGCTTCGAGGATTTCAAGAGCAACTTCCTTACGCCCCATCTGTCGACCGGCAAAGCGCCCGTGATCGAGGGCAAATACATGTATTTCTGTCTGCTGCACAAGAGCGCGGGCACCGGCTCGGACCTGCATTATCATCCCAACGAGCTGCTGATCTTTCCGCTGCGCGGCAAGATCAACGCCATCGTCGGCAGGGACCGGCGCATCGTCGCGCCCGGCATTTTCGTTCACGCGCCGGCGTTTGCGCGCCATTCGATGAGGGCAGCCGAAGACGGCGATTGCGAATACCTCTACATCAAGGACAAGACGTGGACCGTGGTCGGCCTCGCGGAGGACGAGGCGGTGCCGGAGAAAGCGATGACGGTAGACGAAGTGAACCGCTCGTACAATGTCGGCGACCGCGACAAACACAAGAAGGCGCAGGGCCAGTCGCAGGCCGTCATCGACGGGCTCAACGTGTGCTTCTATCCGCTGCTCGAGTCGCTCGACGCACCGCGGTCGTCGGCGCGGCGCGCGAGCTGGATCGAAGGCGAGCGGCTGGCTTTCGGGCTGTTCGAGAGTGCGCCCGACCATGCCGAAACCGTGCCGCAGTGCGCGCACGAAATGTTCGTCTACGTGCTCAGCGGAGAACTGCAGGCGCGCTCGGGCACCGAGTCCCGGTCGATCGGGCGCGGTGACATCATGTACGTGCCGCGCGGTGACAGTTACGCGCTGGACGTCACATCGGGCTACGCGCGCTATGCCGTGGTGCGCTCGACCGAATATCTCGAGCACCGCCTGGAATCCATGACGCCGGAAGAGGCGGAGCAGGCAAGGCTCAACGTCAAGCCGAACTGAATTGATGCGGCCTGCGCGCGGGCGGCTCGGTTTCGCCGGTGATTCTTGTGGGGACGTTGGTGGCCCGAATAATCTACGCGGGGAGGTGATCATGAATGTCATGACTGTAAAGTGGGCGCTGGCGATTGCGACGGCAGCGGTGTGCGGCGTTGCTCACGCGCAGGGCTGGAGTCCGCAGCGCAATGTCGAGCTGATCGTGCCGTCGACCGCCGCGGGCTCGCTCGACACCACCGGGCGCACGTTGCAGCGGGTATGGTCGACGCTCAAGCTGGTTCCCACGTCGAGCACCGTGATGAACCGTCCCGGCGGCGGTCATGCGGTCGCCTATGCATTTCTCAACCAGCGCGCGGGCGATCCGCATTTCCTGAGCATCACGTCCTCGACGCTGCTGGCGAGCCATATCAACGGTCACATTTCGCTCACGTATACCGACTTCACGCCGCTCGCGGTGCTGCTGACCGAGTACATCGCCTTCGCGGTGCGCGCCGACTCGCCGATCAAGACCGGCAAGGACCTGATCGAGACGCTGCGCCGGAGCCCGGACGCGCTGAGCCTGGCGCTGAGCAGTGCCACCGGCGGCACGCATCACATCTCGTTCGGGCTGCCGCTGCAGTCGGCCGGCGTCGATACGAGCAAGCTGAAATTCGTCGCCTTCACGTCGTCCGCGGAGGCGGTCACGGCGCTGCTGGGCGGGCATGTCGACGTCATCTCGGCCGGCACGGTCAACGTCGCCCCGCATGCCGAGACCGGCAAGCTGCGCACGCTCGCCGTGACCTCGGCCAAGCGCATGACGGGGCCGCTCGCGAGCGCTCCCACGTGGCCCGAGCTCGGTTACAAGGGAGTGTTCGAAAACTGGCGTGGCGTGATCGGCGCCAAGGGCCTCACGCCCGAGCAGACGGCGTACTGGGAAAACGTGCTGCGCCGCACGACGAGCAGCGCGGAGTTCGCCGACTTTGCGCTCAAGAACCAGTGGGACAGCAATTTCAAGGACGCAGCCGAATCACGCCGCTTCATGGAAGCGCAGTACAACGAGCTCAAGAGCGTCATGACCTATCTCGGTCTGGCGAAGAAATAACCGCGTCCGCGCGAGCCTTGCGCTGTGGGCGACATTCGGCGGCCGGTTCAGGCAATCGCTTACGAAGGGAAAACGATCTGGACGAGAACGTAGTCATCAGGCGCGTCGTTTTTGTCGGCATCGGCAACATGGGCAGGCCGATGGCCGCGCAGTTGGTCAGAAAAGGTTTCGATGTCACGGTGTGCGACCTCGATGCCGGCGCCGTGCGGGCGTTTGTCAGCGAGCATGGCGGCAAGCTGGCGGCATCGCTCGCCGCGGCGGGCCGCGATGCCGACGCAGTCATTACGATGCTGCCCGACGACGGCGTCGTGCGCAGCGTGCTGCTGGGCGACGCCGGCATCGCTCCCGCGTTGAGGCGCGGCACTGTTGCCATCGACATGAGCACGTCCGATCCGCGTGGCACAGTCGCCACCGGCGAGGCGCTCGCGCAACTGGGCATCGGCTTCGTCGATGCGCCGGTCATGGGCGGCGTGGTGTTCGCGCGGGATGCGACGCTCGACATCATGGTCGGCGGCGACGACGCACAGATCGGGCGCTGCCTGCCGTTGTTCAACGCCATCGGGCGCCGCGTGTTCCGTTGCGGGCAGCTCGGCGCGGGTCACGTGCTCAAGGCGCTCGCCAATTACATCAACGCCGGCGCGCTCATCAACGTGCTCGAGGCGATGTCGATCGGCCGCAAGTTCGGCCTCGACACAGCAGTGATGGCCGATGCGCTGGTGTCGATGTGCGGCGGCCGCCAGCACCCGCTCGAGAAAAAGGTGATACCGCAGGTGCTCACGGGCCGGTTCGCAACCGGCATGGCGCTCGGGCTGATCGCGAAGGACGTGAAGATCGCCGTCGATCTCGCGCATGCGATCGGCGCCGCGGCGCCGCTGGGCGACCGGGTGAGTGAGATCTGGGCCGATGCGGCGGTGCAGGTGGGGGCGCGCGCCGACCAGACCGAGATCGCGCGGGTATGGGAAGCCGCGAGCGGCGTCACCCTGAGGACCGAATGATGAAAACGGACACGCTGCTGTCGCGGCTGGAAGCGATCGTGGGGCCGCGCGGGCTCGTCACGAACGCGGCCGACATGGCGCCTTACCTGATCGACTGGCGCGGCCTGTATCAGGGACGCGCCGCGGCAGTGGTGAGGCCCGCCACGACCGCCGAAGTGGCCGCGGTGGTCGCCGCGTGCGCAGCCGCCGATACGCCGGTCGTGCCGCAGGGCGGCAACACCGGGATGTGCGGGGGCTCGGTGCCGGACGGCAGCGGCCTGGCGGTGGTCGTTGCGCTGGGACGCATGAACCGCGTCGTCGAGCTCGACGCGCTCAACAACACGATGACGGTCGAGGCGGGCTGCGTGCTCGCGAACATCCAGGAAGCCGCCGCTGCGGCCGGACGCCTGTTTCCACTGAGCCTCGGCGCCGAAGGCAGCTGCCAGATCGGCGGCAACCTCTCGACGAACGCGGGCGGCATCAACGTACTGCGCTACGGCAACACCCGTGACCTCGTGCTCGGACTCGAGGTCGTGCTGCCCGACGGCCGCGTGTGGGACGGCTTGCGCGGGCTGCGCAAAGACAACACCGGCTACGATCTCAAGCACCTGTTCATCGGCGCCGAAGGCACGCTCGGCATCATCACGCAGGCGGTGCTCAAGCTGTTTCCACGTCCGTCGACGCGCGTGACTGCGTTTGCGGGTATCGGCAATCCGGAGGCGGCTGTCGAACTGCTCGCGCTGCTGCGCGAGCATTGCGGCGACCGCATCAGCGCTTTCGAGCTGATCTCCCGCGAGTGCGTGGACATGGTGTGCCGGCACATTCCGGGCGCGCGCAATCCGCTGCCCGATCCCCAGCCCTGGTACGCGCTCACCGAACTGGGGGACATGCGCGCCGACAGCGAGCTGCGCGGCGCGCTCGAGCAGGCGCTCAACGCCGGCATCGAGCGCGGGCTCGTCGCCGACGTGGCATTAGCCGAAAGCGAGGCCCAGGCGGGAGCCTTCTGGCGCCTGCGCGAATCGATCCCCGAAGCGGCACGCGAAGAAGGCCTCGTCTATCGCCACGACATTGCGGTCACGGTGAGCCAGGTTCCCGCGTTCATCACTACCGCAAGCCGCGCGCTCGAGGACAAATTTCCTGGCGTGCGCATCATCTGCTTCGGCCATCTGGGTGACGGCAACCTGCATTTCAACGCTTTTCTGCCGGGACGCAGCCGCAGCGATGCCCAGGCGCGCGCCGAAGTCGCCGACGTCAACCGCGTCGTGCACGACATCGTCCAGCGTTTCCACGGCAGTATCAGCGCAGAGCACGGCATCGGGCAGTCGAAACGCGATGAGCTCGCGCACTACAAGAGCGACGTCGAGCTCGCGCTGATGCGCGCGGTCAAGCAGGCTTTCGACCCACGCCTGCTGATGAATCCGGGGAAGGTGATTTAGTCGCCACAACGTCACTGCGGGAGGTTCGCAGTGATCCAGTCGGCGATGTAATCGACGCCGACCTGGCGATTGTCGGCCTGCGCGTGATAGGTGCCGCCATCCTCCGCGGTCAGCACGCGCAGCGTCTTGCGCTGCGAGCCGATCGCA
>JBKJZR010000221.1:0-11933 GCA_046715035.1 Burkholderiales bacterium | reverse complement strand
CGCGCACTGCTGCAGGGATCCGACCGCCGCGAACTGCTTCCGCATCTCGCACCGTCGATGGAGCCCGCGGACCTGGCAGCGCTGCAACGGTCCGTGCGCAGCGTGCACGCGTCGGGCGCCCTGCTCGACTATCTGCAGGCTCTCGTCGATTACAGCCGCAAATCGAACGATTACGTGAACGGTCTGTCCCCGCGCGCCACGCTTGCCCTGCTCAACGCCGCGCGGGCATGGGCGCTCATGCACGGCCGTAACCAAGTGCTGCCCGAAGACGTGCAAGCGATAGTACCCGGGGTGGTCGGACATCGCCTTTACGTGGCGCGTAATCACACGCGCGTCAACGGTGCCGACGTCGCGGAGCAGTTGATCGAGGCAGTGCCGATACCCTGAGCCCTGCGGCGCATTCTTTTCCATGCTGTTGTCGCTGAAGAGTCGTTTCGCCAACTGGCTGTTCCAGCTGCGCGGCCGCGAGGTCGGCCGCATCGTGCTCGTGCAGCGGCGCATTTTCATTCTGCCGTCGCGCCACGGCATCGTGTTCGTCTGCGCGCTGCTGATGATGCTGATCGGCTCGATCAACTACAGCCTGAGCCTCGGCTTCGTGCTCACCTTTCTGCTCGCCGCGCTGGGCGTCAATTCGATACTGCATACCTATCGCAACCTTGCGCGGCTGGAAATCTCGCCGGGCCGCGCCCAGCCGGTATTCGCCGGCGACAACGCCCATTTCACGCTGGTCGTCACGAATCCGGGCACGCTCGATCGCTACAGCCTCGGTGTCTGCCGCGAGCGCAAGGATGCCGCGTACATCGACGTGCCGGCACATCAGTCGGTCAGCGCGCAGGTAGCCGTTCCGGCGCTGCGGCGCGGGCTGTTATCGCCCGGGCGGCTGACGGTGTTCACCCACTACCCGCTGGGCTTGTGTTATGCGTGGGCGTATGCGCAACCCGATGTGCAATGCCTCGTTTATCCACGTCCGGAACCGACACCCACACCCCTGCCGGTACCGACTGCGCACGCCGGCACCGGTGTCGACTACGGACAGGGCCACGAGGATTTCTCCGGCCTGCGCTCCTACCATCCCGGCGACTCGCCAGGCCATATCGCCTGGAAAGTGGCGGCGCGCGGCCAGGGATTGCTCACCAAACAGTTCAGCGGCCGCGCCAATGCGGAACTATGGCTCGATTGGGGCATGCTGCCCGCGGGCCTCGATGTGGAAGCCAAACTCTCACGGCTGACACGCTGGGTGCTCGATGCGCACGCGGCGGGACTGAGTTGTGGGCTGCGACTGCCGACGGCCGTGCTCGCGCCGGCGCCTGGCGATGGTCAGCGCGACCGCTGCCTCGAAGCGCTGGCCTTGTTCGATTTCGCCGCAGCTGCCGCATGACACCAGTCTCGGCCAGACTGCCGGCGCGTCACACGATCTGGCTGCTGCTGTCGCTCACGATGGTGATGGCGCCGCACGCCGCGCGCGTGCCGTGGTGGGTCACCGTGCTCGCGGTAACGCTGCTCGGGTGGCGGCTGCACATCATCGTCTTCGGCCTGAGCCTGCCGCGCAAGTGGCTGCTGCTGCTGATTGCCGCCGGCACGCTTGCCGGTGTGTACTTAAGCTACGGACGCATTCTCGGGCGGGATTCCGGGGTCACGCTGCTGCTCATCATGCTCTCGCTGAAGCTGCTCGAAATGGCCACGCTGCGCGACGCCATGGTGCTTATATTCATCAGTTACTTCCTGGTGATCACCAATTTTCTCTATTCGCAGAGCATCCCTACCGCGATTTATCTGCTGGCTGCCGTATGGCTGATCACCGCCACGATGATCGGCTTTCAGTACCGTATGCGGCAGCCCGGTTACCTGCATCAGTTGCGCAGCAGCGGCTTCATGCTGCTGCAGTCCGCACCGCTCATGCTTGTGCTCTTCGTGCTTTTTCCGCGCGTCCAGGGTCCGATATGGGGTATGCCGCAGGATGCATTCGCGGGGATGACCGGTCTTTCCGACGAGATGTCTCCCGGCAGCGTCAGCCGGCTGATCGTCTCCGACGCGATTGCGTTCCGCGTCAACTTCGACGCGCAGATGCCCCCCGTGAACCAGCTGTACTGGCGCGGGCCCGTGATGTGGGATTTCGACGGCTACACATGGACCGCGGCGCGCCTTCCCTACATGATGCCGCGCGAGTACGTAGCGCTGGGCGCTGCGACGGAGTATTCAGTGACGGTCGAGCCGCATGGCAAACGCTGGCTGTTCGCACTCGACCTGCCGGCGCGCACACCCCCGCGCAGCATCATGACCAACGACTTCCAGCTGCTCTACCAGACCAATGTGACCAGCCGTCTGCGCTACGAGATGGCATCGCACCTCAGCCATCGCAACGATGCGCAGCCCGGACGCAACGAGCTGCAGCGTGCGCTGCAGTTGCCAGGCAATGCCAATCCCCGCGCGCGCCGCCTCGCGATCGACATGCGCTCGGCAGCGCCGCACGAGCGCGGCTACGTCACGGCGGTGCTAGGCATGTTTCGCAACCAGAATTTCTACTATACGACCACCCCGCCGCCGCTCGCCAACAATCCCGTCGACGAGTTCCTGTTCTCGACCCGCGCCGGGTTCTGCGAACATTACGCCTCGGCCTTCGCCGTGCTGATGCGCGCTGCGGGCATTCCGGCGCGCATCGTCACCGGCTATCAGGGGGGTGAGATCAACACGGTAGGCAACTATCTGACGGTGCGCCAGGCCGACGCGCATGCCTGGACGGAAGTCTGGCTCGCGGATGCGGGTTGGGTGCGCATCGATCCCACCGCGGCGGTCTCGCCTGCGCGCGTCGAGGCGGGCGTGGCTGCCGCCGTGCCCCAGACCGAACCCCTGTCGCTGCTCTTGCGCGGCGAGTACGCGTGGTTCCGGCGCGCCCGCATGACCTGGGATTCCGTCGCCAATTCGTGGAACCAGGCCGTCCTGGGATACACCCATGACCGGCAGCGCCAGCTCATGCAGCGCGCGGGGATCGACGATGCCACGTGGCAAAGCCTGGTGACCGTCATGTTCATCGCCACCGTCATCATCGTCGTGCTGCTCGCCGCGCTCACGCTGCGCAGGCTGCGCGTCACGCGGCCCGACCCGGTCGCCGCCGCCTATGCGCGCTTCTGCGAGCGCCTCGCACGGCGCGGCGTCCAGCGCCATCCCAGTGAGGGCCCCGAGACTTTCCGCCAGCGTGCGCTGGCGGCGCGGCCCGAGTTCGCCCCGGCCATCGACGCCATCACCGACCTTTACGTCCGCCTGCGATATGGCAGAGTCGCGCACGAGGACGACGCGGTGCGTCTGCGCAAGACCGTTGCCCTGTTCAGGCCGTAGCGGCATCCCGAACGGCTGACCCCACAACATGCAGCGACCGCTGCCGGGGCAACCTACGCGGACTGCGGCGGCGTATCCGTTGGCCGCGGCGGCGAAGGGCTATCCCACGCAGTCACCACACGATTGCGTCCGCGCGCTTTCGCGCTGTACAGCGCGTGATCAGCGGCACGCAGCACTTCTTCCCACGTCGAGCCCTGGCTGGGAAAGCTGGCGACACCGATCGACACGGTAAAGCCGCTGTAGACCCCGCCCTGGTGCGGGAGACTGATTTCGGCGATCCCGGCACGCAGCTGCTCAGCGCGCTGCGCGCTCAGTTCAGGAGAGGCTTCGTGGAGAATGATCGTAAATTCCTCGCCGCCATACCGGCACGCCACGTCGCCGCCACGAACCTGCCTGCGCAGCAGGTCGCCGAGCGCCCTCAACAGCGCATCCCCGGCTTCGTGGCCGTTCGCGTCATTGAACGCCTTGAAATGATCGATGTCGAGCATGAGTATGCCGACCGGTTTGGCGGTGCGCTCGGCGCGGCGTGTCTCGCGCCGCAGCGTTTCCTCCATGAAGCGGCGGTTATAGAGTTGGGTCAGCGGGTCCTGGATGGCCTGCGTGCGCAGCGTATTGCGCAGTTTGATGTCGGCCAGCGCGAGCGCCGCGTTGTCGGCGATCGATTCGGCGAGCTGGGTCGAAACCTGCATTACGTAATCACGGTCCCCATCGGCCGGGTGGGCGCTGTGCAGATGCAAGAGCCCCAGCACTTCCCCGTGCGCCGTCATCGGCACGCAGATCGAGAACAATGGCACCGGCGCGGCGATATGGCGGCAGGCGATGTCGGAGTTTTCGCCCTTGATCACGTACAGCTTGCCGCGCCGCAGGGCCCAGCATTCACCCGCGGCAATCACGTCATGCGCGGGCGCCTCAGCGCCCCATGCGGCCTCCAGCTCGAAGGTTTCATCCTTGGCGACGTGCACGTATAGCGCTCCCGCATGATTGGGTATCAACTGTTGCGTATAGCGCGCGACGACCTGGTTGGCCTCTTCCGCACTCGCGCAGGTTTGCAGCATCTCACCCATCTGCCGCAGCAGCGACGTCTCCCTGCCGCGCTGGGCGAGACGATCGACGGTGCGCTCGAGCGAGGCATTGGCCTGCTGCAGTTCGCGCTCCGCGCGCGCGCGTTCGACGATTTGCTTCTCGAGCTCGCGGTTCGCGACCTCGAGCTCCAGCGTGCGCATCCGCACGCGCTGCTCGAGCTCTTCGTTGAGCTTCTTGACCTCGCGCTCCGCCTGACGGCGAACCGCGATCTCCTGCTGGAGCTCCTGACTCGTGCGCTGCGCCTGCTCCGGCCCGGGAATGGCCAGCGCGCGAGGCAGCCACGGCACGAGCAGTATCGCCGCGATTACCCCCGCCGCAGCCACCACCGCGCTGATCGCGGCTTCGAGCCAGTAGTCTGCATGCCATACATTCCATACGGCGACGAAATGACTCGCACTCGATGCGATCACGAAGCTGGCGATCAGCGCGAGCCCCCAAGTCAGGGTGACGCCTGGCCGCTGCCTTACGAAGTATGCCAGCGCGACGGCGAGCATCAGGTAGGCGAGCCCGATCAGCACGTCTGCCACGACGACTGTCCACAACAGCGGGTTCGTCATCGGCTCAGGAATTCACAATAATCGACACGGCCACGACAAACAGGTCGGCTGCCGCTGCGCACTCGGTCCTGCGGACAGGCGCCCAACAGAATCGATCAGGCCGGACGGTCCGACGGCAGCAGCTTGATCGGATCGACCGGCTTGCCGAAACGACGTATTTCAAAGTGGAGCTTGACCTGGTCCGCATCGCTGCTGCCCATTTCCGCGATCTTTTGCCCCTTGGCCACTGTCTGGCCTTCCTTCACGAACAGCTGGCTGTTGTGCGCATAAACGCTGAGAAAAGCCTTGTTGTGCTTGATGATGACCAGCTTGCCGTAACCGCGTATGCCATCGCCGCTATACAGCACCTTGCCGGGCGCGCTGGCGCTGACCGGTTGGCCGAACCTGCCGGCGATGCCGATCCCCTTGAGGTTCGTCGTCTCGTTGAAGCTGCTCGCCAGCCGGCCACCCGCCGGCCAGCTCCAGTCGACCCGGTTCTCGTCGTCATCACTGACGCTCGGTTTATCGTCCGCGCGCGGGTCAGATTTCGCCGGCGCCGGTACCCCAACCTGCGCCTGTCCGGAGAGGCGGGCCAGCGCCTGGTCCGAGTACGGGACCTTGACCGCTTTGGGCTGCGACTTGACGGCTTCGCCAGCCGCGCCGGGAGCAGGGGCGGCCCCGGCTACCGGCCGGCCCTCTGCCGCGGGCGCACTCTTGAAGGGCGCAGCAATCGCAGCGCCTGCAACTGGCGCGCGCAGCCGCAACTGCTGCCCGATGCGGATCACATTCACGTTCGCGAGATTGTTGAGTTCAGCCAGCTCTTTGTAATCGAGGCCGTGATCGAGCGCTATCGTGTAGAGCGTGTCGCCTTTTTTGACGGTGTAAAACTCCGGGCGCGGATCGACCTCGGGTATGCCTGCGGCAGGCACGGCGGACGCCGGCTGTGTCCCGGGCGGCGGACGCTCGACGACCGGCGCAGCACGATGCGTGGATGCGCAGCCGTACACTGCGAGCAGCGCAGCCATCGTCGCATAGCGAGTCCAGCGAAACGGCCCGATACTGCGCCACGTCATCAAGTCAAGGTCCATGTGTCCCGGATCGACCAGCCTCACGCCTATGCGGTTTGCGCGAACGCGATTCAACATCCACTTATTTTATGCCCGAAAGCATGGGCACAAACTTGACCGCGTCCAGCTTGTGCTGGGAAAAACCACGCGGCCCCCGCTCGATCATCCACAGATTCTGCTCGCGCGTGCCGATCGGCACGACCATTCTGCCGCCGACAGCCAGCTGGGCTTTCAGGGCATCGGGAACGTGCGTCGCCGCGGCTGTCACCAGAATCGCGTCGAACGGGGCCGCGTCGGGTAAGCCCGCGTGGCCGTCCGTGTGCCTGAATCGCGTGTTGGTAATGTGCAGCTCGCGCAGATTCCTGCGCGCCTTGGCGAGCAGCGGCAACACGCGTTCTATCGAGTAGACCTCGACCGCGAGCTTGGCGAGTATCGCGGTCTGATAGCCGCAGCCGGTGCCGATTTCCAACACCTTGCCAGGCGCCCTGCCGCCGGTGAGCAGCTCGGTCATGCGCGCGACGATGTACGGCTGTGAGATCGTCTGGCCGAAACCCAGCGGCAGCGCGAAATCCTCATAGGCCCGGCTCGACAGGGCATCGTCCACGAAGATGTGGCGCGGCACCTCATACATGACATTGAGCACCGCCTCGTCGGCTATGCCCTGTTCCCGCAGCCGCTCGATCATGCGCAGGCGCGTGCGCTGCGACGTCATGCCGATGCCGGACAGGCGCGTGCTCACCGCAGCCACCCGCGTATCGTCTCCAGCTGCGAGAACTGGGTCAGGTCGACCTGCAGCGGCGTCACCGAAACCGCACAGCGCGCCACCGCATGAAAATCCGTGCCTTCGCCGGCATCCTGGGCAGCGCCGGCAGCGCCGACCCAGTACACCGTTTCGCCGCGCGGAGTACTTGACTTCACGACCGGCTCGGCCTTGTGCCGCTTGCCGAGCCGCGTCACCTCGAAGCCCTGCAGACCGTCGTAAGGAACGTCCGGCACGTTGATGTTGAGCAGAGCGGGCTGCGCGAGCGGCGCGCGCTCGAAACGCCCGACCATGTCGGCCGCGACTCGCGCGGCCGTATCGAAATGGTCGCCCCCGTTCGCGACCAGCGAGATCGCCAGCGACGGAATACCGAGCAGAAAACCTTCGGTGGCAGCGGCCACCGTCCCCGAGTAGATCGTATCGTCGCCCATGTTCGCGCCATGGTTGACCCCGGAGATGACGATGTCCGGCAGGTCGTCGAGCAAACCGGTCACTGCGAGATGGACGCAGTCGGTCGGTGTACCGTTCACGTAGATGAAGCCGCTGCTCGCACGCCTTACGAAGAGCGGACGATCGAGCGTCAGCGAATTGCTCGCGCCGCTGCGGTCGCGCTCCGGAGCGACGACCGTGACTTTCGCGAGGGAGGACAGCGTTTCGGCCAGTGCGGCGAGCCCGGGAGCAAAGTAACCGTCGTCGTTACTCAGCAGAATATGCATGACGCTTCAGAACTTCACGTCCGGGAAACCGACGGTCGCGCCAGCGGCGGCACAGCGATGCGACGTCGTGGCACGATCGGATGCAGCTGGAGGCGCGCGGTTTCAACTGCAAAATTGTAGCATGTCGCCCGGTGCTGCCTGGGCCGGACGAGATCATAGCGCGCGTTCGCGGCGCCGATGACGGCAGGCGTGTGACGGCCGCTACGGAAGCTCAGGGCATCGCACCTGCACGGGCAGGCTCGAAAGCCCGATCGTGCTCGAGCGAAGGCAGCATGCCGCGCACGCGCGCGACCTCGCGCGGATCGACGTCGGCGACGATGACGCCGGAATCCGTCCCGAGCTCGGCGACGACGTTTCCCCAGGGATCGACGATCAGCGAATGGCCATACGTCGAGCGATTACCCGGATGATCGCCGCACATGGCCGGCGCGAACACGTAGCTCAGGTTTTCGATCGCCCTCGCGCGCAGCAGGGCATGCCAGTGCCCAACGCCGGTCTCACGCTGAAACGAGGATGGCACCGCGAGATACTGCGCGCCGGCCTGAGCCAGCGCCCTGTAGAGCTGCGGAAAGCGCAGGTCGTAGCAGACGGTCATGCCGAGCTGCCCCCATGGGATGGTGGCAATCACCGCTTCGTGCCCGGGCTGATAAGCGCTCGACTCGCGTATCGTCTTGCCGCCCGGCAGCGTCGCGTCGAACATGTGTATCTTGTCGTAGCGCGCGCGTATGCCGCCGTCTGGCGCAAGCAGGTACGAGCGGTTGGCCATGAGCCCGCCGTCGAGCTTGACGGTCAGCGAACCTATCAACAGCCATGCGGCCGTTTCACGCGCCATCGACTGGAACGCCTCCAGCGCCGGGTGCGCGGCTTCCGCAAAAGAGTTGTCGCGCATCACGCGGCCGCTGCCGTCCAGCAAAGCGGCGTATTCGGGCAGCATGATCAGTTGCGCGCCCTGGCCCGCTGCAGCCCGCACGCCGTCTGCGGCTGCGCGCAGGTTGGCCTGCATATCGGCGCCGGAGTTGAGTTGCACGCACGCTGCTTTGAAGCCTTCCATCATTGCGCCTGCCGCGCGGAGCACATGCGGGGGGCCACGCGTAGTGGCGCCACGGCATCAGAATTCAGTGCGGCTTCTCCGGGGATCCCCGGCAGCCATGAAGATGCGCGCCCCATTGCGCGTCACTTGCCCGGCGGCGGGGCCTGCTTGGCAAGTTCGGCCAGGACGCGCTGCGTAATATCGATCTGCGGCGTGCCGTACACCGCCTGCTGTACGATCAGGTCGAACTTCTCGGTTTCGGCAATGACCTTGATAATCGCGTTCACGCGCTCGAACAGCTGGGCACGGCCCTCGCGCCTGCGCACATCGACGTCCTCGGCATACGCCCTGCGCATCTGTTCGAATTGCTGCCCCAGCTCGACGAGCCGCTTCTGCTTGGCCTGGCGCTCGGCCGGCGACATCTTGGCGCCTGCCGTTTCCAGTTCCTGCTCGAGCGCCGTGCCTTTCTCCTGCAGCGCCTTGAGATCCCGTTCGCGCGGTGCGAACTCCTGCTTCATCTGCTCGACGAAGCGCTGCGTCATCGCCGATTCATTCTCGACGCGCTGACCGTTGACGTAGCCTATCTTGGGCGCCTGCGCGGACGCGTAGCTGACAATGCAGGCCAGTACCGCCGAGGTGCCTACGCGTAACAGAACATTCATCGGGTGACTCCAGATGGTTCCCGCTGTTTGACGACGCGAGTGGGTCGCATCGATCGAGACTTGACGCCTATTTATCAAGCAACATTATAACATCGTGACCTGGCCCCCATCACAGGACGAACCAGACGTGCCGGGAAAATCTCCCTTGAGGCTGCACCGGTTTTTTAGTACCGTCCACAACTTGAAACCTGCCGATTCTTTGTGCCTGAGCAGCGGTTAAGGCCAATGCTGGCTGATCGGTCAAGCGCCTCGTCGCCAGGAACTTCTATGATCGAGAATGACGCACGCGCGCAGGGAGGCTTCGAGTGTCCCGCCTCCACCCCCGACCTTCCAGGTGTTGTTCCGCTCAGTCCTCGAGCCTCAATTTAGCCGCCCGCGCGCGCGCTGCGCGACATCGTGCTCGATCTGGAGCAGGCATAGCGCGCGCGACATGGCGCACGCGCTCGATCGCTTGTGATCCTGCGCCGGCGAGCGCTAGGTGGCGCTGCAGTCAGCGCTTGTTGCGCTCCGCGATTTTCCGGCGTATCCGCTCGATTTCTATGCGTTTGGCTTCCTTCGTGCCCCATTTCGGTTCTTGCGCCTGCTGACGGTGCACGGCTGCGGCCTGCGCTTCCCGCCAGCGTTCGAGCGCGGCGCGCCCTTCGTTCTCACGCTTTTCGCGTTCGCGGGCCAAAGCCTCCTGCCGCGCGACGGCGCGTTCGGCAGCGAGCGGAATCGTGCGCTGGGGCAGTCCTGCCATGGCCAAGTACGCGGCGATGCGGTCCCCAACACTTTCCCAGCCATCGTCCCTGGAAAACTCGTTGATCAGCGGCAAATTGAGCGCCTCATAGATCGGCGTCCATAGCTCCTCATCGCCCTGCCGGCGACGCACCGAGAGTTGCGGATTGAACTGATACCAGCCTTGGGAGACGCGCATGAAGAGCGCCCGATTGTAGGCGTAGTCGCGTTCGACCTCGTTGCGGGAAAGCACGCCGGAAAGATGCTGGCGCTTGTTGCGCTCGGGGCGCACTACGTTGGCGGGAAGGTGCTGCCAGGCTTCGAGAATCGCCCGCGTCTCGAAAGCGCCGTAGGACCGGCGCTGCCTGTGGGTGAAGCGCGATTTGAACAGCGTCCACATCGTCTGGAACAGAAAGTATTCCGACAGATGCCGGTCTATGCGTACCAGCCTGTCGCCGGTATTGACGTCGATGCTCGCTGGGGCGAGCAATTCGTAGAGTGCGGCAAACGGTCCGCGGGCAAACCGCGGGTCGCGGAAGGCTTCGCGCAAAGCCCAGTGCAAAGCATTGCCGCCGTAATGGTCGACAGCTTCCCGATCGGCGCCGCGCTCCAGCAGCGCTTCTACCAACAGCACGTTGCCTGCTGCCGCTGCCGCCATCAGAGGCGTCTGGTTCATGGGAAGACGGTGCTCGATGCCATGTTGATCGCATTGCCGCAAGATGTCTTTGAAGTGGGGGGCAAAATAGGGGACATAGGTCCTGCGCGCGTGCGTGGCGCGTAGCTGCTTGAAGTTTCTCGCCGCGTCGAACTTCGCCTCCTGGGTGAGCCACTCCGCCAGCACAGGCTCATCAAAGCAGGCGGCGTAATCGTAGAGTTGCTGCTTCATCTTGCTGCCCGGCGCCTGTTCGCGAAACACTTTGAGCAGGAGTTCATTGACCTTCGCCTCCCCGATTACCGGCCACGGCACAGGCGTCTGCCTGAGGATGGTGCGCCGGATCGCTTCCGCCTGCTCCTGTTTCCCCTGGAGCTCGAGCTTGCGCGCTTCCTTCTGCCAGTCTTCCAGCGTCGAGCGTTTCGCCTCCACCTTGACTTCGCCGATGGCCATGTCGAGCAGGCCAAAGAGCGGATGTCCGGTGTCCGATTCGATGACGTACAGGTTTCTGATGGCGCGCGTCAAAGCGACGTAGAGAGCGTTGACGAAAAACTTATAGACCTCCAGCGACTTGTCGCTCTTGTCCCTCGCGCGCCGGTAATCCAGCGTGTCGACAGCGAGATCAGCCTTGGCGACGCCCTCGACAATGTCGGAGAACTCAGCGCGGTGATCCGAGACAAAGCGGTAGAGGACGATGTTCTCGTATTCCAGCCCCTTGGCTTCATGAATGGAAAACAGCAGAGGTGTGGCGAAGTGCTTTTTCGCCTCGGCTTTGTCCTCGTCGCGCATTACCAGGACGGCGAACTGGGTGGACTGGCGAATTTTCTGGTCAAGTTCGCGCTTGGTGGCGTCCTTGTCCGGCATCAGCGCCACCTGCCCCTTTTCACCTCCGATCGCCTGCACGAGAAAATTACTTTCCCGGTCGATGGAACCAAAGCGCCGCTGCTTTATTTTCAGCAGTTGGTTGGCGACGCGTGTTGCTTCCAGTCCGTTGCGAAAATTGGCGGTCAGCACTCGCAGTTCCTGCCGTTCAGCCAGCTTCGGATCGCGCCAGAACAGGCTCTTCACCTGCCCCCATGAGAAAAAATTGGGATGAACGATCTGGTTGGAATCACCGCAGAGCAGGAAGTGGCCGGGATTCTTGAGAGTCTTCAGTACCAGCGCGAGCTGGACGGTTGTAACGTCCTGCACTTCGTCGATGACGACAAAATCGTAACGTGGCGCGGCCAGCGCCTGCCACTCCTGGGCGACGAGGTTCAGATCGTAGAGCTTGGCGCCAAGAAGCCAGGCCCGATATTTCTTAAAGGGGTCGTAGAGCTGGTCGCGCTCGCTTTCGGGAAAGATGGACTGGCGCACGCCGAGCATTCGGTAGTCATC
>JBKJZR010000220.1:0-8452 GCA_046715035.1 Burkholderiales bacterium | reverse complement strand
CCCTGCGCAGTGAACGACTCGCGCACGTCAGCGGTGCGCAAAACGGCGACGATCTCGGCATTGAGCTTCAACACCACCGCCCGCGGCGTGCGCGCCGGGGCAAACACGCCCCACCACGGTGTCAGGACAAAGCCCTGAAAGCCGGACTCGATCATCGTCGGGACCTCGGGCAGGGATGGCGAGCGCGTCGCACCGGTGGTTGCCACGGCACGCAGCCTGCCGGTTTTGACGTGAGGCACGGCCGTGGGCAGATTGTCGAACATCATCGTGACGCGGCCCCCGATGAGGTCGACACCGGCGGCAACTGCGCTCTTGTAAGGCACGTGCACCATGTCGATTCCGGCCATCGTCTTCAGCAGCTCGCCGGCAAGATGATTGCTGCTGCCGGTGCTGTTGGACGCGAACGTGAGCTGTCCGGGCTTGGTCTTCGCCATCGCCACGATGTCCTGCACCGACCGCGCTGGCAGAGCGGGATTGACCAGCAGCGCGTTGGTGACATTGGCGACGAGCGTGATCGCGGCAAAATCCTTGATCGGGTCGAAGGCGAGCCGGGAGAAGAGACTGGGGTTGATCGCGTGCGTCGAGCTGTTGCCGAACAACAGGGTATGCCCGTCGGGCGTGGCCCGCGCGGCGATCTCGGTGCCGATATTGCCGCTCGCCCCGGCGCGATTGTCGACGATGACCTGCTGTCCCCAGCGCGCCGTCAGCTGCTGGGCGATGACGCGCGCCAGAATATCGGTGATGCCTCCGGGCGGATAGGGGACGATGAAGCGCACGGGCCGCTCCGGAAAGACGGCCGCAGTTCCTGCGGCGGCGGCAATCGAAAACGAAGGAGTGCTCAATGCCCATACTACGATGGTCAGGCAAGGCCACGCGCTTCGTGCGGCGCGCGAGGGGGACGTAACAGTCATGTGGAGTCGCCTTCCAAGGCGGCGCGGGCGCGGCTGCGAGGCCGCATGCAGATGCCAACGCATGCCAAAAAATCCGGCTAGCTGCGCCCCATTTCGCGCAGCACGCCGCCCAGCGTGCCGACAAGCTCGTCGATCTGCGCCTTGCTGATGACGAGCGGGGGCGACAACGCGACGATGTCCGCGGTGGTGCGAATCAAAACGCCTTTTTCGTAGCAGCGCTGGAATGCCTCGAACGCGCGCGCGCCGGGCTTGCCGGGCCGCGCTTCGAGCTCGATCCCGGCGACCATGCCCATGTTGCGCACATCGATGACGTGCGGCAGCTCGCGCAGCGAATGCACCGCGTCTTCGAAGTAGGGCGCGAGCTCAGCGGCACGCTGGAAGAGCTGCTCCTGCTCGAAGACGTCGAGGCTCGCCAGCGCTGCCGCTGCCGCGAGCGGATGCGCCGAATACGTGTAGCCGTGAAACAGCTCGATTGCATTCTCGGGCGCTGCCGCCATCATCGCCTGGTAGATCTCCTTGCGCACGACCACCGCGCCCATCGGCACGCTGCCGTTCGTCAGCCCCTTCGCGAGGCAGATGATGTCGGGGATCACGCCCAGTTTCGCGCACGCGAACGACGCTCCGACCCGGCCGAACCCGGTGATGACCTCATCGAAGATCAGCAACAGGCCGTACTTATCGCAGATCTGCCGCAGCCGCTCGAGATATCCCTGCGGCGGCACGAGCACACCGGTCGAGCCTGCCAGTGGCTCGACGATCACCGCAGCGATGTTCGACGCGTCGTGCAGGGCAACGATGCGGGATTCGAGCTCGTCGGCCAGATGCGCGCCCCACGCGGGCTGGCCGCGGGTGAACGAGTTGTGCTCGAGGTTGTGCGTGTGAGGCAGATGGTCGACCGTCGACAGCAGGTTGCCGAATGCCTTGCGGTTGGCGGGAATGCCGCCGACCGAGACGCCGCCGAAGTTGCCGCCGTGGTAGCCGCGCTCGCGGCCGATCAGCCAGCGCCGGCTGCCTTCGCCGCGCGCGCGGTGGTAGGCGAGCGCGATCTTGAGCGCCGTGTCGACCGACTCGGAGCCGGAGTTGGTGAAGAACGTGTAGTCGAGATCGCCGGGCAGCAGCTGTTTCAGCCGCTGCGCCACTTTGAACGGCAGCGGATGGCCCATCTGAAACGGCGGCGCGTAGTCGAGATTGCCGGCCTGCTCGCGAATCGCCGCGACGATCTCGGGACGCGCGTGCCCGCAATTGACGCACCACAGCCCGGCTACGCCATCGAGCACCTGGCGTCCGTCATCGGTCGTGTAATGCATGTCCTTGGCCGACACGAACAGCCGCGGGGCCGCCTTGAACTGGCGGTTGGCGGTGTACGGCATCCAGAATGCTTCGAGATCGTAGTCTTTAGGGTTCATGGGGCATCCTGTGAGTTGCCGGATCTGTATTCTGCCAGTTTCGCGAAATCATGGACATCGGCGGCGCTCGATGCACGCCGTCATCTGCGCTCAGTTCGCCTGCACGTTCGCGTCCTTCACGACCTTGCTCCATTTGGCGATCTCATTGCGCAGCATCACGCCGAACTCCCGGGGCGGCATCGCCACGATATCGACACCTTGCGCGAGCAGGCGCGTTTTGAGCTCGGGCAGTTGCAAAACTCGTGCGATCGAGGCGTAGAGTGTGTCGACTACGGCCGGTGACGTGCGCGCCGGGGCAAGCATGCCGTACCAGGTGCCTGTTTCGACGCCCGCCGCACCGGCCTCGGCCATGGTAGGCACCTCGGGCAGCACCGCGGAACGGCGCGCGTCGGCAACAGCGAGCGCGCGCAGGCGTCCCAGCCTGATGTGCTGTTCGATGGCCAGTGGCCCGGCGAACATCATCTGCACATGACCACCGAGCAGATCGGTGACGCCGGGACCGGAGCCTTTGTACGGCACGTGCGTGATCTGGATCCCGGCGACCATCTTGAGCAGCTCGCCGGAAAGATGCGGCGAGCTGCCGTTGCCGCCGGAGGCGAAGGTGAGCGAGCCGGGCTTGGCCTTGGCGAGCGCGATGAGCTCTTTCACGGAGCGGGCCGGCACCGCCGGGTGCACGACGAGAATGTTGGGCTGGGACACGACCAGTGCAACCGGAGCGAAATCCTTGAGCGCATCGAACGGCAGCTTGCTCATGAGCGCGGGGTTCACCGTATGGGTGGTCGTGATCAGCAGCAGCGTATAGCCGTCGGGCGCCGCTTTTGCAGTAAGGTCAGTGCCGATGATGCTGCTTGCGCCAGGCCGGTTATCGATGACCAGTGACTGGCCGAGCGCATCGCTGAGCGCGGGTTGCAATGTGCGCGCGAGGTTGTCGGCGCTGCCGGCCGGCGCAAACGGCACAATCAGCCGGATCGGGCGCAGCGGATAAGCGCGGTCGTCGACAGCGGCGTGCAAATGGCCATACGGCGTGAGCGCGATCGCTGTCGTGACGGCGAGTAGCAGACGAGGCACGTCGATTCTCCGGTGAGTGCGGCGGATGTAATGCGCTCTGCATAGTAGCAAAACGCTGTTGCCGCGGCCGTCCGCACGCGCGCTATGCGCTTCAACTATAATCCGCTGTCTCCTCTCTCTGTTGAAGCGCGCGTCGCTGTCACGCGCGCGACCGAGCTGCGCCCCTACCGATGACCCTATCCCAAGCATTCCAGGCGAGCGACGGCACGTCGCTGCATTATTGTCTCGACGATTTTACCGACCCGTGGAAGCAGGCCGAATACGTGGTGTTGCTGCATCCAGGCATGGGCAGCGCGCAGCGTTTGTACGCATGGGTGCCGCACCTGGCGCGCGATTACCGGGTGGTGCGGCCCGACATACGCGGCCATGGCAAATCCGAGGCGGGAATGGGCCAGCCGCTGACCAACGAGCGGCTCGCGCGAGATCTCGTCGAGCTGCTCGATCACCTCGGTTGCAGCCAGGCGCATGTCGCCGGCGCGTCGGCGGGCGGCATCATCGCGATGCACGCTGCACTGCGGTTTCCCGAGCGCTTCGCGTCGCTCGCATTGTTCGCGGCGACCGCCGGCATCAATCCCGAGCGGCCCCGGAAGGGCGACTGGCTCGCGCGTGTGGCCCGGGGCGGGGTGCGCCAGTTTCTCACCGAAACGCTGCGCGACCGCATCGGCGAGGCCGATCCCGCACGCGACCAATGGTTTCTCGATACGGCCGAAGGCGTGACGCCCGAATTTCTCGGCCGCTTCGTGCCGCTGATGGCGAGCGAGTACTTTCCCGAAAAGCTCGGGGCCATCACGTGTCCTACACTGATGGTGGTGCCGGAGCCCGACCCGATGGTCGAGGCCCGCGAATACGACCTGATGCGCAAGCATCTGCGCAACCTGCGTTACGTGGGGATACACGGGCCCGGCCATAGCATGGTCGGCGAGATCCCCGACCGCTGCGCGCAGGAGATGCGCGCATTCCTGCGCGAGCTGCCGCGACTGGCCGCGGCATCGTGACGTTATCCGCGGCGCGCGCGCCGCTTCACCCGGCTGCTTTGATGTTCGCCTGCTTCACGACGCGACCCCACTTGTCGTACTCGTCGCGGATGTAAGCACCGAATTGTTCGGGGCTGTCGCCGATCACGAAGTTGCCCAGCGCGGACACCCGCTCTTTGATATCGGGCGAATTGAGCGCGCGCGCAAATTCGCGATTGAGTCGCAGCAGGATCTCACGCGGCATGCCAGCCGGCCCGACGATGCCATTCCAGTTGAGCGAATCGAAGCCGGGCAGCCCCGATTCAGCCATCGTCGGGGTGTCGGGAATCATCGGCAGACGCTGCTTACCGGTCACTGCGAGCAGGCGCACGCGTCCAGCCTTGACGAATTGCAGGTTGTCGGCCGAGGTCGAGAAGGTCATCGAAACCTGGCCGCCGATCAGCTCGGGCATGATCGGTCCCGTCCCCTTGTACGGCACGTGCAGGAGATCGATGCCCGCCAGCAGCTTCATCAGCTCGCCGTTCATGTGCGAGATCTGGCCGATGCTTGCCGAGGCGTAGGTCAATTGCCCGGGACGCTTCTTGGCGAGAGCGATGAGCTGCTTCACATCGCGCACGGGTAGCGACGGATGAACCAGCAGAAACGAGGGACCGCCGACCAGGTTGGTGATCGGCGTGAAGTCGCGCAGCGGGTCGTAGGGCATTTTCGCTTCGAGGTGCGGCAGGATCGTCAGCATGCCCGTGTTGGCGATGACCATCGTGTAACCGTCCGGCGCCGCGCGCGCGACCAGCTCCGCGCCCAGCATGCCGGAGGCGCCCGGACGATTATCGACGATCGTCTGCTGGCCTACATATTCCGGCAGCTTCTGCGCCAGGATGCGCGCCGCATAATCGGACGGGCCGCCCGGTGGAAACGGCACCACGATGCGCAGCGTCTTGGACGGGAAGGATTGCGCGTAAACACCCGGCCCGCACGTTGCGCCTACTATCGTGCAAAGGACCGCATGCATTGCGACCTGGGCTGACGTCATTTCCGCACCTCGCGTGTGACTCGCTGTGAGATGAACGATGCAAACGCAGGCGAGTCTCTACGTCCGCAAATATAGCACGCGTGCAACCGGCGCCGGCGGGTGCAGCTTGCCCCGTAAGGGACCGATCGCTATGATTCGGTGGACATGCGTACGCAAGGCGGGATGAAGGTCGGACTGTTCGTGGTAGCGTCGCTCCTCGGCTGCGCGGCGGCGGGCGTGCAGGCCGCCGAGACATACCCCGCCAAGCCCGTGCGTTTGATCTCGGGATTTCCGGCAGGCGGGGCGAACGACTATCACGCGCGCGTGCTCGCGCAGAAGCTGAGCGAGCTTTTCGGGCACAGCGTCATCGTCGAAAACCGCGGCGGTGCGGGCGGGACGATAGCCGCTGACGGCATCGCCAAGGCTGCGCCGGATGGTTACAACCTGCTCATGGGCTTCGGTTCGCTCGCGGTCGCGCCGAGCGTGTATGCCAAGCTCCCGTTCGATGTGCTCCGGGATTTCACGCCGTTATCGCTGACCTGCCGCATCCAGAACGTGCTCGTGGTACCGGCGGCGCTGCCGGCCAAGAATGTAAAGGAGCTCATCGGGCTCGCGAAAGCGCATCCGGGAAAGATGAATTACGCCTCCTCCGGCACCGGCGCTACGCCGCACCTCTCGGCGGAGATGTTCAAGTCGCTCGCCAAAGTCGACATCGTGCATGTTCCCTACAAGGGCGATACGCCCGCTTTCGTCGATCTGCTCGCGGGGCAGGTCGACATGATGATCACGGTGGTGCAATCGACGCTCGTCCACATCAATTCCGGCAAGCTGCGGCCGCTGGCGGTGACCGGCACCCGCCGCACCGCGAGCCTCCCCAACGTGCCGACGATGAGCGAGGCCGGGCTGGCGGGCTACGAGCTGACCTCGTGGTTCGGGGTAATGGGGCCGCCGAACATGCCGCGCGAGCTCGTCGAGCGGCTCAACGCTGCGATCGTGAAGGCGATCGCCATGAAGGATCTGCAGGAAAAATTCGTCGCGGGCGGATCGGAGCCGGAATCGAGCACGCCTCAGCAATTCGCCCAGATCATCCGCGACGATGTGGCCAAGTTCGCGAAGATCGTGATGGCCGCAGGCATCACGCCGCAATAAGCCGCAGCCAGCGAGGACAGCAATGGAAAAACAGACGTTCAAGACCAGCGACGGCATCCACATCGCCTACTACATCGATGACTTTACCGACCCCTGGACACCGGGCGAACCGCTGCTCATGCTGCACTCGGCGATGGGCGCTTCGCAGCGCTTCTTTTCGATGGTGCCCGGGCTCGCGCGCCGCTATCGCGTGATACGCATGGATATGCGCGGCCACGGCGCGTCGCAGATTCCCCCCGATGACCTGCCGCTCGACAAAAAACGCCTGATGACGGACGTGGTCGAGCTGCTCGACCACCTCAAGCTGGACACGGTCCACGTCGTGGGCAACTCGGCCGGCGGCTATTCGGCGCAGCAGCTGGCGATCCATCATCCCGCACGCGTGAAAAGCCTGGTCCTGTTCGGCTCGGCACCGGGCTTCCAGGGGGAGCAGGGCAAGGTGTGGCTGCGCGACGTGGCGCAGCGGGGCATGCGCCCGGTGTTCGCGGAAACGATTGCCGACCGCTTTCCCGTCGGCGAGGTCGATCAGGGCCTGATCGACTGGTTTCTCGACGAGATCTGCAAGAACGATCCCGCATACATCGCGCGCTTCGTCGGCTACTGGACGGACACGGATTTCACCGATGAGATCGCGGCGATCAAATGTCCAACGCTGATCGTCGGCCCCGGCGCCGAGCCGATCGGTCATGCGTCGGTCTACGAGGAGATGCAAAAGCGCATCGCCGGCAGCGAGCTCAAGTACTACGAAAATGCGCGTCACAACGTCTGCGATTACCTGCCCGAGCGCTGCGTGGATGACGTGCTGTCGTTTCTCGAGCGCAGGGCGGGCGGCGCGTAGCCGTACTTCGACTAGACGACGCATCGTTCATCATTGCCGAAATCCTGCAACGCACGTCACCGCAACCCACGGGTACATCGAATGCCGGATCCCGACGCGACTCAGCAGCCGGCTTGGCGCCGATTCTGCGTCGACGGCTGTCGCACCGCGGCGCTGTTCATCGTTTGCTGCGGGGGCGCGCCCACGCTGGCGGCCGATTCGTTCCCGACGCGCCCGGTGCGCATGATGATCCCGTTTCCCGCGGGCGGTCCCGCGGATTTCGTCGGACGGCTCTTCGCTCAGCATCTGACCGACCTCTGGCACGAACAGGTCGTCACCGATAACCGGGCGGGCGCTGCGGGCATTATCGGCACCGAGATCGCGGCGCGCTCGAATCCCGACGGACACACGCTGCTGTTCGGCTCGACGAGCACGTTCGCCGTGAACCTCGTGCTCATGAAAAATCTGCCCTACGACGTCTTTCGCGACTTTGCGCTGATCGGGCTCGTGGCGAACGCGCCGCACGTCCTCGCCGTCAGGGAAAGCCTTCCCGCGAAAAGTGTGAAAGAGCTCATCGCCCTGGCGAAGCAGCAGCCCGGCAAGTATACGTTTGCGTCAGCGGGCACCGGTACGATCGTGCAGATGGGCGGCGAGCTGTTCAAGTACCACGCCGGCATCAACATCCTGCACGTTCCATTCAAAGGCGGCGCGCCGGCGACCGTCGGCCTGCTGTCCGGAGAGGTCGACATGGTGGTCAACGATCTCTCGGCCGTGTTGGCGCACGTCAAGAGCGGCCGCTTGCGGGCGCTCGCCGCTTCCCACACGCGCCGGCTCGCGCCGCTTCCCGACACGCCGACATTTGCCGCGCTCGGCATGCCGGCGATCGTATCCAGCACGTGGTGGGGGATCGCCGTGCCGGTCAGGACACCGGCCGCGGTGCAGGCGAGCATCGTCGCTGCGCACAATAAAGTGCTGGCCCGACCCGATTACGTCGAGCGGCTTGCAAGTCTGGCGATGGAGCCGCTCGTGCTGACGCCCGCGCAGACTGCCGCGTTCCTGAAGCGCGAGATCGAGAAGTGGCAGAAGGTGGCTGACGCCGCCGGGATCCGCGTCGAATG
>JBKJZR010000219.1:0-22326 GCA_046715035.1 Burkholderiales bacterium | reverse complement strand
GCGTTGTACTGCCCTGAAATGGCGGCGCCGTTCATCGGCGTCTGGTACCTGCTCGGCATCCTGATTCCGGCCGTTCTGGGCGCGCTGTTTGGCCCGCGCCTGCTGCGCTGGTAGACGAACTGATTTTGACATAAAGTTTTTCCATCATGCATGCTGTCGACTATCGCGCTTCAATTCTCATTTTTTTGATTGCGGCCTGCTGCGCAAGCCAGCCGATCGCGGCTCAGAACGCCGGCAAGCCCCCCGCTTCGCCACGTCCGGTCGTCGTTCCCCTTGCGGCGTTCTACAGCCTTGCCGACGAGGATGAAGCGAAGGCGCTCGCCTCTCTCAAGCGCATCGGCGACAACTGGCGGGACGCCTACGCCGGAATGCTGCTCGAGATGATCGGGTTTCTGCCCAGCCGCCGGGTGCAGTCCAGCGTCATCACGCTACTGGAGAAAGTATCGGGTCGCACCTTCGGCGGCGACATTAACCGCTGGTACGAGTGGCTTTGGTCCTTGGAGCCCGGCGCGCATCCGGAATACGCGGAATTCAAGGCGGCGTTCTATGAGCGATTGGATCCGAGTTTTCGCGAATACTTTCATGGGAAACCGCAGTCGATCATCCGCCTTGACGAGATCCGCTGGGGTGGTGTGCGCCGCGACGGCATTCCGCCGCTGGTGAACCCGAAGATGATCCCGGCGCGCGAGGCCGGCTGGCTCGGGGACGACAATATCGTGTTCGGCGTTGCCATTGACGGCGACGTGCGCGCGTATCCCAAGCGCATTCTTGCCTGGCACGAGATGTTCAGGGACACTATCGCCGGGCGCAAGCTGAACGGCGTGTACTGCACGCTGTGCGGCTCGATGATCCTCTACGACGTCACGATTAACGGTGTGCATTACGAACTGGGCACGAGCGGGTTTCTCTACCGGTCGAACAAGCTGATGTACGACCATGCCAGCAAGTCGTTGTGGTCCACGCTGACGGGTACGCCGGTGGTGGGGCCACTGGTCGGGAAGGGCATCGAACTGAAGCCGCTCTACGTCGTCACCACGACCTGGAAGGAGTGGAGGAAACGCCACCCCGGCACGTTGGTGCTCTCGCTCGACACAGGGCACCGGCGCGATTACGGCGAAGGCGTTGCTTACCGCGACTACTTCGCCACCGACCGGCTGATGTTCAACGTGCCGAAGCTCGACGAGCGCCTCTCCAACAAAGCCGAGGTGCTGGCATTGCGGTTCTCTGACGTCCCGGGCGAGCAACTGGCGATCGCGGCCGACTTTCTTGCAACCAACCGCGTTTATCACGATCGTATCGGGCGGACGAATTTCGTGGTTCTCACCGACGCGGGCGGCGCCAACCGGGTGTACGAATCGCGCGACGCGGCGTTTGCGAGCTGGAACGGAGAGAATGCCGCTCAGGACCGCGCTGGGAAGACCTGGAAGATTGAAGAATCGCAGTTGACCGGCCCGCAAGGCGAAACCCTCAAGCGCTTGCCCGCGCACCGTGCATTCTGGTTCGGCTGGTACGCCGCGTATCCGAACTCGCGGCTGGTGAAGTGAACGACTGGGCACACTCTGAGGCCCAACAGAATTACTTCATTTCCCGAGCTTCGGCCAATTCGCATCGGCCGCGCGGATAAGACCGGGGATGTCTTTCTCCCAACGCGCGGCGACTTCCTGGTTCACGTTTAAATAGAGCTTGTTATCCACGACCTTGTATACGGTCGGATCGCCGGGGGCGAGCTTGTCCTTCGCCGCGGCCCAAGCGCAGTAGCCGCCTGCGCGATCGGCATCAGTGCGGTAGCCAAAAAGATGAACAACATCGTCAACCAATTCTTGAGCATGGATTCTCCTTGCATGGTGCTGGAAAAAAAGGTGCCGCAACGAAACGGGCGACGCGCCGCGATTATACCGTTCAACCACGGCAAGCCTGCCGCATGGAGGTCGGTTGCTCTGGTCGAAAAAGCTCGCATCGCACGTTGACCGCATCCCTCTGATTGCGCTATGTTCTCAGTTTTTTCCCAGACCGCTGCGTGCGCGCATGGTGAAGCCGGCGAGATCCGACCAGCATCTCACGTTCGAGAGCGCGCTTAACGAGCTCGAAACCATCGTCACGCGCATGGAGGGCGGACAACTGTCGCTCGAGCATTCGCTCGCGGCCTATAAGCGTGGCGCCGAATTGCTCAAGTTCTGCCAGGCGCAGCTCGCGGATGCGCAACAGCAGGTCAAGGTGCTCGAAGCCGGAACATTGAAGAAACTTGCCGGTGACGACGACGATAAAACAGAGCCTCCGACATGACGAAACACGTGTGCTAGCGGCCGTCGATTTCCAGCGTTGGGCGGCGGCGCACCAGCAGCGTATCGAATCTCAACTGCAAAGCGTCCTGCCTGCGCCAGAGGTTTTTCCCCAGCGCCTGCACCAGGCGATGCGCTACGCCGTGCTGGGCGGCGGCAAACGGGTGCGTCCTCTGCTGGCGTTCGCGGCCGGTGAAATTGCCCAGGCCACGGCCGAGCGCGTCGCCTACGTCGGTGTTGCCGTCGAGCTTATCCATGCGTATTCGCTGGTCCACGACGATTTGCCGTGCATGGACGACGACGTCCTGAGGAGAGGTAAACCCACCTGTCACATCGAGTTCGACGAGGCGACCGCGCTGCTTGCAGGCGACGCCCTGCAGAGCCTCGCTTTTCAGGTGCTGGGAGAATATCGTCTGACGGAGGCGACGGAGACGCAGCTCGAGATGACGAAACTGCTGGCTTCTGCAGCGGGATCGCGGGGCATGGCGGGCGGGCAGGCAATCGACCTTGCCGCGATAGGCAAGTCCCTGAGTCTGCCCGAGCTCGAATTCATGCATATCCACAAGACGGGTGCGCTGATCCGCGCGGCGACACTGCTCGGCGCGCGCTGCGGCGAGCCGCTGGCAGCCAGCGAGCTCGACCGGCTGGACCATTTCGCCAAATGTATCGGGCTGGCGTTTCAGGTTGTCGACGACGTCCTCGACACCGAAGCTACGACCGCCACGCTGGGGAAAACGGCAGGCAAGGACGCGCGTCATCATAAGCCGACATATGTCAGCGCGCTGGGCGTGGCCGATGCTAAAAAGCTGGCGAGGGACTTGCACGCTGACGCCCTGGCGGCGCTCGACAGCATCGACGCCCGCGCGCTGCGGCTGCGCCAACTCGCCGATTTCATTGTGTTGAGAGAGTTTTGATGTACGAGCTGCTGAAAACGATCGCTGACCCTCGCGATCTGCGCGCGTTCGATCGCAAGCAGCTCTTGGAGCTGGCGCAGCAGCTGCGCCAGTTTCTGATCGAGTCGGTAAGCCACACCGGCGGCCATCTGTCGTCAAACCTGGGCACTATCGAACTCACCATCGCGCTGCATTTCGTGTTCGACACGCCGCACGATCGGCTGGTGTGGGATGTGGGACATCAGACTTATGGCCACAAGATACTGACGGGGCGCCGTGCGGGTATGCAAAAACTGCGCATGTGGGAAGGCATTTCCGGCTTTCCAAGGCGCGAGGAGAGCGTTTACGACACTTTCGGAACCGCGCATTCGAGCACCTCGATCAGCGCGGCGCTCGGCATGGCCACCGCGTCCAAACTGGCCGGCATCAAGCGGCGTGTCGTGGCGATCATCGGCGACGGCGCAATGAGCGCCGGTATGGCCTTCGAGGCATTGAACAACGCCGGCGCAGCCGATACCGATTTGCTCGTCATTCTCAACGACAACGACATGTCGATTTCACCGCCCGTGGGCGCGCTCAACAAATATCTGGCCAAGCTGATGTCGGGTCGTTTCTACGCGACCGCCAGGCGCGCGGGCACCAAGGTGCTTGGCGAATTTGCCAAGCGTGCAGAAGAGCACATCAAAGGGATGGTGACGCCGGGCACGATGTTCGAGGAGTTCGGCTTCAATTACATCGGTCCGATCGATGGCCACGATCTCGATGCGCTGATACCGACGCTCAAGAACATCAGCGAGCTTAAAGGTCCCCAGTTCCTGCATGTCGTGACCAAGAAAGGCCAGGGTTACAAGCTTGCCGAAGCCGATCCCGTGCTCTATCACGGGGTATCGAAGTTCAAGCCCATCGACGGCATCGTCGGCGGCAAGAGCAGCGGCAAGCCCACGTACACCCAGGTATTCGGCGACTGGCTATGCGACATGGCAGCGATCGACAAGCGGCTGATCGGCATCACCCCGGCGATGCGCGAAGGCTCGGGTTTGGTGCGTTTTTCCGAGCTTTACCCCGACCGCTATTTCGACGTCGGCATCGCCGAGCAGCACGCGCTGACGTTCGCCGCCGGACTGGCATGCGAAGGCTACAAGCCGGTGATGGCGATTTATTCGACGTTTTTGCAGAGGGCATACGACCAGCTTATTCATGACGTCGCGATCCAGAATCTGCCGCTCGTGCTCGCTATCGACCGCGCCGGCCTGGTCGGGGCGGACGGTGCGACGCACCACGGCAGCTTCGATATCTCGTATCTGCGCTGTCTTCCCAACATGACGGTGATGGTGCCGTCCGACGAAAACGAATGCAGGCGCATGCTGTTCACCGCGTTTCAGATGAACGCGCCGGCGGCGGTGCGCTACCCTCGCGGCGCCGGCCCGGGCGTGGCGATCGTGAAGCCGATGGAGGCGCTGCCGATCGGCAGGGGCGAAATCCGCCGGCAGGGGACTGCGGAAGGTCCGCTCGCCCGGCGTGTTGCCATTCTCGCGTTCGGCAGCATGCTGACACCCGCGCTGGCTGCCGCGGAAGAGTTCAATGCGACCGTTGTCAACATGCGCTACGTCAAACCGCTCGACCATGCGCTGGTCGCAGGAATGGCCGCGCAGCACGGTCTGCTGGTCACTGTCGAAGAAAATGTCGTGATGGGCGGCGCGGGCAGCGCCGTAATTGAATCGCTGCATGAGCAGGGTGTCGCGACGAGGGTCCTGCGGCTCGGATTGCCTGACCGCTTTATCGATCAGGGCGACCCTGCGCTGCAGTTGGCAAGCTGCGGACTCAACGGCGAAGGCATCGCGGACGCAATACGGTCGAAACTCACCGGATAGTATACTGAGACGACCGCACACGACGTACCCAAAGACTTGCCAGAGCCCGTCACGTTCATTAGAAAGGTGGCAGACCATGCAAGACGACAGCTCGATTCTAGCCTCGCCGGAACAACTGAGGAAGCTCCGAGAGGAGATGCAGCACGAGGATTCATCGGAGATCTACAAACCCTTGGGGACGAAGGCGCTGGTAAGCCGAACGACCGACGACGGCGAGAACGGTTACCTCAAGGTCGACCAGTACAACGAGCGGACCGTACGGCGCATCGCTGACAGGTACCATGACATCCTGCAAGACCTCGGCGAAAACCCCGACCGTGAAGGATTGGCAAAGACGCCGGAGCGTGTGGCCAAGGCCCTGCAGTTCCTGACCCACGGCTACGATCTCGATCCTGCCGCCATTCTGCGCTCAGCGATGTTCAGGGAAGAGTATCAGCAGATGGTCATCGTCAAGGACATCGAGATTTATTCACTCTGTGAGCATCATCTGCTGCCGTTCTTCGGCAAGGCGCACGTCGCCTATATTCCCAACGGGCGTATCGTCGGATTGTCCAAGATACCGCGCGTGGTCGATGCTTTTGCCCGGCGCCTGCAAGTGCAGGAGCGCCTGACAGTCGAGATCCGCAACTGCATACAGGACACTCTCCAGCCTCTGGGGGTGGCGGTGGTGCTCGAAGCCCAGCACCTGTGCATGGTCATGCGCGGCATTCAAAAGCAGCATTCGACGGCCACTACTTCCGCCTTCACAGGCGAGTTCGAGCAGGAACGCACGCGTGCCGAATTCTTGCGGCTGATATCATGACCGGCGCGCGCGATTGGGCTCGACGGCAACAGCTAAAAGCAAAACCGCCCCATTTTTGCTGAAAGTCCGACAAGCGCCCAGGCGCAGTAATCGCGACTTCATGCGGGCGGCCTGTTCCGTGCGTGATGTCTGTCCAATCTTGCCCGGTTGTTGAGACGCCCCATCGGTTGCCTGTGGCCTGCCAGCAGATGTCGTAACTTTTTTATACGCCCGCCTCTCCGCATGAGCGAACTAGACCGCACCAGCGAATTCATCGTTGAGCAAATTCTTCCCGACGTGCGCCGGGGACGCGCCGTTATTCTGGTCGACGACGAGGATCGCGAGAACGAGGGCGATCTGTTCGTCGCGGCCGAGCGCGCGACACCCGACGCCATCAATTTCATGGCGACTCACGGGCGCGGCCTGGTGTCTCTGGCGCTCACCGAACAGCGCATGCGTGAACTGGGGTTAGCGCTGCTCTCTGACGATATCGGCAATACCACCAGGTTCCTGACCGCGTTTGCAACGCCGATAGACGCGCGCGAAGGTGTCGGCTCGGGCATGTCGGCGCATGACCGCGCGCGTACTGTCGCAGTGGCGATCGCGGACGGCACACGACCCGGTGACCTCATCCGGCCGGGACGCCTGCAGACGCTGCGCGCGGTGGACGGCGGCGTGCTCGCGCGCCGGGGACACACGGAAGCCGCGGTCGATCTGGCGCGCATGGCGGGGCTCAAGCCCGCGGGGGTCATTTGCGAGATCATGAACGATGACGGCACGATGGCGCGGATGCCGGAACTCGAGGCGTTCGCGCAGCGCCACGACGTGCGCATCCTCAGGATCGCCGACCTGATTGCGTATCGCAGGCATGAGCGGCAGATCAGGCGCAAATCCGAGACGGTGCTGCCGACGCGCAAGGCTGGCGCGTTTCGGCTGATGGTGTACAGCGACGACCTTGAAACCACCCTCTACGTCGCCCTGGTCAAGGGCGAGATAAAGCCGGACGTGCCCACGCTCGTGAGGTTGCATTCGCAATGTCTCACTGGCGACGTGTTCGGCTCAGAGCGTTGCGATTGTGGCGAGCAGCTGGAAACCGCGATGGCCACCATCGAATGCGCGGGCAGCGGCGTGGTGATTTACATGTTCGACGAAGGCCGCGGGATCGGCCTGCTCAACAAAATTCGCGCGTACGCCCTTCAGGATCGGGGGCAGGACACGGTCGAAGCGAATCATGCGCTGGGTTTCGCGGCAGACATGCGCGATTACAAGACCGGCGCCCATATCCTGTTCGATCTCGGCGTGCGCCGCGTGCGTCTGTTGACGAACAATCCCGACAAAGTCCAGGCATTGGAGAAGTTTGGGCTTACGGTCACCGAGCGCGTCGCGCTGGAGGTCGCGCCGGGTCCATCGAATCGCATGTACTTGCAAACCAAGCGGGCCAAGTTCGGGCACCTGCTGGCGCAGGTCGGGCCGGAAGAAAAGCAGGATTGAGGATCGAGGTTACCCTTCGAGAGCGCATTCGCTCACCGCAATCCTCGATCCTAGGGAATGTCTGAACAAGGGGGCGATGCCAGGGGCGATGCCCCCTTGTAAATCCCCTAAGTCAGGGGAAGCTGGAACTCGTAGAGAGGCTTAGTCAGAGCTTCCCTAGAACCTTTTCGTCAGCATCATCTTCTCGCCGTCCCTTTTCATCTCCATGCGGTTCAGAAAGCTCATGCCCAGCAGCACGATCGGCAGATTGTCACTGGGGTGCACCATGGCGTCGACGTTGTTGAGCCTGACATCGCCCAGTCGCACTTCGTCGATCTTGACCATGTATGTGGGCACGACGCCGTTCGCGGTGGAGGTGTACGTCCTCTGCCCGGTTGTATAGTTGATGCCGAGCCGCTTGGCCTCGCTGCTGCTCATCGAAATGAGCGATGCACCCGTATCGACCAGAAATCGCACCGATATTCCGTTGATCGTTCCGGTGGTGATGAAGTGCCCCCGGTTATCGGCTGTCAGCACCACAGTCTGCGCGCCCGTCGAGCGCGCGTTGCCGGCCAGCCGTGCGCTTCGTCCGAGCGTCAGCGATTCGCGGCTGCCCCCATACTCGATGACTACCGTATCGCCGCTGACGCTCACCAGCTTGACGCCGGCCGGCGAGGTCTCGCCCGCCGTGAACCAGCGCGGCTTGCCGCCATCGATGATGAGCAAGGCCCGGCTGCCGACGACTCCATTCAGGTTGACATCGGCTGCATGCGCTACGGCGCACGCGAATACCAGACACAAGGCCGCTAAAGTATGATGAACCGCTACAAACATGGAGGACTATTCAGCGTGAGTACCCGATGAAACCAGTAGCAATTTTCAGGCACGCCCTCACCGAGGGTCCGGGATATTTTGCCACATATCTCGACAGCCATCGGATCCCCTGGCAGCTCGTCAGGATCGATGCCGGCGATCCGGTCCCGGCGGATGCGCGCGCGTTCAGCGGTCTGGCATTCATGGGCGGCGCGATGAGCGTCAACGACGATCTGCCGTGGCTTGCACCCGTGCTGGGGATCATCCGTGATGCAGTCGATGTGGACGTGCCTGTCCTGGGGCATTGCCTGGGCGGACAGTTGATGTCGAAGGCACTCGGTGGAACGGTAGCCCGCAATGCGCACAAGGAAATCGGCTGGGGTCTAGTCACCGTCCCGGACTCGCCGACCGCGCGCGCCTGGTTCGGCCACATGCCGCCCTCGTTCGAGTCATTCCATTGGCACGGCGAGACGTTCAGCCTGCCCGAGGGCGCCGAGCGCGTGTTGTCGAACGCCTACTGCGAGAATCAGGCATTCGCGCTCGGTAAGCATCTGGGGATGCAATGTCATATCGAGATGACGCAAGAAATGGTGGATATCTGGTGCGAAAGCGGCAGTGGCGAGATCAGCCGCAGCAACAGTCCGGCAGTCCAGCCGGTAGTAGCGATCAAAGCCGATCTCGCCCGGCGCCTTGCCGCTTTGAACCGCGTGGCCGACGGCGTTTACGATCGTTGGGTAAAAGGGCTGGCTTAACGCCCATCCGCATCAAGCGCTCCTGGATGCGCCGCAGTCGCCTCTCGCGTCGTCTGCGCCGACTCATCTGCACGTACTTGGCCGACTCGAAAAGGAGAAGGCCGATCAACGCCGTTACGAGCACAACCGGATCGGTCATCAGCGCGATCGCGGTGGCGATCGACTGCACCACAACATCGGCAGAGCCTTCGCTGTCGTCGGTCAGGCGTGTCGCGGCGTCCGGTGCTGCGCTCATCGCAGGGGACCAGCGAAGCGGGGTCGCTGCCTCATGATTAGTGTGCGGAGAGAACAGTCCGGCGCTGAAATAGTCGCTATCGGTGCCCTGTGCGGTGCCCGGGTCGTCCAGTCCCGCTGCTGTCAGTGCGGAGGTCCCGAGTTCGCGTGCGCCGTTGATCGCCTCCTGCACCAGGGCCTTGGCACCGATCAGCGTTTGCTTGTCGATCAGGCCGGTCGAGCGCTCATCGCCGACGGCAGCGCTGGGATGACTCCCGATCGGTCTATTTGGCGTGTCGGCATCGGCAGTCCAGTTCTGCGTGTGACCGTCGAATGATGCTCCGAGGTCGGGTGCGAAGAAGGGCGTGGCTGATGCCGCCTGCGAAGCGATAAGCCAGAAACAGGGAAGTACGACGCGCAGCCCGGCTGAACGCGTGCGCATGTCTGCCCTGAAATACGCCTGCGATCTGACGCGCAGTCAACTCGGTTCCCCACGACGATGGGAAAGCCGCAAGCATGAAATACGCCCACTATTTTTTACAAGCACATCAATTACTTAAGAACGGCCACGCGCGGTGAACCGCGGAAGTGTAAAAGGCGTCGACGAGGCCAACGACAGCCTACAAGAACGAGGGGGGAGGGGGCGGTAAAGGCATGGCAACCCTCCACAAGCTTTGCTCGAGCGCTGCCAGGCTAGTCGCGAAAATTTCGGTATTGCAGGGGAATGTCGGTAATCGATTTTTGCACGAGGGCGATGACTTCCTGAAGGTTGTCCTTCTTGGCTCCGGAAACGCGCACCGCATCGCCCTGAATGCTCGCCTGCGCTTTCAGCTTGCTGTCCTTGACGAGCCGCACTATTTTTTTTCCGAGTTCCTGCTCGACGCCGATGCGCACCGTCACGGGCTGTTTGACGGTATCGCCGCTGGTCTTTTCCACCGCGCCGGGCGCGAGCGCGCGGATGTCGACGCCCCGTTTGGCGAGCTTGGCGTTCAGCACGTCCTTGACCTGGCCGAGCTTGAAGTTGTCGTCGGCAAACACCATGAGCACCTTTTCCTGGTCTTTGTCCTGGAACTCGACGCGGGCATCGGAGCCTTTAAAATCGAAGCGATTGGTGATTTCCTTGTTGCATTGGTCGACGGCATTCCTGATCTCGACCTGATTGACCTCGGAGACGATATCGAAGGAAGGCATGCTGATCCCCGCTGGATGAAAGTGCGGATTATACCGGCGTCGCCGTCGGGGCCGTGCTATGCGACATGCTTTGCGCCGTTGGCATCGCTTGCGCCGAATCACGGGGTCGCTGAACGAGCCGTTCCGCGTGACGAGCCGCAACCGTTGTCAGCCGTCGGACCCGCTGCGCCGCGAGCGTGCGAGGGTCGTGAGGAACCAGACCGCGGCGCACGGCAGGCCCAACCATATTCCTTCGCTCACCAGCGTGAGCAGCCCGTCGCCGGAGAAAAAATCCCATCCTATCGGCGACACCTCGAGAGGTGTCCACGGGAAGAAATAGCGCTCGTTCGAAAATGGCGAAAAGAACGCAATTCCGGCTCCCCCATTCGTCATGGCATCGAGCATGCCATGCGACGCCGTGCACACAAACAGGAAGACGAATGTAGGGCGTGTTGCGGTTACTGGGTATGTTGTAGCTCGCCCCATGACCGCGGTTGCGATGGCGGCAGCGAGCAGCGCAAAGCACAGCGAGTGCGTGAACCCGCGGTGGCCGAACAGATCGTAGTGACCGATTCCGAGCGGTAGACCGAGCACGTCAATGTCGGGCAGTACCGAGAGCAGCGCCCCATACAGGATTACGCGCCGACTGAGCCTCGCCGCGGTGCCGGCAGTGACCGCGACCATCGCATGCGAAACGATGGTAGGCATGCCGGTGAAATCAGGCTAGTCGCAGCTGGCTCTAATTCAGGCTCAGCGCCGCTGCCTGCGTCTGCGCAAATTGGCAGCGATGCGCAGGCGCAGCGCATTGAGCTTGATGAAGCCCGCGGCGTCCATTTGGTCGTAGGCGCCGCGGTCGTCCTCGAAAGTGGCAATCGCCGGATCGAACAACGAATGGCTGTCCGAGTCGCGTCCGACGACGATGACGTTGCCCTTGTAGAGCTTTAAGCGCACCCAGCCATTGACGCTCTCCTGTGTGGCGTCGATCATAGTCTGCAGCATCCGCCGCTCGGGGCTCCACCAGTAGCCGTTATAGATCAGCGAGGCATAGCGAGGCATCAGGTCATCCTTGAGGTGGGCGACTTCCCGGTCGAGCGTGATCGACTCGATGGCGCGATGCGCTTTGAGCATGATGGTGCCGCCCGGCGTTTCATAGCAGCCGCGCGACTTCATCCCCACGTAGCGATTCTCGACCAGATCGAGGCGGCCGATGGCGTGCCTGCCGCCCACTTCGTTGAGCTTGGCGAGCGCTTTTGCCGGAGAATGTTTCCTGCCGTCGATCGAGACGATGTCCCCGCGCTGGTAGCGCAACTCGACGTACTGCGCACGGTTCGGCGCCTTTTCGGGCGCGCGCGTCCAGCGCCACATCGACTCTTCGGGCTCGCGTGCGGGGTCTTCGAGGATGCGGCCCTCATAGGAGATGTGCAACAGGTTGGCATCCATGGAGTACGGCGACCCCTGTTTCTTCTTCATCTCGACGGCAATGCCGTGGCGATCGGCATATTCGAGCAGCTTTTCGCGCGAAGTCAGGTCCCATTCGCGCCACGGTGCGATGACGCGGATATCAGGCTCGAGCGCGTAATAACCGAGCTCGAAGCGTACCTGGTCGTTGCCTTTGCCCGTCGCGCCGTGGCTCACCGCGTCGGCACCGGTCTGGCGGGCGATTTCGATCTGGCGCTTGGCGATGAGCGGCCGCGCGATCGAGGTGCCGAGCAGATACTCGCCTTCGTAGATCGCGTTGGCGCGAAACATCGGAAATACGAAATCGCGCACGAACTCTTCGCGCAGATCGTCTACGAAGATTTCCCTGACGCCGAGCTTGCGCGCCTTGGCGCGGGCGGGCGCGAGCTCTTCCCCCTGGCCGATATCGGCGGTGAAGGTGACGACTTCGCAGCCGTAGGTGTCCTGCAGCCACTTGAGGATGACCGAGGTGTCGAGACCTCCGGAATAGGCAAGCACTACTTTCTTGATATCGGGCACGGTGCGGTCGCCTGCGTAAAAAAAAGGGCAATTCTATGCGTGCGTGGTGCTCAGAGCCAGCGAAATCAACGGCCCTGCGCCATCCGGCGCAGCGGCTCGAGAGCTTGGTCGCGGGCCTGTGCATCGGCCGCGTCGCCTGCCAACAAGACCGCAACGCGGGCTTCGAGCGCGGCGGCACCCAGCGGCCCCGCGAGTACCGGCTGCGCGGCAGCCAGCGCGGTCAGCATTTCGGGTGTCAGCGCATCGAGTGCGGGCCGGACGTCGCGGCGCAGGTCCGGAACACTCGCAAAAGGGCCGCGACGGTCGGCACGCCACTGCCGAAAGCGACCGCGTTGGATCGTTTTCGATGCCTCGATCTGGGCGCGAAAGAATTCCCGTGCCAGCGCAGCATCGAGCCCGTAGCGCGCGGCCTGGTCGCCGATCCCGTCGATGATTTCCTGTTCGCGGGGCAGGTCCTCGATCGGCGCGCCACTGTTCCATTTGGTGCGCGCGACGCCGTCCATATAAGCGATACGCTGGCCGATCAGCGAGAGCAGGCGATCGATCTTCGCCGCGTCCGGAACGGACGGCGACGCCACGCAACCTGCGAGCAATAATCCCACCAGCAGCAGCGCCGTGCGCGCACGGAGAGTGGGAGCCGGGGTGGCTACGGCGGCAGTCATCGCGTGGTATGCGTGGATGCGAAAGGGAAGCCTGAAATACACGCCATCGATGGCGCCGTGGCAATCTGCCGTGGCCTGGGCTCGTCAGACGATAGTGCGGCCGAGCAGCAGGTATTCCATCAGCGCTTTCTGCACGTGCAGCCGGTTCTCCGCCTCATCCCACACCACGCTTTGCGGTCCGTCGATCACATCCGCAGCAACTTCTTCGCCGCGGTGCGCGGGCAGGCAGTGCATAAACAAGGCGTCGGTCCTGGCGAGCCGCATCATCTCGGAGTCGACGAGCCAGTCCTCGAAATCCTGCTTGCGCTCGGCGTCTTCGGCTTCCATACCCATGCTCGTCCAGACGTCGGTGGTGACGAGGTCGGCTCCGCGCACTGCGTCAAGGGGATCGGCGAACGACTCGAAATGGCTGGTGTCGTAAATGCCCGCGCGCTCTGGCTCCACTTCATATCCGGGTGGCGTCGACACGTGGACATTGAAATCGAAAATCGCGGCCGCCTGCAGCCACGTATTGCAGACATTGTTCGAATCGCCGATCCAGGCGACGGTCTTGCCGCGAATCGATCCGCGCTGCTCGACGTAAGTGAAAATATCTCCCATGATCTGGCACGGATGATATTCGTTGGTAAGGCCATTGATGACGGGCACCCGCGAGTGGCTCGCAAAACGCTCGATGATCGTCTGCTCAAAAGTGCGGATCATCACGATGTCGACCATGCGCGAGATGACCCTGGCGACGTCCTCGATCGGCTCGCCACGCCCCATCTGGGTGTCGCGCGTCATCAGCGTGATCGCGGACCCTCCAAGCTGGTTCATGCCGGCCTCGAACGAAACGCGAGTACGTGTCGAATGCTTCTCGAACACCAGCGCGAGCGTGCGGTCGACCAGCGGCTGATAGGGCTGGTAGCGCTTGAATTTGTCCTTGATCCAGTGCGTGCGCGCGAACAGGTACTCATACTCGTCGAGAGTAAAGTCCCTGAACTGCAGATAGTGGCGTAGCTCCATGGCGCCGGCCCGCGCAAACCGCTCAGGCGGTCTGGATTGCCGGCCGGGTGGCGTGCTGGCGCTCGAGGAAGGCGGTAATCAAAGGCGCGAGGAGCGCGACCAGCTGCGCCGCTTCTTCGCGCTGCAGATTGAGCGGGGGCAGCAGACGAATCACGTTGTCGTTGGTGACATTGATGAGAAGCCCGACGTCCAGCGCCTGCTTGACGAGCTCATCACAGGCAGACGCCAGCTCGACGCCGATCATCAGTCCCACACCGCGAATGTCGCGCACCCCGGGTACACGCGCCAGCGCGGCACGCAAGTCGCCCCTGATCAATTCGCCCATCGCGGTGGCGTTCGCCATCATGTTTTCAGACTCGATGATCTCCAGCGTCGACAGGGCCGCGGTGCACGCAAGCGGGTTGCCGCCAAACGTCGAACCATGATTGCCGGGTTTGAAGGTGCCCGCGGCGGGCCCTGCCGCCAGGCAGGCGCCGATGGGCACGCCGGAGGCGAGACCCTTGGCGAGCGTCATGACGTCGGGCCGCACACCCGAATGCTGAAACGCGAACCACTTGCCGGTGCGTCCTGTACCGCTCTGCACTTCGTCGAGCATCAGCAGCCAACCGTTTGCGTCGCAAATCTCGCGCAGGCCCCGCAGGTAATCGCCGTGACAGATATTGATGCCGCCCTCGCCCTGGATCAGCTCGACCAGCACCGCGACGACACTGCGGTTGCTGTCGGCCACTTTTCTGACGGCCGCGAGGTCGTCGAAGGGCACCCGGACGAAGCCGGGGACGAGGGGCTCGAACCCCGCCTGCACTTTGCGGCTGCCAGTGGCCGACAGCGTGGCGATAGTACGGCCGTGAAACGCCTTGTCCATGACGATGATCGCGGGCGTGTCGATGTGCCGGCCGTGACCGTACAGGCGGGCGATCTTGATTGCAGCCTCGTTGGCCTCACATCCGGAGTTGCAGAAGAAAACCTCATCCATGCCGGAGATCGCGGCAAGGCGCTCCCCAAGGCGTTCCTGAGCTTCTATCTGATAGAGATTGGACGTATGGATCAGCCTGCCGATCTGCTCGGTGATCGCGGCCACCAGCCGCGGATGGCTGTGGCCGAGCCCGCACACGGCGATTCCACACAGCGCGTCGAGATAGCGTTTGCCGTGCGTGTCCCACACCCAGCTTCCCGCGCCGCGCTCGAAAGCGATCGGCAGACGCTTATAAGTGTTCATCACATGTGACATAAATTCCGCGCCCCAAAACAATACGGCGGCTGACGCCGCCGTGCTCTATACCCTGTCCACAGGTAAGTGTTAACCAAACGGGACACCCTATGCAAGCGAAATCTGGCCCGGCTACAGCCGCTGGTAAACTGAGTCATGCTGGAAGACGCGCTCGAAATTGTCATCGTGGGCATGACGCCTTCAGGACAGGAGTTCCGTCCGAGCGACTGGGCGGAGCGACTGTGCGGCTTGATGTCCGTCTTCGGCGAGGACAGGCACTTGAGCTACTCCCCTTTCCTCAAGCCGGTGTTGTCCGCAGGTGTGCGATGCGTGGTGGTGGATCGCGAGATCGAGCGCATCGATCCGACGGCGTACAACTTTCTGCTGGGATTCGCGCGTGACAACGAGCTGACGCTGCGGGCGGGGCGCAAAAAACTGCGCCCCGGGGACAGCTCTGCCGGGCTTGCGCCCGCGTGCGCAAACGCGGTTTAGGCCATGGCCTTGATGGCGGCCGAGAGGCGGCTTTTGTGCCGTGCAGCCTTATTCTTGTGGATGATTTTCTTGTCGGCGATCGAATCGAGCGTGCTGGTCGACGCGCTCAATATGCTGCGCGCGGCGCCCTTGTCGCCGGCCTCGATCGCCTTCTTGACGCGCTTGATGGCGCTGCGCAGTTCGGAACGCAGGCTGGCATTGTGCTGCCGGCGTTTCTCGCTCTGCCGCGCTGCTTTTCTGGCGGATGCTATATTTGCCATGATGACCCTACGACAGGTTCGGTGAAAAAGGGCGCTATCTTACGGGCCTTTCGCCCGTTAAGCAAGAAAAATCACCGGTTTAGCCAGCACCGCCTGCGCTGTTGCACGCGATGAATCTGCTCAGGGCGCTGGCGGCGGTGAGCAGCATGACGCTGCTGTCGCGTATCCTCGGCTTTGTCCGCGACACGGTGATCGCCCGCGTCTTCGGCGCCGGCTTCATGACCGACGCATTCTTCGTCGCTTTCAAGATTCCCAACCTGCTGCGTCGCCTGTTTGCGGAGGGCGCCTTCGCGCAGGCCTTCGTGCCCATACTCGCCGAATACAAGCACCGGCGCGGCGAGCTTGAGACGCGCCTGCTCGTCGATCACGTCGCCGGACTCCTCGGGCTTGCGCTGTTCGTGGTCACGGTCATCGGCATCGCGGCGGCGCCGGTGATCGTCTACATCAGCGCGCCCGGATTCGCCGCCGATGCGGGGAAGTTCGAGCTGACTACCCAGTTGCTGCGCGTCGTTTTTCCTTACATCCTGTTCATTTCACTCACCTCGCTGGCCGGCGGAATCCTCAACACGCACAGCCGTTTCGCGATCCCTGCGCTGACGCCCGCACTGCTGAACCTGTCATTCATTGTTTTCGCCCTGTGGCTCGCACCGTATTTCGAACCCCCGGTGATGGCGCTCGCGTGGGCGGTATTTGCGGGGGGCGTGCTGCAGCTCTTGTTTCAGGCCCCTTTCCTGCTGCGGCTGAACCTGCTGCCCCGCTTCAGGATCGATTTCCATCACGAAGGCGTGTGGCGCGTCATCAGGCAGATGGGACCGGCGGTGTTCGGTGTGTCCATCGGCCAGTTAAGTCTGCTGATCAATATCATTTTCGCGTCTTTTCTGGTGAGCGGCAGCGTCTCATGGCTGTATTACGCCGACCGTCTGATGGAGTTTCCCACGGGCTTGCTCGGGGTAGCGCTGGGCACGATCCTGTTGCCGAGCCTTGCCAAGCATCATTCCGATCGCGCGACCGAGGAGTATTCGAAGCTCCTGGACTGGGGGCTCCGGCTGACATTGATGCTGGCGCTGCCCGCTGCATTCGCGCTGGCTTTGCTTGCAGTCCCGTTGATCGTTACTCTTTTCCACTACGGCGCTTTTTCGGCGCGCGACGTGTTCATGACGCGCGACGCGCTGGTCGCATACAGCGTCGGTCTGCTCGGGTTGATCCTGGTCAAGGTGCTGGCGCCCGGCTTTTATGCCCGTCAGAACGTGAGGACACCCGTGAAGATTGCGATCGTTGCGCTCGGCGCCACGCAGCTGATGAATTTCGCGTTTGTGCTGCCTTTGCAGCATGCTGGACTTGCGTTGGCGATCGGTCTGGGCGCCTGTCTCAATGCTGCGCTGCTGTATTTCAAGCTGCGACAGCACCAGATCTATTTGCCGCGGCCGGGTTGGCTGGTTTTCAGCTGCAAGATTGCCCTGGCAATCGCGGCGATGAGCGGGTGCCTGTGGTTCGCCGCCGGGAGCAGCGAAGGGTGGCTGGCAGCGGCCCCCCATACCAGAGTCTTGAGACTGACCGGTGTCGTGATGCTGGGCGCGGCTGCCTACTTTCTTGCGCTGCTGCTGCTCGGCTTTAGGCTGCGCGACTTCGCGCGGCGTGGTGCGTGAAGGCAATCCCGCCGCAGCGTTCCAAGAAATGCGCTGTCCGGAGTGCGCGCGTCGCCGTGGACATCTCTTGCCAATCCGCCCGGCAATCGTCATCCTAATGCGCGCAAAGCGCAGGCCCGTCCTAATTTCTTTCCAAGGAGATTTTCATGAAACGCATGCTGATGATACTCGTAGGGATATTCATATCGACGCTCGCAATCGCGCAGGTCACTTTCAAGGTTTCGGCGATACCCGACGAAGCGCCGACCGAACTGCAACGCAAATTCGCCCCGCTCGGCAAATATCTAGAATCGGAGTTGGGCATGAAGGTCGAGTTCATACCGGTGACGGACTACGCGGCGGTGGTCGAGGCGCTCGCCGCAAAAAAAATCGACATGGCATGGCTAGGCGGGTTTACGTTCGTACAGGCGCGCCTGCGCACCGGCAACGCGAACCCGATCGTTCAGCGCGAGGAAGACCGTGTATTTACGAGCAAGTTCATCGCGAACACCGCCAGCGGCGTCAACACCCTGAACGATCTGAAGGGCAAGAATTTTTTGTTCGGCTCGGTATCGTCGACCTCCGGCCACCTGATGCCGCGCTATTTTCTGCAACAGAACAAGATCAATCCGGAAAAAGATTTCAAGCGCATCGCGTTCTCCGGCGCACACGACGCCACGGCATTGCAGGTCGAGGCCGGCAAAGTCGAGGCGGGCGTGCTCAACGCTTCAGTGTGGAATAAGCTCGTGACCGACGAGAAAGTTGATATCAGGAAAGTGAAAGTTATCTATACCACTCCGCCGTACTACGACTACAACTGGACGCTGCGCGGTGACCTGGATGCGGCGTTCACCAAAAAAGTCACGGATGCATTCCTCAAGCTGGACGTGAAAAATCCCGTCCACAAGGAGATTCTCGACCTGCAGCGGGCGAGCAAGTTCATCACGACCAATGCCGAGAACTACAAGGGCATCGAGGCAGCCGCGCGCGAAGCGGGCCTGCTGAAGTAGCTCTGATTCGGGATCGAAGCCAGCGGGACTGACGAGCCATGAGCGTTGCATTGCAACGGGTGGACCTCGTTCACGCGAATGGACACCGCGCGCTGCGCGAGGTCTCGCTCGAGGTGGAGGCGGGGGAGCGGGTCGCGATCATAGGTCCGTCCGGCGCGGGCAAGACGACTTTGCTGCGCGTGCTCGCCACAGCACTCAGGCCGGGTGCCGGAAAACTCTCCGTGCTGGGCGTTGATCCGTGGCAGCTGGGGCGTGGCGACTTGCGGCGTCTGCGCGCGCGCATCGGGATGGTTCATCAGTCGCCGCCGCTGCCGCCGCGCAGCCGCGCGGTGACCGCCGTCCTGGCCGGACAACTGGGGCGCTGGCCGTGGTGGAAAGCGCTGGCGTCATTGCTCTATCCCGCCGACATCGGCGGCGCGCGCGCCATGCTCGCGCGCATGGAAATCGCGGACAAGCTGTTCGAGCGCTGCGATCGTCTTTCTGGCGGGCAGTTGCAGCGCGTCGGGGTCGCCCGCGTGCTCTATCAGCAACCCGATCTTATCCTGACCGACGAACCGGTGTCCGCGGTGGATCCGGCGCTGTCGGACCGCGTAATCGGTGAGCTCAATCGTGAAGCGCGGAGCCGCAGCGTGACGCTGCTCGCCAGCCTTCACGCGGTAGATCTCGCCCTGCACTGGTTTCCGCGGGTGGTCGGACTCAAGGCGGGCGAGGTGGCCTTCGATTTGCCGCCGGTGCGCATTACGGACGCGATGTTGCGCGATCTTTATGCGTCGGAAGCGGCGATCGTCCCGACCCAGGCCAACCAGCCGATCAGCCTGCCCACCCGCGGCATCCGGCGTAAGCCGATGTGCTCCTAACGAGCAGGCTGGCGTGGCGACCCAAGCCAGTTTCGCAGCCGCGCACGATCCTGCCGCGTTCCCGCGCTTCGCGCTGATCGCGCTCGCCCTGCTATTGCTCTGGCCGGGCTTCAGGCTCACCGAATTCGATCCGGGCGTCCTGTTCGACCCTCGGAATCGCGAGTCGATGGGCAGGTTTCTCGGCACGTTTTTCCCGCTCGAGCTGTCCGGCGAGTTCTTGGGGCTGATCGCTAAATCGACCGTGGAAACGCTGGCGATCGCCACTGCCGGAATGTCGATCGCGCTCGTGATCGCGCTGCCGCTCTCGCTGATCGTCACCCGCAGTCTGTCGATCTCGCTTATTGGCCCGGGTCCCGGATTGTGGTGGGGGCGCGTGGTGCGTGGCGTCGCGCGACTGGTGTTGATGTTTTTCAGGAGCGTGCCCGAAATTGTCTGGGCGCTGCTGTTCGTGCGTGCCGTTGGATTGGGACCCGCGGCCGGCGTTCTCGCAATCGGCATCACGTATGGCGGCATGCTCGGTAAAGTCTATTCCGAAATTTTCGAATCGGACGATACGCAATCGACCGTAGTGCTGCTTGAATCCGGCAGTGGGCGCGTGGCGGCGTTCTTCTACGGCATGTTTCCCGTCGCGCTGCCCGAGCTGGTTTCCTACACCGTCTACCGGTGGGAGTGCGCGGTGCGCGCATCGGTGATCATGGGATTCGTCGGCGCCGGCGGGCTCGGTATGCAAATGGAGCTTTCGATGCGCATGCTCAACGGCGGCGAGGTAAGCACCATGCTGCTAACTTTCCTGTTGCTGGTCGTGCTCGCGGACGGGATCAGTGCCGTTCTGCGCAAGGTGATCGATTGAGACCGGCGCACTGGATTGCGATCGCCGCGTTGCTCGGCGCGGTAGGGGCCAGCTTTGCCTACCTCGGGCTGAACGCGGCGCAGTTGTTTTCCGCGGAAGCGGGCACGCAGATGCTCGGCTATGTAGCGTCGTTTTTCCCGCCGGATCTGTCGCGCGATTATTTGTTACAGACATGGCGCGCAACGCTCGAGACGATTGCGATCTCCGCCATCGGCACACTGCTCGCGGCAGTACTGGGCCTGTTGCTCGCGATGCCGGCAGCGGGGTGGTTTGGAGTCATACCGAGAGTCGGCGCGCGGCTGGTGCTGAATTTTCTGCGCTCCATTCCCGAGCTCGTCTGGGCGGCGCTGATGGTGTTCGCGGCGGGGCTCGGTCCCCTGGCGGGAACCCTCGCCCTTACCTGGCATACGACGGGCGTTATCGGCAGGCTGTTCGCGGAGACGCTCGAAAACGCGCCTCCCGAGCCGGCGCAGGCTTTGCGACTGGCAGGCGCGGGTCCCGTGGCGACTTTTCTGTACGGCACCATGCCAACCGTGGTTGCGCAGTTCGTCGCGTACACGCTTTACCGCTGGGAGATCAACATCCGCATGGCTGCCGTCCTCGGTGTGGTCGGTGCGGGCGGACTGGGCCAGTTGCTGTTCATGAATCTGTCGCTGTTTCAGCAGCGCCAGGCGATGACGGTCATCCTCGCTATGCTGGTCCTCGTTGCTATCGTCGATGCGGCCAGCGCCTGGCTGAGGCAGCGCCTGGCTGGGTGACGCTGCCCCCCAGTGCGAGGAGGAAAGGTCCTCCACCTGGCAGTCACGCTAGAGGTCGTAGTCGATCTTCGGCGTGCCGTGCACCGCCTCGTCGACGGTCTTGCGGGCGAGGTGGGGGGCGAACATCTCGATAAAGTCGTACACGTAGGCGCGCAAGTAAGTGTTACGCGGAATGCCAATGCGCGTCGTGCTTGACTCGAACAAATGGCTGGCGTCGATCGCGCGCAGGTTGTCGTCGCGAGCCGGATCGAACGCCATCTTGGCGAGGATGCCGACGCCGAGACCCAGGGCCACGTAAGTCTTGATCACGTCCGAATCGATCGCCGTCAACACGACGTTGGGCTCGATGCCCCTCGTCTCGAACGCGCGGTTGATCTGGGAACGCCCGGTAAATGCGAAGTCGTAGGTGATGATCGGGTATTTTGCGATCTGTTCGAGCGTAAGCGTCTTTTCCGCGAGCAATGGATGCCCGGGGGGTGCGATTACGCACCGGTTCCAGCCGTAGCAGGGCAGCATCACCAGTTCCTCGAACGTGGCGATGGCCTCGGTGGCGATGCAGAAGTCAGCCTGGCCGTTGAGCGCGAACTGGCAAATCTGCACGGGATTGCCCTGGATCAGGCCCAGCTTTACCTTCGGGTAACGCGCGGTGAAGCGCTGGACCACCGCAGGCAGCACGTAGCGTGCCTGGGTGTGCGTCGTGGCAATTGTCAGTGTGCCGCTATCCTGGTTGGAAAAATCCTGCGCCGCCTGCTTCAGATTCTCGGCTTCCTGGAGGATGCGCTGCGCGATCGCGAGGATGGCTTTCCCAGGCGGCGTCACCTCGACCACGCGCTTGCCGTTGCGCACAAAGATTTCCACCCCCAGCTCGTCTTCCAGCAGCCTGATCTGTTTGCTGATGCCCGGCTGGGAGGTGTGCAGCGAAGCGGCTGCGGCCGACAGATTGAGGCCTTGGCGGGCGACTTCGCGGACGTATCGTAATTGCTGTAACTTCATGCGCCGGCGGCTAATGCTGAATAGTAATAACATATTAACATAATATTCCTTTGAAACCTAAGACGGGCTGGCTAGGATGGCGACTGTTCGAGCTATGGGGCATTTGCCGTGTATCAGTACGATGCCATCGACCAGCGCATGGTCGATGAGAGAGTCAGCCAGTTTCGGGGTCAGACGCGCCGCTTTCTCGCGGGAGAGCTTTCCGAGGATGCGTTCCGACCGCTGCGGCTGCAAAACGGTCTTTATATACAGCGGTATGCCCCCATGCTGCGGGTGGCGATCCCGTATGGGCTGCTCGCCTCGCACCAGTTGCGCGCCCTGGCATTCATCGCGCGCACCTGGGACCGGGGCTACGGTCATTTCAGCACGCGGCAGAACATCCAGTTCA
>JBKJZR010000218.1:0-4697 GCA_046715035.1 Burkholderiales bacterium | reverse complement strand
AGGTTGGGCAGTTCCCTGGGTGTGCCCATGCCCTGCGGGTAGTAATGCGGCGGCGGAGGATAATTCGCCGCGCTCCAGCGCCGCTGCGCGAGCTGCTGCTGAAAGAACTGGCTGGCCGCCGCGGCGTCGGCAACCGGGTGCATGCCTTCGTAATAATCGATGCCGAGTGCCACGTGATCGATGCCGGCGGTTTGGACCATGTAATCGAGGTGCTCGATGAAACGACCGATCGTCGGGCGCTCTGCTGTGCCCAGAAACGCCGGGAAACCATTGACGCCGATCAACCCGCCGCTCGCCGCTGCGGCCTTGATCTGGTCGTCCCTGATATTGCGCGGGCACGGATGCAGAACATAGGCGTTGGCGTGCGAAAAGACGACCGGCTGCGTGGAGATTTCGATAGCATCCATCGTCGTGCGATAGCCGGTATGCGAGCAATCGACGACGATACGATTCTCGTTGAGGCGTTTGACCAGGTCGGCGCCAAAAGCAGACAAGCCGGCATCGGTCCGCTCCTCGCAGCCGTCGCCGACGCGGTTTCTGACGTTGTAGGCAAGCTGCACCATGCGCACGCCGAGCGCGTGGTAGGCCTCGACCAGATTAAGGTCGTTCTCGACAGGATCGGCGCCCTGGAAGTGCAAAATGAGACCGAGCTGGCGCGCGCTCTTTGCGTGCTCGATGTCCGCGGCGGCGCTCACCAGCGTGAGGTCGCCGCGCGATGCGATGAAGCGGCGCCACGCCCCGAGATTGCGCAGCGTCTCCTCGGCAGGCGCCGTGCTGCCGACGGTCGGGCAGCATGCGGTTACCCCGCCCGCGATGTACCAGTCGACGTACTCGCGCCGCCGCAGCAGCGGGCACGTGCCGTCGATCACGATTGCAGAGGCATGCAGACTGCCGGGCGGTGCTGAGCTCATCGCGGGAACCTCGGAAATTCGCAGGTACGATCACGTGTCTTGCCAGGCCGCGATTCTACAAGTCCCGCTGTCCCGCATTGCGGTTTCGATCGCAGGCCTGCCGTGCGCAAAGGGAGCGGACACAGGATAAACTACTCGAGGTAAGCACATGACACAGCGTTGCACTGCGATGCGGCATGCACGGATGCTTGATTGCACGATAGCTATCCATCGAAGGAGGCGGTCCGATGTCCCGATCGTTTGCACTGACAGTATCGCTGTTGTGGGCAGCAATGGCTGCCGGCGCGTATGCGCAGCTTTATCCGGCGCGCGCGGTACGCATCATCGTGCCACTGTCGACGGGCTCGGCGAGCGACGCGCTCGCGCGCACGCTGGCGGGCAGGCTGGGCGAGACCTGGGGGCAGCAGGTGATCGTCGAGAACATGCCGGGCGCCAACGGGATCATCGCCGCACAGACTGTCGCCAAGGCGGCGCCCGACGGCCATACCCTGATGATGTGCGCGTCGAATCACGTGATCAATGCCGCGTTATACAAATCGCTGCCGTACGATCCGGTGAAAAGCTTTTCGCCGATCGCGCAGGTGGCGGTGGTGCCGCTCGTGCTCGCGGTCCATCCCGCGCTGCCGGTAAGGAACGTGAAGGAATTCGTCGCGCTCGCCAAAGCGCGGCCGGGTGAGCTCGTCTACGCTTCACCCGGCAGCGGCAGTCCGACGCATCTCGCGATGGAGTTGCTGAAAACCGTGGCGGGCGTAAATCTCGTGCACGTTCCCTACAAAGCGGTTTCGCAGGCCCAGACCGACCTTCTCGCCGGCCAGATTCCGATGATGTTCATCGTGCCCCACGTCGGGGTCGCGCAAGCGAAGGCCGGACGGTTGCGCCTGCTGGGAATCTCGTCGCTGCAGCGGGTGTCGATCGCGCCCGACGTGCCGACGCTCGACGAGGCGGGACTCAAGGGATATGAGGTCGTGCCGTGGGTGACGATGTTCGGACCCGTGGGTTTGCCTGCGGATCTCGTCACGAAGATTTCCGGCGACGTCCTGAAGATCGCGGGTACGCCGGACATGCAGGAACGGATCAGAAGTCTCGGGCTCGAGGCGTCGCTCAAGGGACCACAGGAGCTGCGCGACTTCCTGCCCAGAGACACCGACAAATGGGGCGACATGGTACGCCGCTCGGGCGCGAAGATCGACCTCGGCGGCTAGACGGTTTCGCCGGCGGCGCGCAGCGCCTGCGCCTTGCGCTTGGCGAGGACGAGTTCGGCCGCGGCAAGATCCTCGAGCGCCATGCCGACGGACTTGAACAAAGTGATTTCGTCACGCGTGGCCCGACCCGGTTTTTCGCCGCGTGCGAGCTCGAACAGGTCGCCGCGGACATGGCTTTCCGCGATGGCACCGCGCCGCAGCGCGATCAGCAGGTCGCCGGCCTCATGCATGGCGCCGCCGCGCGAATCGACGTACACGCTCGCCCGCGCGACCGCGGCCTCGTCCGCCTCGCGCATTTCCGGCTTGAACGCGCCGACGAGGTCGAGATGGGTTCCGGGCTGCAGCCACGCGCCGCGCACGAGCGGAGCAGTTGCCGTGGTCGCACAGCAAATGATTTCCGCATCCCGGACCGCGGCTTCGAGATCGGTGGCAACAACTGCGTCGAACGGCGCGGTGCCGAGGCCGTCGATCAGGCGTTGCGCTTTGGCGGGTGAGCGCCCGAAAACCGTGACGCGCTCGAGCGGCCGTACGGAAGCATGTGCCCGCACCATGTACGGCGCGAGATTGCCGGTGCCGACGATCAGCAGACGTGAGGCGTCATCGCGTGCGAGAAATGTCGCTGCCAGCGCAGACGTCGCGGCGGTTCGCTTCATCGTCAGCGCGCGCGCATCCATGAGCGCGAGCAGCTCGCCCGTCGTCGCATCCATCAGCGAGTAGTAGCCCATGATGGTCGGCAGGCCGGCCGCCGGGTTCGAGGGATACACGGTGAGGCACTTCAATCCGATTACGCTGCCGGTGCGCCATGCCGGCATCAGCAGCAGGGTGCCAGATTCGCCGGGGGGCACATCGACGTGGTGGTGGTGCCGGACGGGCATTTCGCAGCCGGCGCGAAACGCCACGCGCAGCGCTTCGACCAGTTCCCGCGGGTCGAGCAAGGAGTCGATCTCGGCGCTGTCGATGAAGGTCATATTCGCGCGGCAAAGGTCGATCCGACACGCTGCGTCGCGGTTGCCCATCATATAATAAGCGCGCCCTCATTCCTGATGGAAAGGCGCAAGCGATGACACACCCGGGCCTCATGCGCTGCGCGGCGATGGTCGCGCTCGGCGTCGTTACGTTAACCGCGGCAACCGCGGCAACGGCGCAAAGCTGGCCCGCGAAGCCCGTGCGCATCATCGTGCCGTTCCCGCCGGGCGGCGGGCTCGATTTCTTTGCGCGCGTCACCGCGCCCCGGCTGCAGGAACAGCTCGGCCAGCAAATGGTGGTCGAGAACCGCTCGGGCGCGGGAGGAATGATCGGCGCGGACGCCGTTGCCAAAGCGCCGCCCGACGGCTATACGGTTTTGCTCGCTTCCTCCGCTGAGCTGACGATCAGCCAGCACCTCTATCCGAAGATGGCGTACGACACACTGCGCGACTTCGCCCCGGTCTCGTATGTGGCGCACGCGGCGCTGTTGTTTTCCGTCCATCCCTCCATCCCTGCTAAGTCTCTGAAGGAATTGATCGCCCTCGCACGCGCACGGCCCGGGCAGCTCAACTATGCCTCAGCGGGAACGGGCGGCGTCCAGCATCTCGCCGGCGAGCTGCTCAAGACGGCCGCAAAGATCGATATCGTGCACGTGCCGTACAAAGGGGCGGGGCCGGCCGTCGTGGATATGGTCGGCGGACAGGTCTCCATGGGATTCACCGCGCTGCCGTCGTCGATCCAGCATGCGCGTTCCGGCAGGCTGCGCCCGATTGCGGTGACCAGCGGCAAGCGCAGCGAAGCGGCGCCCGACCTGCTGACATTCACCGAGCTCGGGTACCCCGCGCTCGATCTCGTGGTCTGGTATGCCGTGCTGTTCCCCGCGCGCACGCCCCCCGAGATCGTTGCGCGCTTGAACAGCGAGATCAACCGCGCCGTGCACACGCCTGAGATCAAAACGAGGCTCCTGCAGCAGGGCGTAGAGGCAGTCGGCACGACGCCCGAGCAGCTTGCGAAGTTCATGCAGAGCGAGATCGGCCGCTACGGTAAAATCATCCAGGAAACCGGGGCGAAGCCGGATTAGTCGAGCGCCCGTCCGTCTGCTGCTATGCGTGAACCTGCCGATCCTGGCGTAAGCCGCAGGCACATCCCGTGACTTCCCGCGACCCGCGGAATTACCTTCAGGCCTTGATGTGAATACGGACCAGTGGAGCGAGCTCGAAGCAGCCGCGCACGCGGTGCGTGAGCACGCCGATCCTGCAGGCGCGCTGAGCGCAATCGGCGCGGCGATGGACCGGCTGATCGGCAGCCGCATGTTCACGTTCCTGCGCTTCGATTTCGAGCGCTTCGAAATGGAGCGGCTTTACTGCACGCAGTCGGAGCGTTATCCGATCGGCGCGCGCAAGCCCATGCGCCACGGCCCTTGGGCTCAATGCGTGATCGACAGGGGTGAGGTTTTCATCGCGTGCGGCGTGGACGAGATGCGCACGACGTTCGGCGATTACGCCGCGCTGGCCGCGCTCGGATGCACGTCGTCGATGTGCGTGCCGGTGCGCCACCTGGGCCGCACGCTCGGCACGATGAACCTCAACGGCGACGAAGGCTGCTACACGCCGCGCGC
>JBKJZR010000217.1:0-9598 GCA_046715035.1 Burkholderiales bacterium | reverse complement strand
AACATGGTGGGCCACAGCTTTACGGCCCCCGCGCCGCAGCTGCTGAAGCGCCTCGAGCAGGACCGCTCGCAGCAGATCTGCAGCCGGATCGACAAGGCGCCGCTCACGCAGGCGGAGTCCGCCGAGGTGGTGAAACTAGCGCGCGAGTCGATCCAGTATCCGAAATCAGGGAAACTGGTCGGCGACTGGAAAGTCGGCGCCGAGCTCGCCTACGACGGCGCGGGCGACCGCATCCAGGACGGGCAGTTGGAGAAGCGCAAGGAAAACGGCGGGCTCTGCCAGAATTGCCACGGCTTGGAGCGCGGCGAGATCAACGTCGGCAACATCGGGCCCCCGCTCACCGGCTTCGGCGCGCAGCGCGGGAATTCCGAAGCGACCGTGAAATACGCTTACGAGAAGATCTATAACGCATGGGTTTATTTTCCGTGCTCGAACATGCCGCGGCTCGGCGCGACCAACCACTTGACGCCGGAGCAGATCACGCACCTGGTGGCATATCTAATCGATCCGCAGTCGCCGCTCAACAAAAAATAAGCCAAGACGGGAGGGCTTGGGCAATCAAACCTTCAGCCTCGCGGTGCTCGAAATCGAGCGGCAGTGAATATCTCGTCGCCGATTCCCATTGAAAAGCGCCGCTCCCCCGGATCGAGTAGGGGGCTAGTCGGAGCACCCATCGCTTTATGTCCATGACGCGGCGCGAATTCCTCGAAGTGCTCGCCGCGGGCATCGCCGCCGGACTGCCGCTCTCTGCAGTGCATGCGGCGAACGATGCGGAAAAGCTTTACGCCTTGCCGCGGGTGCCGGGCAAAGTGACGCTCATGCATTTCACCGACTGTCACGCGCAGCTCCTCCCAGTCCACTTCCGCGAGCCCGATGTGAACATCGGCATCGCCGCCGCCCGCGGACAGCCGCCCCATCTCGTCGGCGAAGCGCTCCTCGAGCGCTTTGGGATCGCACGCGGCAGCGCTCTCGCTCACGCGTACACGCACCTCGATTTTGTCGAAGCCGCGCGCAAATACGGCAAGGTCGGCGGCTTTGCGCATCTCGCCACCCTCGTCAAGAACGTGCGTGCGCAGCGCGCGGGTGCGCTGCTCCTGGACGGCGGCGACAGCTGGCAGGGCTCCGCGACCGCGTTGTGGACGCGGGGCGCGGACATGATCGCAGCGTCGAGGCTTTTAGGCGTCGACATGATGACCGGCCACTGGGAGTTTACGTATGGTGCGGGCCGCGTCCAGGAGGCGCTTGCGAAGGACTTCGGAGGTAAGGTCGAGTTCCTCGCGCAGAACGTGCGCACCGCCGATTTCGACGACCCGGTCTTCAAGGCCTACGTCATCCGCGAAGTCAACGGGGTGCCGGTGGCGATCATCGGTCAGGCTTTCCCCTATACGCCGATCGCCAACCCGCGCCATTTCGTTCCCGAGTGGACATTCGGCATACAGGAAGAGCGGCTGCAGAAAACCATCGATGAGGCGCGCAGCAAAGGTGCGTGGACAGTTGTTCTGCTGTCGCACAACGGCATGGACGTCGATCTCAAGCTGGCGTCGCGCGTGACGGGGCTCGATGCGATCCTCGGTGGCCATACGCACGATGCGGTGCCCCAGCCCGTGCTCGTGAAGAACGGCAAAGGCACGACGCTGGTCACGAACGCCGGCTCGAACGGCAAGTTTCTGGCGGTGCTCGATCTCGACGTCCAGCGCGGCGGCGTGAAAGCCTACGCGTATCGGCTGCTGCCCGTGTTCGCGGACGTCCTGCCCGCGGACGCCGACATGGCGGCTCTGGTGCGTACTTACCGCGCGCCGCACACGGCAAAGCTCGGGGAGAAGCTGGCCCTGAGCGAAGGATTGCTGTATCGGCGCGGCAACTTCAACGGCACGCTCGACCAGGTGATACTCGACGCGCTCATGGAAGTGAAAGGCGCAGAAATCGCTTTCTCGCCGGGATTTCGCTGGGGCACGAGCATACTGCCCAATACGTCGATCACCGTCGAAGATGTGATGAATGCAACCGCGATCACCTATCCGTATGTCACGGTAAACGAGCTCACGGGCGAGAGCATCAAGACGCTGCTCGAAGACATCTGCGACAACCTCTTCAACCCGGACCCCTACTATCAGCAGGGGGGAGACATGGTAAGAATCGGCGGCATGCGCTATGCGTGCGAGCCGGCGAAGCCGATCGGCCGTCGCATCGGCGACATGACGCTGAACGGGAAGCCGATCGAAAGCGGCAAACGCTATAAAGTGGCGAGCTGGGCGCCGGTCGGCGAAGGCGCTTCAGGAGAACCCGTGTGGGACGTGGTTATGAGCTACCTGCGTGACAAGAAAGTGGTACGTGCGCCCCGGCTCAACCGGCCCACGCTCGGCGGCGTGACCGGCAACCCGGGGATCGCCGATGAAGCGGTCGGATCGACGCGATCTTAGCTTTCCGGAGGTAGACACGCGTGGACTTCACCATACATCAGCAGGTCCTTTTGACGGTCTTCGCCGTTGCGCTCACCCTGGGCGCCGTCGCCCACAAGACCAATTTCTGCACCATGGGCGCGGTTTCCGACTGGGTCAACATGGGCGACACCGGCCGTATGCGGGCCTGGGTGTTTTCGATGGCGATTGCGCTGACGGGCGTGGTGGTTCTCGAAGCAACGGGCACAATCGATCTCTCAGCGGAGACCTTCCCGCCTTATCGCACGCCCAACTTCGCGTGGCTGCGCTATCTCGGGGGCGGGCTCATGTTCGGCATCGGCATGACGCTTGCCAGCGGCTGCGGCAACCGCACGCTGGTGCGCATCGGCGGCGGCAACGTGAAGTCGCTCACCGTGTTGATCGTCGCCGCGGGGAGCGCGTACTTGATGCTATGGACGCCGCTTTTCGAGCGCGCTTTCGTGCCCTGGATCCAGGCGACCACCATCAACTTGTCGCGCTACGGCGTGCCGACGCAGGAGGCGGGATCGATCATCGCCGGCATGTTCGGATTGCAGCCGTCCCGCACGCTCAACCTCACCGTGTCGGCGCTCGCCGCGCTCGCCATGCTCGCCTGGGTTTTCAGGTCGCGCGATTTCAGGAACAGCTTCGACAATATAGTGGGCGGTGCGGCCGTCGGTATCGCAGTCCTCGCCGCCTGGTATCTCACCGGAGGACCGGTCGGACGGGCGTGGAAGGAATACGCGGAAATGGCGACGGAGATTCCCAGCCGCGTGCAGACGCAGTCGTTCACCTTCATCTCGCCGATGGGCGACACCCTGCGCTACCTGATGCAACCCACGCAGTTTTCGTTGATCAATTTCGGCGTCGTCGCGCTCGCAGGCGTGATCCTGGGCGGTTTCCTCTATGCGGTCGCGACGCAGCGATTCCGCATCGAGCGCTTCTTCACCTTCAAGGACTTTGCGAATCACGTGCTCGGCGGTGCGTTGATGGGCGCGGGCGGCGTGCTCGCCATGGGGTGCACGATCGGGCAGGCGGTAACGGGCGTGTCGACGCTCGCAATGGGCTCGATACTCGCATTTTTTGCAATCGTGATCGGGGCGGCGGCGACCATGAAGTACCAATACTGGCGCCTCATGCAGGAGCAGTAGTGGCGCCCATTATGCGAATTTCACGGCGGCGCTTGCATGTGTCGAATCGGCAATCGCGAGCGCGGCGGACTACGCGCCGGTGACGGTCAGGGTTTCGCTTCTTCAGGTTCATCAGGCGCTCAACGCATGCATCAGCGCGGGAATTTCCTCTGTTATTTCGCGCGCAAGATAGCCGATCGGGCCCACACGCTCGGCGAGCGCTTCTCCCGCGCTGCCATGCAGAAACACGCCCCACGCAGCCGCCTGTTCGAGCGCCGCCCCGCGCGCCGCGAGCCCGGCGATAATACCGGCGAGCACGTCGCCCGAGCCGGAAACGGCCAGGCCTACGTTGCCGCCGGTGTAGCGCCAGACGCGTCCATGGGTTCCGGCGATGCACGTGGGCGAGCCCTTGAGAGCTACTACCGCGTTCCACAGCAGCGCGGCATCACGCGCGGTGTCGACGGGATGGGCGAGCACGGTTTTCTTGTCGATGCCCGTCAGATGAGCCATTTCGCCGGCGTGCGGGGTGACCACCACGGGAAACAAGAACCGCTCGATCTGCGCGGGATGAGCCGCTCTCGTGGTATGCCCTTCTGATCGCGCGAGCACGCTCATCGCGTAGGCGTCGAGGATGACCTTGGTGTCGTCCAAAGCCGGCAACAAGGCTGCGACGAGCTCGCACACACAAAGCTCGTCCACCATACCCGGCCCGATCAGCACCGCATCCGCCCGCGTGGCGTAGCGATGCAGCGCATCAACGGCGCCCGCCGCGATGCCGCCCGCGGCGTTCTCCGGCAGCGCTATGACGCGCGATTCGGGAATGGCGGGGGCGACGATTTTCGCAACACTCGCGCCGACAGCGATCTGCAGCTTCCCCGCCCCGGCGCGCAACGCCGCGGTCGCGGCGAGCATGACCGCGCCGGGCACCTCACGCGAGCTGCCGATGATCAGCAACCGGCCGCGCTCCTCCTTGTCGCCGTCCGGCGATGGCTGCGGCAGCGGCCACGCGCGCAGCACCTCGGCGGTCAGCGGCGTGACCCCGAGATCTGTGTCGCTATCCTCGGCGGCACGCAGATCCATCAGGACTTCGGCGCCGCGGGCACGTCGGGCGCCGCCGTGACCTGGGCCCCGGCCTCCTGCAGGGGGGCGACGAAATTGACCAATCTGGGGACGAGCTTGCCGTTCTTGCCGCGCGCCGCATCGAACGCATAGGACGTCACCGCACAGTTCGGCACGTCGCTTGCGCGATCGATTTCGAGAATCTGCCTTTCATCCATGCGCTCGAGCAGATAGCGGAAGCAGTTGACGGTGACCTGGTGGCCGACGATGAGCAGGTGTTCGCGGCGGTACTCACGCGTGATCGTATCGATGACGTTGCGCAGGCGCAGAATCACGTCGCACCAGCTTTCGCCCCCCGGCGGGCGAAAGTAGAACTTGCCGACGTGCGCGCGCTGTTCGCCCAGCTCGGGATATTTCTGCTTGATACCGAATCCAGTGAGCCGGTCGAGAATGCCGAACTCCTTTTCGCGCAACCGCTCGTCCTGGAGAAATACCGTGCGCTCGGTGGGGATGCGCGCCGCCGCGAGGACGAGCTCAGCCGTGGTGCGCGCGCGGACATAAGGGGAAAACAAGACAACCGAAGGACGTTCATCCGCGGGCATCTGGCCGAACCATTGGCCGAGTGCCGCGGCCTGCCGCTCGCCGAGCTCCGACAGCGGCGTGTCCATGTCGCGGGTGGCGATGTCGATCAGCGGCAGACCCGCGGTCTCGGCCGCTTCGCGCGCGACATTTCCGGCACTTTGCCCGTGGCGTACGATCCACAGCTGCTGAGGCCACTTCTGCTCCACTGCGGGTGCCTTTTTGTTATTCGTATAGAACGGATGACAGCGCCGCCCCAGCGAAGGTTCAGTCGCCACGCGCTCGGCGTGCGTCGTTCAGCCCGGCGCGCTCGCTAAAATTTTTCCATGTAAGGCCGCAAATCGATCTCGAAGCTCCAGGCGCTGCGCGGCTGCAGATGAAGCTGATAGTAGGTTTCCGCGATCGCCGCGGGGTCGATCACCGCGTCCTCGCCGCGCTCCGCCTTGCTGTGCCCGGGCCGCCCGCCTTCGATCTGGCCATCGATCACGGCATGGGCGACGTGGATGCCCTGGGGCTGCAGTTCACGCGCCATGCTTTGCGCCAGCGCACGCAGGCCGAATTTGCCGACTGCGAGATTGTGAAACTGCGCACCGCCGCGCAGGCTCGCCGTTGCGCCGGTGAAAATGATGGTGCCCTTGTGGGCTGTTGTGCTGGCGAGCATCGCGCGCGCGGCTTCGCGGCCGACGAGAAAGCCGCCGAGGCAGCTCATGCGCCAGCACCTTTCGAACTCTTCACCAGTCGTCTCGAGCACGCTTTTGCGCACGAAAGCGCCCGCATTGAACACCACCATCGTCGGCGCACCGAGCTCGGCCGTTACAGCGCCGAACAGCCGCCTGACGGCAGTCTCGTCGCTGGCATCGCATGCATATCCGCGGGCGCCGGGTCCCAGTTCGGCGAGCAGCGGAGCGAGTTTGTCGAGGTTGCGGCGGGCGACGGCGACCTTCAGGCCGGCGCGGGCACAGCGCCGCGCTACTGCCGCGCCCAGCCCAGGTCCGGCGCCGACGATGACAGCCGTGCCGCTCACGCGCGCCCTGCGTTACTCCGGCTTGACGCCGGCCTTTTGCACCACCTTGCGCCAGGTATCGATGTCCTTCTTGATCAGCGCGCCGAAGTGGTCGGGCGTTCCGCCGGCCGCCGATACGCCGTCACCCGCGAGCTTGTCCTGCATATCCTTGTTCTGCAGGATTTTGTTGAGATCGCCGTTGAGGCGATCGAGAACCGGCTTCGGCAGATTCTTGGGGCCGATCAGACCGTGCCAGAGGAGGACTTCGTAGCCTTTCAGTCCGGACTCCGTGACAGTGGGCACGTCCTTCGCCGCATCGATGCGTTTGCCGGTGGTGACGGCGATGGGTTTGAGCCGGCCGTTCTTGGTCTGACCCAACGTCACGGCAACGCTGCCGAACAAGAGTTGGGTCTGGCCGGCGATGGTGTCGGTGATGGCGGGGCCGGTGCCCTTGTAGGGGATGTGCACCATCTTGATCCCCGCCATGTCGGCGAAGAGCTCGGTCGCGAGATGCACGATGCTGCCCTGGCCGCTCGACGCGTAGGTGAGGCCGCCAGGACGTGTCTTGGCCAGCGCGATAAGGTCCTTGACCGTTTTGACCGGCAGCGAAGGATGCGCGACGATCAGCAACGGCCCTTGCGAAAGCTGAATGATCGGAGTGATATCAGTGACCGGATCGAAGGCGAGCTTGTAAAGGTTCGGATTGACCGCATAGCTGCCGGCGATCAGCGTCAGCGTATAGCCGTCGGGCAGCGCTTTGGCGCCGATCTCGGCCCCCAGCGTGCCGCCCGCGCCGGGCCGGTTGTCGACGATCACCTGCTGGCCGAGCGACTCGGTGAGCTTGGTTGCGGCGACGCGCGCGATGAAGTCGGTGCCGCCGCCGGGAGCGAACGGCGCGATGATGCGTATCGGCTTGACCGGATAGTTCTGACTGACCGCAACGCCTGCGCTCATGGCAAACAAGCCGCCCACGACGCAAGTGATGATCCGTTTCTTCATGACATCCTCCAAGGGATACGTGCGAGACCCGCAGTGTAAGTCCTTCCCCATCCGTTAATCCAGTCGGCGCAGGCCGACCCACGAATCCCGCGTTCCCGAGCGCTTAGATCCCGCGCAGGATTGCCGTCCCCTCGAACAGCGTCTCCTCGCGCTTCGCGAAGCAGAAGCGCAGCACCTTGTGCCCCGGCGGCTCGCGATAGAACGCGGACAGGGGAATAGCGGCGACCCCATGCTCGCGGGTAAGCCGCATCGCGTAATCGGCATCGTGCTCATCAGTGATCTCGTCGTAGCGCACGGACTGGAAGAACGTGCCGTTCGACGGCAGCAGCGTGAAGCGTGACTCGCGCAGGCGGTCGCGGAAGTAATCGCGCTTCTGCTGGTAGAACGCTGCCAGGCCGAGATAGTGCTGCCGCTCCTGCATGAACTCGGCGAGCGCATATTGCACCGGCGTGTTGCAGGTGAAGACGTTGAACTGGTGCACTTTGCGGAACTCGCTCATCAGCTCGCGCGGCGCGAGGCAATAGCCCATCTTCCAGCCGGTGACGTGGTAGGTCTTGCCGAACGACGACACGACGAAACTGCGCTCCGCGAGGCCCGGATAGCGCGCGACGCTTTCGTGGCGCGCGCCGTCGAACACGATGTGCTCGTACACTTCATCGCTGAGGATCACGATATCGGTGCCGCGCGTGACCTGGTCGAGCGCCAGCATGTCCGCCGCCGAGAACACGCTCGCAGTCGGATTGTTGGGCGTGTTGATGATGATCAGGCGGGTGCGCGGCGTGATCGCGTGCGCGACTTCATCCCAGTCGATGTGGTAGTCGGGAAATTTGAGCGCGACGTAAACCGCCTTGCCGCCCTGCACTTCGATCGCGGGCACATAGCTGTCGTAGGTCGGCTCGAACACGATTACTTCGTCGTCCGGGCGGATGAGCGCGGCGATCGCAGTGAAGATCGCGTAGGTCGCGCCGGGCGTGACGGTGATCTCGTGCTCGGCGTCGTACTCGGCTGCGTAGAGCGAGCGCGCCTTCTCCGCGATCGCCTGGCGCAGCGGCTCGATGCCCGCCATCGGCGGGTACTGGTTGTGGCCGGATTTCATGTACTTCGTCACCAGTTGCTGGAGCTCGGGTGCGCAGTCGTAGTCGGGAAAGCCCTGCGAAAGATTGATGGCGCCGTGCTCGGCGGCGAGCCGCGACATCACGGTAAAAATCGTGGTGCCGACAGCGGGGAGCTTCGAATTCAGCGCGTGGGCAAAGCGGGGCATAGGGTCTCGTATGACGCGCAGCGCCGGCGGCGTCAGGATTTCTGCGACAGCGTGCGGAAATCCTCGATGAATCGATGCATGCGCGCCAGCACGTGCTGGCGTTGCTCGCGGGTCAGCAGCTTGTCGACCGCGACGTAGAACTGTATCCGCTTCTCGTAGGCTTCGTCGGCAAGCTTGTTGTATTCGGGACTGCGGCCGCGCTCCCAGTCGAGCAGCCACGCGCGCAGCCTGGGGTGAAACTCCTGCTTGTTAGCCCGTATCTTCAGCAGCTCGACGAACTCCTGCTGGCGGCGCAGCCGGTCCTTGTAGCGCAGGTGATTGACATGCGGCACCTGCTCGAGCAGCTGGGCGACCTGATGCTCCTGGTCCGTGCTCAGATTGCCCGCCCAGTCCTGGATCTGATCCAGCGTGCGCTTGAACCGCGCCTTGCGGCGCGCTTCCGGCGTGCCGTTGATCTCGTTCTCGCGTGCAAACTTGCGGTTGTCCTTGGCCCATTGCTTCTGCAGCGCGCCGATCTGCTCGGGCGTGATGGTCGCGAGCAGCTCGGCAGCGTCACCGGCGCCGCGCTCGACGATGGTGCGATAGCGCGCCTTGAAGCCGTCGACGACCCACACGACGTCGTCGCGTTTCAGGCCCGGCTGGATGCGATCGTGTATCGCCTGCACGAAGGTCGCGTATTCGGGCAGCTGCTCGTAACGATGCCAATGCAGCAACCGGTCCAGCCTGGCGTTGAGCTCGTGCTTCTGATTGCCCTCGAAGTCGAAATACTCGTTGGCGCGCCACGCGAGCAGCGTGTCGGCCTGGCGGTAACCGAGCTTGAGTGCATTGATGCTGCAGCCGCTCAGCATGGCGACGGCGAGCAACGGTAATAACCACCGCCTCATCACAGGCTCCTCAGGTAGTCGATCATGCGCCTGCGCATCGCGGCGTCGGGCAGCCGGCCGCTGCCGGCAAGCAGATTATCGCTCATATGGCGCGCCTTGCCGGTGCCGGGGATGACGCACGTTACCTCCGGCTGCGCGATCACGTATTTCAGAAAGAACTGCGCCCATGTGCCGCAGTCGAAATCCGCAGCCCATGCCGGCAGCGCCCGGTTTTCCGTTTTTCGGAACAGCTGGCCGTGCGCGAACGGGCGATTGACGATCACCGC
>JBKJZR010000216.1:0-8329 GCA_046715035.1 Burkholderiales bacterium | reverse complement strand
GAGCTCGCAACGACGCTCCTCGTGCGCCGGCGCAACCGCGTCATCGCTCTATCGGAGGCCGCCGAGGCGATTTTGCCGACGGCGCGGCGCATTCTCAAAGAAGCGGAGACCTTAAAGCAAATACTGGCGAATGGCGGTGATCCCGCCCAAGGACGGATCGCCATTGCGACGACACACGTGCATGCGCGCTACACCCTGCCGATAATCTTTCGGCGGTTCCGACAAAAATATCCTCGCGTTACGATCGATCTGCTGCAAGGCAATCCCGGCCAGATCGCTCACTGGGTTGGCACCGGTGAGGCCGATCTCGGTCTGGGCACCACGCCCGTCGACCTCCCTCCAGGACTCGTCAGCATTCCGTGCTTTCGTATGTACCACTGCGTGATCACGCCCGCGAAGCATCCGCTGCTTAAGCAGCATCGGCTCACGTTGAAAACGATCGCGGACTATCCGATGATCACAGCAGGTGCGCGGTCACGTCTGGCAAATCTCATAGCCGAACGGTTTGCCTCGCAAGGTCTCAGACCCAATATCGTATGCGCGGGCTCAACCTCGAGACCATTAAGCAGTACGTGCAGATGGATTTCGGTATTGCAATCGTTCCGACTATCGCGATCAGCGGCCCGGGCAACAGCAGTCTGCGCGTCGTGGAAATCAGCCGCGTGTTTGAACCGACCATCGTGTCCTTGATCGTGCAGGACGATCTACCCACTCTGCGCTACGTCGCCGATCTCATCGACTTGGTCGCTCCCCGCAAGAACAATACGAGACAGATCCGGGATCTTGCGCGCGTCGTTCCGTCCAGCTAGCCAATGTATTTCCCGACACCTCGTTTCGTCCCCGGCAGCTGCGGTGTATCCGCTCGAAGCTGTTCGCGATGGTCGCGCACACGAGCAGGCGCGTGCCCTTGGCCGAGGCTGAGCGGAACGCATGGAGTTAATGCAGACACTTCAGCCTAACTCCAGGGTGCCCTCAATAGACGACGTTGTCGTGCGTTATCGGCGGTTTGCGGCGGACCTGCCCGAATCCCTGCAAAAGACACCGGCCCCACTCGCAAAGCGATTAGGACGCTACGGGAGGGGCAACCTGTCTATGCTGAAGTTGAAGCGAGCCCCGAGCGCCTGTTCATGGCATTCGGAAGCTCGATTCTGGGTCGGGGTTTCGGGGACCCGCATTCGCACCCAGAATCGGATTCGCATTAAGTAGGTGGGCGTAGCACCCGCGACAACAGATCACGATGTGCGTGACATGATCGTTTCCTGTGGCTGTGCTTTCCCATCTCTCCTCGCCTTTGGTTTGTCGGTATCAAGCCTGACGCAGGATCTTGCCGGAAGACTTCAAACGCCGTGCGCCTTGCGCAGCGCCGCGAACGCGCTCTCGAGTCTGTCCGATGCGACGGTGAGACAGTTCGCAATCGCCATGGCCTGCGCCTTGTCCCTGACGAGCGTTTCGCGCGCTGCGGCGATATGCTCGAGAACCCGCTCGGGGGCAACGCCGCCCCGGTATTTGCGCTCGCGCACGCATTGCATCGCGTCGAACAGTCTGTCTAGCGTCGCCTGCGGGATATCGAGCTTCTTGCCCGTGTACTGGTGCACCGCTTCCTCGAGGGTTTCGGCTTTGACCTGTGACGGCGGGATGTTCTTGTCCGCAACCTTCTGCATCATGAGCGCAAGGATCTGGTGCCCGGTGCGGTACGACATGCCGTGCTCTTTTACGAAGTAGCCGACGATGGTGCTCGCCTGGGACCAGTGCTCGTTAGCGCTTTGCGCCATGCGCTCTTTGTTTACTTTCATATCGCCGAGGGCATCGACGAGCGCGGCCATTGCGCGCCGTGATTCATCTGCACACTTCCAGAACTCTGCCGGCAGCATCGTTGCCATTTCGAGCTGGTCCGATGCAGTCTTCGTGATCGCCAAGGCACCCATCAACCGCCCGGTGATGAGGCCGCTTGTGCCGTGCACGAACTCCAGCACGTACGGAATGCGCATCTGCGGGGATATGCTAGAGGTGATGCTTAGGCGGTCGGGCAGCGTGATGAACCCGAACTCCGAGCTGTGCCAGATTAGGAAATCCATCGCGACGCGGCCCAGCGTGTTGTGCATGAGTGCGAGCGCCATGTAGGTCTCGAGCATGTAGTCATAGTTACGAATCGAGTCGCGTGCGTTCCACGGCGCCGCGTCGAATCCCATGAGCTCATCGAATCTCTCGAGATCGAGCGGGAACTCGATGCCGTACGCGGCGCCGGTGCCGACCGAACTGATGTTGGTGTTGCGATAAGCCGACAGGAAACGCTGAAAGTCGCGCTCAAGAGGCTCGATAAATGACATCAGGTAGAAACCGAACGTGCCGGGCTCTATGTGCTGGATATAGCTGTACCCGGGCATCAGTGTTTCCACGTGTTGCGCCGCTGTGTCTATCACGCGCTCGCGCAGCTCGAGCTGGCTCGCCATGATCTGAATCAGCAGATTGCGAAAAGCGATGCGCGAGGCGACCACGCGCAGGCTCGGGCTCGAGCGTCCGAGATGCAGCCATCCGGACTTCTCTTCCTCGCAGTGCTTGCGCACGTATTCTTCGCCGCCATGGATCACGTTCCACAGACCCGTGCGTGCCGCGACTACGCCCTCCTCTTCCATCGCTGCGATGGCTCTCACTAGCGATGCGATTACGTCGGGCGGCGCGAACTTCTGCTCGCCGAGAACCACGACCTGCGCCTTGTCCCACTGATGCAGCGCCTCCAGGAACCCCGGCTCGCGCATCGTTTCGGCGTAATAATGCTTTAGCAGGTCGCTTGGCTTTTCGCCTAGCCGCCCCTTCCAGAAAAAGCTCATTCCGCAATATCTCGTTGGTTGATGTATTGATTGTCGCAGCTCAATCAGCCCGGATCTTCGCGGCTTTGATCACTTCCTCCCAGCTTTGGGATTGGCGCTTGATTACTCGCCCCATGTCAGCGGGCGTACTAGCGACCAGCTCGTAGCCTGCGGCGGTAAGCCGCTTCTGGATTTCGGTATCTTCGAGCGCGCGCGCGATCGCCTTCTGAAGGCGATTGATGTAGACAGCCGGCGTGCCGCGCGGCGCGAGCGCGCCTACCCAGTTTTCCGAGACTTCGAAGCCTTTCACGCCGGCTTCCGCCATCGTGGGAACTCCCGGAGCCGCCGGAGAGCGCTTCTCGCTCGTAACGGCGAGCGCGCTGAGCCTTCCGGCTTTGACATGCTGCATGGCGGAGGGCATGGTCGCAAACAGCATCGTCACTTCGCCGGAAAGCGTCGCGACCACCGCAGGGCCGCCTCCCTTGTAGGGCACGTGCGTCATTTCGGTTTGCGCGAGGTGCTTGAGCAGCTCGCCGGCAAGGTGATTCGATGTGCCATTGCCACCCGACGCGAAGGTGACATTTCCTGTCTGCGATTTCGCACGCGCAATCAGGTCTGCAACGCTGCCAATGCCCGACTTCGGGCTCACAACCAGCACGTTAGGCAACGAAGCGATGATGCTCACCGGGTCGAATGCGACGGTCGGATTGAAGGTAAGGTTTCTATAAAGACTTTTATTGGTAACGATTACGCCTGCGGTCGTGACCAGAAGTGTGTAACCGTCGGGTGCCGCGTGCGCTGCGAACTCGGCGCCTATGTTGCCGCCCGCGCCTCCGCGATTGTCGATGACCATGGGTTGCCCCAGGATTTCGTTAAGTTTCTCGCCCACGGGCCTGATCAGCAGATCGGTGGCACCGCCTGGAGCAAACGGCACGATGATGCGCACCGGCTTCGTTGGATAATCGGCAGCCGCGGCAGGCGCGATGGGCAGCGCGACGAGCATCAGAACGGACAAGAGCTTGTGCAACATTTCCTCCTCGCTTTCTCAGGGTTAGTCAGTGTGCCGTCACTGGCGTGCACGCACGATCTCAAAAGCACGCGCGACCGTATCTTCGGCGGGAAACCGCCTGAGCAGGTCCAGCAATTCCTGCGTTCGTGTCCCAAGCCGGGGATGCGCAGAATCCATGAACTTGGCATCGAGCTCGGCATCGGACAAAGGGCGGTCCGGATGACCGCGCGCCATGGGCACGTCCGCAGTCAGGACCTCTCCGGTCGACAGCGTAACCTCGACCGCCGAGTTATACATCTTCCGGTCTGCGCATGGCACGATCTCGATTTTTGCGAGCAGCGCTTTGACTTCGGGCGCGAAGACCGCGTCATCCGTGAAGTCGCGCAGTGTAACGCGGCGCCCGAGCAACCCGAGTGCGGTGCAATACGGGATGCTGAACTTCGCCTCGTGTGAGTCGCGCGGCTCGATATAGCGGCCGATTTTCGGCACGCCGGGTGCGACGAACGCGCGTACTGTCGCTATCCCCCGCCCCGCGATGCGCAGGCTCACCTCCCGCGCCGCGTCTATCGTCGGGTGTATGCCATGCAGGCAGGGATACGCCTTGGTCGAATTGCGCAATACCTCCCAGCCGCCGTCGAGGTCTGGCTCCGCGATCTGTGCATGACCGTCCTGCACGAGCGCGCGCGCAAGCCCGCCGCCCTCGTCGAAAATCGCGGGGCTCGCTACGAAGCCGTCACCCGCGAGGTCAGCGGCGAGGACCGCATCGAAAGCGGCCTTTCCCCCTTGGAACGGCTTGGTCATCGTGCCGAAAGACGCGGTCAGACCTGACGTCTGGGTCGCGGCAAGCGTCAACGCCATCGCCGTGCGCCCGGCATCGAAGCGCGCCAGTACCGCGCACGCAGCCGCAGCGGAGATGCGTCCAAGCAGGCCGGTCGCCTGTAATCCGCGCTGCGCCATTGCATGACCGAGGCGCCGCCCGCCGAGCTTCGCGCCGACTTGCAGGCCAGTGGCATAAGCAAGACACAATTTTTCGTCACCGACATCGCCCTCATCGATACGCACGAATGTCGACACCGCAGCCCATGTCGGGCCCCCAAAATGCGCGTCGCTCCAGATATGCGTGTCGTCGAAATCGAGTGCATGCGCGGCGGTTGCGTGCACCAGCGCCGCAAACGGCGCCGAGCTCGTTCCGCCGGCCAGGAGCGGAACACATCCGCCGGATGCATAGCGTTGCATGCGCTGGATGACTAATCGGGTTACCGGCTCGTTCATTCCCGCGACCACGCACGCGAACCAATCGATCAGCGCGGCACGCGTTGCAGCCACGACAACGGGCGGGAGTTCGTAATGATGCGCATTGCTGAGCCAACGCGCAGCGCTCCATGCCGGGCCCGCGTCACGCGCAGCGGTGTGCGCGGACTCTTGAACCGTCATATCGGTACCGAGCGTCTCGGCGCCGGCGAATTATGGACACGTCCGCTGAACAGCTGCCAAGCGGACACGGGAGGACAGGAACTCAACCGCATCTCGGAGAGTATCTCTGGCCCTGGCAGCCGCAGTCAATCGGGGTTTCATGCCGGGAGCATCTGAAAAATGGTCGCTGATCTCCGCCGATCCGGGACGCTGACCCCTTCAGAAGTATCGATTGCAAGTCTCGAGTGCGAGCTGATCAACTGGCGCAGCTTCCAGACCAAAGGAGAAGCGCGGCTCGGAAACCTGTTCACGAAACCGGGGCAACTCCACCGCAACTCTCCTCGAACGCAGTTGCTAAGGGTAACGGTAACAAGGGACAATCACTAGCCAAGCCGCGTTTACAGCCCTTGCTGCAACGCTCGTTACCATATTCTCAAGGAGAGTAGATATGGGTTTGCTCAGTCAAATTCTTGGTGGACTCGCGGGCAACGTCTTGGGGCGCTCTTCTGCCGGACGAACGAGTGGCGGCGTAAGTCGCGTGCTGATGTCCTTGCTCCCGGTAGTGCTCGGCATGCTGGCCAATCGCCAAGGTGGCCGGATTGGCCGTGGAGGCGTTTCCGACCTGCGAGGCGGTAGCCTTGGTGGATTGGGTGGTGCAGGTGCGATTGGTGGCTTAGGGGGGTTGGGGGGCCTGCTTGAGCAGTTCATCCAAAAGGGCTACGGCAGCCAGGCGAATTCTTGGGTTAGCACCGGCCCGAATCAGCCAATTTCTCCTGAGGCGCTCTCCGACGTATTTGGTCAAGAGCGCCTTTCGCAGATCGCCACACAGGCAGGGGTGAGCGATGACGAAGCGCGTGAGGGGCTGGCGGAACTGCTTCCCGAGGTCGTCGATCACTTCACCCCGCAAGGCGAGATTCCCGCGCCCGATCAGCTGGTTTCCAGCATCGACGAGTACGAGCGGCAGATGTCACGTTGAGGTATTTTGCGCCTGCTCGCAGGCGATGCACAGCTCGAGGTCGCGGGGGTCAGAGCACCACGACGAGCCGCCGGATCGGCTACTTACCAGTACGCATCGGCGATAGTCAGACAGTTTCGTGTCGTCGATATCAGGTAGCCTTAAATACGCATCCCGCTTACTTATGCCAAACGAAGACCGTTCGGTCACGCTCGTCGAGATCCCCGTTGCTCTCAACCGTGGTGCATTGCCACAACCGCTTGGGTCGCATCTACATGTTTCTTATCGCACCGTTCCACCGCCTCGTCGTTCAGTCGAGCTTGCGCCGAGCCGCCCGCACCGGCTGCCCGCGGGCCTCCGGAACATGAAGCAACTCGCACGACCATCTGACGAATGACAGCCTGATGACGACTGAAGCGCAAATCGGATCTCGTCCCGAGAAGGATGAGCTGCCCTCATCGGCAAAACAGAACCTTGACGTTCTAACGACTTTCTATGAGCGCGAAGACGCTGAGATCTCAGGCGTGCAACTGGTGATCGAACGCGTGAGCGCTTTCTTTGGCAGCCCCGGCTACTTCGGCTTTGCCGTTGCCTTCATCGTTATCTGGGCGATTGCGAACGCCTGGGGGACGTATGCCGGCTGGGCACACGTCGACGAGCCCCCGTTCTTCTGGCTGCAGGGGATTGTGAGCTCCAATGCGCTCCTTCTGACGGTCGCTGTCTTGATCCGACAGAACCGCATGGCGAGGCTGGCCGAGCACCGCGCGCACCTCGACCTGCAGATCAATCTCCTGACTGAGCAGAAGGTAACGAAGATCCTTCAACTCGTCGATGAGTTACGGCGCAGCGCGCCGTCACCACAAGGACAGCCTGACGCCGAGGTAGCTGAGCTGACCAAACGCGCCGACACTGAGGTGATGTTGGATGCCATCAAGCAGCAGCACGAAGACCGCTAGAACGTCCGCCGGCGCGCAATCCGCTTATCCCTCGCGGCCGGTCATACTGCGAATTCGCCGCCGACAGGGGATCAAACTCCAATGATAGAAATGAAAAGCAGATACCTTACCGACATCGAATCGAGCAGTGGCGAGCGCACGACGCGAAGGTGGCGCGCGGCGCGGCACCCAGCGAGACACTGCAGGCGCGCTATGACCTCGAGCGCATCAAGCGCGAAGTCTCGCCGCGCGACATCGAGCGTGGTCCCGCCACCCTGTGGCGCTACGCGCCGCTGCTGCCAGTCAAAGATCCGCGGCATGTGATTTCTCTGAGCGAAGGCTACACGCCGCTGCTTAAGGTGCCGCGTCTTGCGCGCATGCTCGCGCACCATTTGCGTTGGTGACCTTGGTGACCATGCTTACCTCCTGTAGCTGTAGCCTTCAGCAAGCCAGATACCTATTCTTCGCACAAAGTAACGATCAAAAAAGCGCACAGTCCAGTCCCCAAGCCAAGATTCCAGGGCTTATCCATATCTCCAAAGACGCGATCACAGCCGGCCGTTTGAGCGCTTTGCCTACCTCGTCGCTCAATCGACCCCCAGCTTGCAACGGACGCGGGAAAACTGCTTGGGATGGAGCCGAGACCATTTGCCCTATGAAAACCGGTCTCGACCGGTTGATTGCGGACGTTAGCGGAGGTGTTCTTGGTGCCGGGAGGGGGAATCGAACCCCCACGGTATCGCTACCGCCGGATTTTGAGTCCGGTGCGTCTACCAGTTCCGCCATCCCGGCTGCGCGCGGATTATCGCGCAATCGATTAGGCGCCACAACCGACGAACCTCGCCCCGCACACGAAATCCGTGATGCAATCGGTCGCCATTTACCGATGGACGCCCAGCGTTTACCATTGCCGGCTCCCGCGACCGCGTGTCAGGATTTTGAAGGTCTCCGATTTCGACTACGTGCTGCCGCACGAACTGATCGCCCAGCATCCGGGCGCGGAGCGCAGCGCGGGCCGGCTGCTCCATCTGGAGGGCGGCAGCGGAACGCTCACCGACCGCCAGTTTCGCGAGCTGCCGCAGCTGGTCGCGGCAGGCGATGTCCTCGTGATCAACGATACGCGGGTGATCAAGGCGCGGCTCACGGGGCACAAGGACAGCGGCGGGCGCATCGAGGTGCTGATCGAGCGCGTGCTCGACCGCGAACGCGT
>JBKJZR010000215.1:0-2782 GCA_046715035.1 Burkholderiales bacterium | reverse complement strand
GATGGTATGTTCGAGCCCTTTGCGCAGCCCGTCACTCCCCGTGTATACGGGCTGCCAGCCGAGCAGTGTTTGGGCCTTGTCATTCGACGCACACAGGCGAGTCACCTCGCTTTGCGGCGGGCGCAGGCGCTCGCGGTCGAGCGTAATGTCGATCGGCACGCCCATGATGTCGGCGATCATCGCCGCGACTTCGCGGATGGCGACCTCGAAGCCGCCGCCGACATTGATGACTTCGCCGAAGTGCACGCAGTCGAGTGCCGCGCAAAAGGCGGCGATAGTATCCGTGACGTAACTGAAATCGCGCGTCGGATCGAGCGCGCCCAGCCTGATCTCGCGCGAACCGGCGGCGATCTGCGAAATAATGGTCGGGATGACGGCGCGTGCCGACTGGCGCGGACCGTAGGTGTTGAAAGGACGCAACACGACGACCGGAATGCCGAATGAAGCGTGAAAAGACAGCGCGAGCTGATCGGCGGCGATCTTGGTGGCGGCGTAGGGGGATTGCGCCTGCAGACCGTGTTCCTCTGTCATGGGTACCGAGCGAGCGCTGCCGTAGACTTCACTCGTCGAGGTGTGCACCAGGCATTGCACGCCGAGCTCGCGCGCAGCGTGCAGCACATTCAGCGTGCCGCTGATATTGGTGTCGACATAGCTTTGCGCGGCGTGATACGAGTAGGGAATGCCGATCAATGCGGCCAGATGCGCAACGCGGTCGCACCCGCGCATCGCCTGGCGGACGTTTTCCTGGTCGCGAATATCACCCATCACGATCTCGACGGACGGGAGGATGTCGGCAGGAAGCTGCTCCAGCCAGCCATGCCGGCCGAGGGCGTTGTAGAGAGTCAGGGCGCGTACACGCTTGCCTTGGCGCACCAGAGCCTCGACCAGATGAGACCCAATGAAGCCGTCGGCGCCGGTGACAAAAACGGAAGGGGGCATTTCAAATCACCGTTGCCGGGCCTGCTCGCTGCCGAAAACGTGACGGTGGGGACTCGGCTCATGCGCTTGAGGCATGCACCCTATCTTAGCATCGACGCCAGTAGGAATGATCTATAATCGCAGCCTTGCGTCCGTCACGAACCGGATCGCGAGCGTTTGGACGGCTGGCGCGAACGGCTACGACGCGCGACGAGCAGGCGGGATTTCTTGGGCACCATCAACGTTTTCATTGGTTTCGATCCGCGCGAGACGGTGGCGTTTCATGTGCTCGCGCACAGCATCCACGCCCGAGCGTCGCTGCCGGTCAGCATTACTCCATTGAGGCTTTCGGCGCTCCGCGGCATCCTTATCCGCGAGCGTCACGAGCTGCAGTCGACGGAGTTCTCCTTCTCCCGCTTTCTCACGCCGTATTTGTCGGATTATCAAGGCTGGTCCGTGTTCATGGACTGCGACATGCTGATGCTGGAGGACATCGCCATGCTTTACGCGCTGCGCGACGAGCGCTACGCGGTGATGGTGATCAAGCACAATCACGTGCCCAGGGAAGAGCGCAAGTTTCTCGATCAGCCGCAGACGCCGTACCAGAAGAAAAACTGGTCGAGCGTCATGATGTTCAACAATGCCCGGTGCGGCACGCTCACCCCCGAGTACGTGAATACCGCTTCCGGTCTCGAGCTGCATCAGTTCAAGTGGCTTGCGGGCGATGATCTGATCGGTGAAATTCCCGGCCGCTGGAACCACCTGGTGGGCTACAACCCGCCGCGCGACGACGCCGCGCTCGTTCACTTCACGCTCGGCGGACCCTATTTCCGCGAGTACGCGGATTGTGAGTATGCCGAGGCATGGCGCGCCGAACAGCGGCATATGCTGCATGTCGAGCAGCGCGATTAGCGGGCGCCGGCAATCCAGGTGATGTTCGCCCGGCTCGCACCATGCTCAAGCGACTGATCCAGGGCATTCGGACTTCCCGGGGGCGCGCGCCGGGCAAGTCACCCGCGCAGGCGCGCGAGCTGACATCCAACCCGCAGCCGAACTGGTATGAACAGGGCTGCGTGCTGCGACGCGAAGGCAAGCTCGAGCAGGCGCTCGACTGTTTCAGGCGGGCAACCGACGTCAGGCACGACGATACCGGGGCGCTGCTCGCGCAGGCCGAGATCTCGTTCGAGCTGGGATGCATGGCCGATGCGAGCGACGCGTTCGAGCTCGCGCTTGGCTACGCACCCGACCATGTCGGAGCTCACGCCGGACTGGGCCGGCTGTTGCGCGACAGTGCCCCCACCGAGTCGTTGCTGCATCTGCAGCGCGCGGTGGCATGCGCGCCGCACGATCCGGTGCTGCATTTCGAATGCGCGCTGACCCATAACCGCAGCGGCGATACCGCAGCCGCGCGCGCAGCCTACGAGCGGGCGATCGGGCTCGATCCCTGCTACGTCGGCGCGATCGTCAATCTCGGCTTGCTGCATCTGTCCCAGCTCGGCGATGCCGCGCAGGCCGAGCAGTGCTTCCGACGGGCGATCGAACTGCAGCCCGATTCGGTGGCGGCGCAGGCCAATCTCGGGCTGGCGCTGCAGGAGCAGGGACGTTTTGGCGAGGCTCGCGCGCATTACGAGCGTCTGATCTCAGCCTATCCGGCCGTTGCCGAGTATCGGTGGAACCGCGCCCTTGCCTGCCTGAGCGCCGGCGATTTCGCGCGCGGCTGGATCGACTACGAGCTGCGCTCGTCGCGCCCGGGACGGGCACCGGAGCGGCGCTTCCCGTTTCCCCCGTGGGACGGTGAAAACATGCCTGCGGGCGATCTGCTCATCTATGGCGAGCAGGGATTGGGTGACGAGATCATGTTCGC
>JBKJZR010000214.1:0-5816 GCA_046715035.1 Burkholderiales bacterium | reverse complement strand
GCCAAGGCCGAGGGGCTGCCGCATTTCAGCGCGGCGCAGGCGGGTGATGCGATGCTGGCACGCACCGGATACACCGGCGAAGACGGGTTCGAGATCGTGCTTCCGGCGCCACAGGCAGCGCCGCTTTGGCAGCGCATGCTCGAGCTCGGGGCGACGCCCGCCGGGCTGGGCGCTCGCGACACATTACGCCTCGAAGCGGGCATGAATCTCTACGGCCAGGACATGGACGAATCCACCACGCCGCTGGAGACGGGCCTGACGTGGACCGTGGACCTGCAAGCGCCGCGCGATTTCGTCGGCAAGGGCGCGCTGCTTAATGCGCATCCGACCCGGCACGCCGTCGGTCTCGTGCTCCGCGATAGAGGCGTGATGCGCAGTCATCAGCGCGTCGTCGCCGGGCCGGGCGCAGGCGAGGTGACGAGCGGCGGTTTCGGACCCACTGTCGGGGTGTCGATCGGCCTTGCGCGCGTGCCGCTCGGCGTGCGCCCAGGCGACGCTGTGCAAGTCGAGGTGCGAGGCCAGCCGCTGGCAGCGCGCGTCGTCAAGCCGCCGTTCGTGCGACGGGGCCAAGTCCTCGTTCAGTAAGCCGCGCCGGATCGAGCCACTGCCATACGCATTCCAACCCGGGAGTCCCGCATGACCACGCCAGCAGAGCTCAAGTACACGAAGTCTCATGAATGGGTGAGGCGCAATGCCGACGGCACCGTGACGGTCGGCATCACGGATCACGCGCAGCAACAGTTGGGTGATCTGGTGTTCGTCCAGACCCCGGGGGCGGGAACCCGGCTCAAGGCCGGCCAGGAGTGCGCAGTCGTCGAGTCGGTCAAGGCCGCGGCCGACATTTACGCTCCCGTTGCCGGCGAAGTCGTCGCGGCGAATCCCGAACTCGCGGATGCCCCTGAAAAAATCAACGCCGATGCCTATGGCGCATGGTTGTTCACATTGAAACCCGATGATCCGGCGGCGCTCGATCAGCTGCTCGATGCCGCGGCTTATGCGAAGATCGCCGAGGCGGACAAGCATTAGGTGCCCGAGGGGCGAGAGGTGTTAGGCGTGAGGTGGATTCAGGCAAACGCCGCGATTCGCCGCGCCAACCGGGTTTTGCGCCTCACTCCTCACTCCTCACGCCTTACGTAACACATGCCTTTCATTCCCCACACCGATGACGACGTCCGCGCGATGCTGGCCGCGATCGGCGTCGACCAAGTCGACGATCTGTTCGACGAGATACCGCGATCGTTGGTGAGCCGTGGCCTTGAGGGGGTGCCCGCGGGGGTGGGCGAAATGGAAATCACCCGGCTCATGCACGAGCGCGCCGAGCGCGACGGGCGCTGGCTCAGTTTTATCGGCGGCGGTGCGTACGAGCACCATATCCCGGCGGCGGTATGGCAGATCGCCACGCGCGGCGAATTTTATTCGGCGTATACGCCCTATCAGGCCGAGGCGAGCCAGGGCACGCTGCAGCTCCTCTATGAGTACCAGTCGATGATGACGTCGCTCACCGGGATGGACGCAGCCAACGCCAGTTTGTACGACGGCGCGTCAGCGCTGGCCGAAGCCGTGTTGATGGCCGTGCGCGTGCACAAGAAATCGAAGCGCGTGCTGGTGCCGGCGACGGTGCATCCCCTGTATCGCAAAGTCATGCGCACGCTCGTCGCGCATCAGGGCATCGAGCTCATAGAGGTGCCTTACTGTGCCGAGCGCGGTCATGTCATACCGCAAGCGCTGCAGCAGTACGCGCACACGCAGCCCGCCGCGCTCATCGTGCCTCAGCCGAACTATTTTGGCGTGCTGGAGCCCGCGGATGAACTGACGGCCTGGGCCAAAGCGCACGGCGCGCTGGTGATCGGCGTCGTGAATCCGACTTCGCTGGCGCTGCTGCGACCTCCCGGAGAGTGGGAAGGGGGCGGCGCCGACATCGTGGTCGGCGAGGGGCAGCCGCTCGGCGCGCCGCTGTCGAGCGGCGGCCCCTACTTCGGCTTCATGACGTGCCGGGAGCGCTACCTGCGTCAGATGCCGGGCCGCATCGTCGGGCGTACCGTCGATGTGGACGGCAAACAGGGCTACACGCTGACGTTGCAGGCGCGCGAGCAGCACATCCGGCGCTCCAAGGCGACATCCAACATCTGCACCAATCAGGGTCTCGCCGTTACGGCGGCAACGATCTACATGGCGCTGCTCGGCGTGGACGGACTGACGCGCGTGGCGCAAAGCTGCAATGCGAACGCGCTCGAGCTCGCCCGCCAGTTATGCGCGGTGCCTGGGATTAAGCGCGCCTTCAGCGGCGCGATATTTCACGAGTTCGTCGTGCGTTTCAATGCACCCGCGACCGATGTCTTGCTCGCCCTCAGGGCGCAGGGCATACTGGGTGGCCTCGCTTTGGGGCAGCACTATCCGGAGCTCGGCGACTCAGTGCTGGTGTGCGCGACCGAAACGAAGCTGCAGGATGACTTTACGCGCTACGCCGATAATCTCAGACGCATCCTCGGCCCCCGCTTTCGCGCCACGGCCAGTTCGCTCAAACCGCCTGACAGATAATCATCGAGGAGAAACAGCATGGCAAACGTCACTCTCGCAGGTAACCCGATCAACGTCGGGGGTAACTTTCCGAAGCCGGGCGACAGCGCTCCGGATTTCACTCTGACGGCCAAGGATCTCAAGGACGTTTCGCTGAAGGACTTCGCCGGCAAGCGCAAAGTGCTTAACATCGTCCCCAGCCTGGACACCCCGGTGTGCCAGGCGTCGGCGCGCAAGTTCAACGAAAAAGCGGGAAGCCTGCCCAATACCGTGGTGCTGGTGGTCTCGGGAGACCTGCCTTTCGCGATGAAGCGCTTCTGCGAGACCGAGAATCTGAACAACGTGGTACCGCTGTCGACCTTGCGCGGGCGCGACTTCCATGCGAAATACGGCGTGGACGTAACCGACGGCCCGCTCAAGGGCCTGACGGCGCGCGCGGTGGTGGTGTTGGACGCGAACAACAAAGTGACCTATTCGCAGCTCGTGCCCGAAATCAAGGACGAGCCCAATTACGACGCTGCGCTCGCCGCGCTGAAATAGCGCGACGGGAAACGCGCGGGGGTCGGCATGAATGCGCGCAAGGTTCCGCGTCTCGTCGCGGTCGCGGGTAGGCGATGCTGATATTCGAGTTGTCACGGCCGGGTCGGCGCAATCCGGCGCAAGCCCCGCGCGGTTCGGGCGGCGCGGACGCGATCCCCGCGCGCTGGCGACGTACATCGCGGCCGCTGCTGCCGGAAGTCTCGGAGCTCGACGCCGTGCGCCACTACACCCGCCTGTCGCAGCGCAATTTCTCGATCGATACCCAGTTCTACCCGCTCGGCTCGTGCACCATGAAGTACAACCCGCGTGCCTGCAACGCGCTGGCGATGCTGCCCCAGTTCCTGGCGCGGCATCCGGCCGCGCCGGTCGAAACCGGACAGGGATTTCTCGCGTGCATGTTCGAGCTTCAGGAGATGCTGCGCGAAGTCACCGGCATGGCCGGCGTCAGTCTGGCCCCGATGGCAGGCGCGCAGGGTGAGTTCGCGGGCGTCGCAATGATCCGCGCGTATCACCAGTCGCGCGGCGATGCGGCTCGCACGGAGATGCTGGTGCCCAGCGCGGCGCATGGGACCAATCCGGCATCGGCAGTGATGTGCGGCTACACCGTGCGCGAGATTCCAATCGACGGCGAAGGCAATGTCGATCTCGCCGCGCTCGGTGCCGCGGTCGGACCGCAGACTGCGGGGCTCATGCTGACCAACCCGTCGACGCTGGGGGTCTTCGAGCGCAACATACTCGAGATGCAGGGCATCGTGCACGGTGCCGGCGGATTGCTCTATTACGATGGCGCCAATCTCAACGCCATACTCGGCCGAGTGAAACCCGGAGATATGGGTTTCGACGTCATCCACATCAATCTGCACAAGACCTTTTCGACACCGCATGGCGGTGGCGGTCCCGGCGCGGGCCCGGTGGGCGTAGCTGCCCGCTTGTTGCCTTACCTCCCGCTGCCCGTCGTCGCCGCGGAGGGGGACGCTTACCGGCTGCACGAAGAGGGCGACCTGCCGCAATCGATCGGCCGGCTTGCCGCATTCGGCGGCAATGCCGGGGTGCTGCTGCGCGCGTACGTGTATGCCCGCCTGCTAGGCCGGCAGGGCATGCAGCGCGTCGCGGAGTTCGCGACGCTCAACGCCAACTACCTGATGACCGAATTGCGCAAGGCCGGTTTCGACGTGGCGTTTCCGAACCGGCGCGCGAGCCATGAGTTCATCATCACGCTCAAGCGCCTGAAGGAGCAGACCGGCATCACGGCAATGGACGTTGCCAAGCGACTGCTGGACAAAGGCTTCCATGCGCCGACGACGTACTTCCCGCTGCTCGTGCCGGAATGCCTGCTCATCGAACCGACCGAAACCGAATCCAGACAGACGCTGGATGCATTCGTCAGCGCGATGCGGGAAATTCTCGAGGAAGCGCGCACGACCCCCGAGCTGGTCAAAACCGCTCCGCACACGACGCCCGTGCGCAGGCTCGACGACGTTAAAGCCGCGCGTGATCCCGACCTCGCCTGGAAACCGGCGGTCTGATCTCATCGGAAACTGCCGGCGATCGCAAGTGATCGCCGATGAACCCCAGGATGAACGGGATGACGTCCTGCAAGCAGGAATCCGGCGGCTTTAAAGCGTAAAGACCTGCCCAGCTGGCACGCTATTTCACGACCTGTAAGGCAAGTTGGTGTTCCATCGGATCAAAATCGCGATCATGATGCAGCAGCGCATGCTGGTTCATGATGCAGAAAGTCGCGATTATGACGTCGATCGTTTTGCGAACGGTAACGCCGCGTTTACGCAAGCGGCGGTAGTTCATCGCGCTTTGCAGGGCGACTTCCCTGCCCAGCATGGGTGCGAAAGGCAAGCGACCGAGTAGTCTCAGGGCGGCCCGATAATCGGCCTCATCATCGAAACCCTGCAGCACTTCGGTCAGGATAATGTCGCCCGTCAGCACCGGCTCGGCCGAGAGCAGTCCGTCGAGTCGGTCGGTTTGTGGATACGCTACCCCGTTGAAGTAATCAATCCAGACGGAGGAATCTACGAGGATCAACGATCAGTCCTGGCCGCAGCAAGATCGCCGGACCATCTCAGCTTGCCGCGTGCCTTGCGTATCTGTTCCTGTTCCTTCACCTGCACGAGCAAACGCAGCGCGTCCTCTACTACAGCGCGCTTGGTCTTAAGAGCAGTAAGCTTCCTGGCTTTGCGCATCAACTCCTCGTCGATCACGATGTTGGTTCGCATGAGTCGCCTATTGGTGTGTATATTTTAGTAATTATATACACATGATCGGATGAGCTCAAGCGCTGACAAATCGCGTTTCAAGGGATCGCCAAGCCGCTTGTTTGTGCATCACTTCCTGAGCGCGTCCCTGATCTCGCGCAGCAACACCACGTCCTCCGGCGTCGCCGGCGGTGGTGGTGGCGCCTCCGCTTTCAGCCGGTTGATCGCGCGGATCAGCAGAAAGACCGCGAACGCGATGATCAGAAACGATATAAAGGTGTTGATGAACACGCCGTAATTCAACGTGACAGCGCCGGCTTTCTGCGCTGCATCGACGCTCGCGTACGGGCCCGGACTGGCGCCCTGCCTCAGCACGATAAACAGGTTGGCGAAATCCACGTTGCCGAGCACGAGCCCGATCGGGGGCATGATCACATCTTTTACGAGCGAGTCGATGATCTTGCCGAAAGCGGCGCCGATGACGAAGCCGACGGCCATGTCTATGACGTTGCCACGTATCGCGAACTTCTTGAATTCTTCGAACATGAG
>JBKJZR010000213.1:0-18622 GCA_046715035.1 Burkholderiales bacterium | reverse complement strand
ATCCACGCACGCTGTGAGGATGCAAGGTGTTTCTGTGCTTCACCATTCAAACTGGCGTAGACCTTCGAATAAATTGCCCCCATCTCTTTGTCTGCCTCGGTCGCCGCATCAGCGGCATGCCAAGTCTCCGTACACCCCGTTTTCGTTCCTGACACACTTGCTCCAGCCCGATGTGAAAACAAGGCACAGGGCGAGGAGCGTGAGGACCTTAGCCGCCATTGGTACGAACTCCCTGCGTATCGATTGACGCCGAACGTTGCGGTGAACGGCGGGCTGCGATCATCGCTGACGATCTCGTTGCGCTGGCGGCCCGTCCGTTCGACCGAATGTTCGGAGTCATGGTGCGGGAACCTCGAGGTCCTTTACAGATCTTGCGAGCAAGATAATCGTTGATCTCGCGGTGCCGTGGTACCGAAGACGATTTCCTGGTAACGCGATTCACATAAACGGAATGCCGTCCGCCCTCGCGCAAGAATGCGCAGCCGTGCTGTTCAAGGTGGCGGACAAGGTCGAGTCGCTTCATTCAGCCGCGATGACGAGTGGCTCCCGGATGACATCCTGGCCTTGAATAGATTCCTCCGCCAAGGTTCTGTTGGCCCCGAGCACGAGCTCCACCGCCTCAAAAAGATTTTCGCGGGCTTCTTCCAGCGTTGGCGCTTGGGTATTAGCTCCTGGCAATTCTTCGACCCATGCAATATAGCCTTCGGAGACTTTCTGAAATACGGCAGTCAGCTTCATTGGGCACTCCTCGAATCCAGTTTCCAAGTATAGCGCTTCGATGCGTCACTACTCGACCGGTATCCCCGCCTGCCGCACGAGATTCCGCGTGCGCACAAGCTCGGCCTGCATGTATTCCGCAAGCTCGCGCGGCGTGTTGCCTATCGGAGTGACGCCTTGCGCGGAGAAGCGCTCGCGCAGGTCGGCGGAGCGCAGGGCCTTCAGTGCTTCGTCGTGGAGTGTCTTCTGCACGGCGGCAGGCGTGCGCACGGGCACGAGCAATCCCCACCATTGCGTGATCTGATAGCCGGGCACGGCATCGGCGACCGTCGGCAGATCAGGGAACACGCTCGAGCGCTGGGCGCCGGTCACCGCGAGCGCGCGCAGACGGCCCGAGGTGATATGGGGGAGGGCGGCGATCGGCGTCGTGATCAACAGGTGCACCTGGCCCGAGATCACGTCGGACAGCGCAGGGCCCGCGCCCTTGTACGGCACATGTGTGATCTTCACGTCGGCGAGCGTGTTGAGCAGCTCGCCCGCGAGGTGCGACGGCGTCAGCGTGCCGGTCGAGGCGTAGAGCAGCGGCTTGGTTTTGGCGAGTTGCACGAGCTCCGCGATCGAACGCGCCGGCACGGCGGGATGCACGACGACGATGTTCGGCGATTCGGCAACGAGCGTGATCGGCGCGAAGTCGCGGAACGGATCGAAGGTGAGCTTGCTGCGCGTCGCCGGCAGCGCGCCGAACAGCGCCGCGCCGGCCAGCACGACCGTGTAGCCGTCGGCAGGTGCGCGCGCGGCGAGTTCGCCGGCGATCGCGCCGCCCGCACCGGGGCGCGCATCGACGACCACCTGCTGGCCCGTGCTTTCGGTCAGCTTCTGCCCGAGCGCGCGGGCGATGATGTCAGGCGCGCCGCCGGGCGACGCGTTGACGATGCAGCGGATCGGCTTCGATGGATAGCGCTCCGCGGCGCCGCAGCACTGCACCAGCGCAATCGCCGCAACACCCGCCAGCAATGATGCAAAGCGCGCGTGCTCAGCCATGGGTCAGCGCCCGCGCTGCGGAATCGCCCAGGCCTCTTCCTTGGAAACGCCCGGCGGCGGTGTAAACAGGATTTGCGACTCCGCGGCGACTTTCGTCGGACCGCCCCAGAACTCGGCCATGCTGCGCTGGTCGGCTTTGGCGCGGGCATCGACTTCTTCGGGATTGCAGATCGCACGCAGCTTTCGTTCAAGCAGTTTCACCTGATCGCCGTCGCGCCCTTCCGCGACGAGGTCGTGCGCTTCATCGGGATCGGCGGCGAGATCGAACAACTGCGGCGGCATGCCGACGTGAAAAATAAGTTTCAAATCGCCGTCGCGCAGCATGAACTGGCCCGCTTTCGAACCCTGCGCGTGATACTCGGCAAACAAGAGACGCTGCGATTCCCGGCCGGCGATGGCCGGAAACAACGAGGTGCCGGGCAGGTCGCGATCCTCGGTGGCGAGCGCCACGCCGCCGTTTTCCACCAGCGTCGGGAACAGGTCGACGTGCGAGACCAGTTGCTGCACGACGCGGTTTTCAGGCACACCGGCGCCGGCGAGCAGCAGCGGCACGCCGACCGCGCCTTCGTAGAGATTTTTCTTGCCGAATATTCCCTGCCACCCGAAGAGCTCGCCGTGGTCGCTCGTGTAAACGATGCGCGTGTTTGACAAAAGGCCGAGCGCTTCGACGGCCTGCAAGACTTCGCCGACTTGCTCGTCGAGATGCGTGATCAGCCCGAAGTATCCCGCCGCTACGCGCCGCAGCATTCGCTCGTCGGTCATGTCCTGCCAGCCGTCGAGCTCGCGCATGTAACGCATGGCCGGATGTTCAGGACGATCGCCCGGACGGTAGCGCACCGGCAGCGGCATCGCGTCCTCGGGATACAGATCGTAGAGCCGCTGGGGAACGCTGAACGGCGGATGCGGGCTGATATAGCCGACCTTGAGCGCCCACGGCTTGCCGCTGTGCGCTGCATGCGCGCGCAGCCACTCTACCGCCGTCGCGGTGATCTTGCGGTCATAGTCCTGGTAGTGGGTGGCGCCGACGCCCGAGCGTTCGGCGTAGAGCTTCCAGCGCGCGCCATCGGTGCATGGCGGCTCGGCGTCGTAGCCGCGCAAGAGGTTCTTGATCGCGCCTTTGCCCTCGTGCAAGTGCATCGGCAGGATCTCTTCGCTGAATCCGTTATCGTCGTCCGAGCTGCGATAGTGAAGTTTCCCGATCGCGACCACGGTATGGCCCGCGTCGCGCAGCCGGTGCATCCAGCTCGAGATGCGGCCGTCGTACGCGATCGCGTTGTCCCAGTAGCCGGTCTGGTGCGGGTAGCGCCCCGTCGCCATCGCCGCGCGCGCCGGGCAGCACAGCGTGCTTGCGCTGTAGCTGTTGGCGAAACGCACGCCGCGCTGCGCGAGCTTGTCGAGTGTCGGGGTCTTCACGATCGCATGGCCGTAGCAGCCGCTGACCTGTCGGTTGTGGTTGTCCGATTGAATAAAGATTAGATTGGCGGGAAGCGGCATGCGGCAAGTCCTCATCAATCGAGCTTGATGCCCGCCTTTTTGCCGAGAATGCCGATGCGCGTGCGCTCGGCCTTCATGAAGGCGACGAACTCCGCCGGCGCTTCGGGCTGCGCGATCGCGCCCTACTTGGCGAGCAGTTCACGCACCCCGGGTGTCGCCAGCGCCTTGACGATCTCCGCATGCAGCTTTTTCGCAATCGCCGGGGGCGTCTTCGCCGGCACGGCGACGCCCCACCACTGCGTGATTTCGTAGCCCGGCACTGTTTGCGCAACGGTCGGCAGCTCAGGCAGGAGCGGATCGGGTCTGGCGCCGGTCGTGGCGAGCACCCTGATGCGGCCGCCTTTGGCATGCGGCATCGCCACCAGCGGCGAAGTGATCAGGATCTGCAATTGTCCGGCGATGACGTCGCTCAGCGCCTGCGCCGCGCCTTTATATGGAACGTGGACGGTATCGACGCCCGCCAGCACGTTCAGCATCGCGCCGGCCAGGTGCGCCGGCGAGCCGTTGCCCGCAGAACCGTAATTGAGCTGGCCGGGTTTCGCTTTGGCGAGCCTGACGAGCTCGGGCACAGTGCTGACACCCAGGCCCGAATGCACGGTAGCCACGTTGGCGACCGACGCGATGCGCGTCAGCGCCGTGAAGTCGCGATCCGGGTCGTAGGGCAGATCGGATTTGAGCGCAGGCAGCGATGCGAACAACGTAGTCGTGGCGAGTACGATCGTGTAGCCGTCGGGAATCGCGTGCTTCGCGAGCTCGATGCCGATCATGCCGCTCGCGCCGGCGCGGGTGTCGACGACGACTTGATGGCCCATCTGCTCGGTGAGTCTGCTGCCGACAATGCGCGCGAGGATGTCGGGCGAGCCGCCGGGCGGGCTCGGAACGAGGAAACGAATCGGGCGGCTGGGGTAAGTATCCGCAGCAATCGCGAGAGGCGCCGGCGCCGCTGCGAGCACGCAGCAGAGTGCTCGCACCGGATAGCCTGCGTATTGGCGCCGCTTGCACACGCTATGGCCTGGCCTCGGCAATTTCGTATACCGCGTGCACCGGCCAATGATCGGAAGGCGCCGCGTCTGCAAAGTAAAAATGCGGTACGCCAGCCGATATCGCGCGCGCCTGCGCATTCGCCACGAGCCAGTCTATGCCGTGATTGACCATGCGCTCGCCGGGTTGGATATTAGCGGTCGGGTAGCAGTGGAGCGTGGGAGGATTTTGAATGCCGAGCGCGGCAAAGCAGCTCACATAGCCTGCGTCATGCAGCATGCGCGGCGGATGGACCGCGTCGTTCATATCACCCATGAAAAACCCGGGCTCACCGGGCTTATTGAGCCGCTGCAGCGCACTGATGATGCCGCGGGTCTCTTTGACGCGCGGCGATACCCCGGTGGCACGCTCCTCGACGTCGTTCTGGCTCGTCAGGTGCGCGGTACCCACCAGCATCTCGCGCTCGAGGGCGCGGATTCGTAAACGCACCCAGAACAAACGGCGCTCGACATTCTTGAGGCCGACATCCTCGGCACCGTGCTCAACGCGTTCAAACAGCGAGTCACGCCAGTAGATATTTCCTTCAGTCGTCCAGCCGCGCAATGGATCGTCGACCCGCCGATGATGCGGGAGCGTTGCGTCGATCAAAGCGCGCGATGCCGACTGCAGCTCCTGCAAGCACAGGATATCTGGATCGAAAACCTCGAGAAACCTGCGCAGCGCTGGGGCACGTACCTGCCAGCGCTCCGTGAGCCAGATATTGTAGGTTACGAGCGAGATGCGGGCGGGAAACACGGTTGCTTGCCATGTCTAATAATAGGCAGCTTTGGATCCCGGCGGCGGCGAATAGCGAAAAGTGCCGCGCTTGAGGATGGATTCCTTGCCGCCGACTTCGGCGATGCGCTGTGCCTGGTCCGCTTTTGCCAGTTTGTCGACCGCTTCGGGATCGACGACGCTGCGCAGTGCGGCATCGCATTCCGCGACCACCGCGGCATGGCCAGGCGAGCGGCCGAGGTCGATGCGCTCATCGGGATCCGCGGCCAGGTCGAACAGCATGGGCGGCATGCCCACATAGTGGATGTACTTATACTTTCCGTGGCGGATCATGTACGACCCGGTGATGGCGCCCGCGGCGTGGTATTCCGAGAGGATGGTGCGCCGGGGCACGTACCCCTGCGCGATGTCGAGCAGCGAATGGCCGGGCAATTGCGCATCCTCCGGCTCGGGACGCGCGCCGACCGAATGCAGCACGGTCTGAAATGCATCGGCAAGCGTGACCGGCGCATGGCACACGTTCGCGTGCGGCACGTTCGGGCCCGCCATGATCATCGGGATACCGGCCGATTCCTCGTACATCGTCGACTTGCCCCACATGCCGCGGGCGCCGAGGTTGTCGCCGTGGTCGGACGAATAGACGACGCGCGTTTCACCGGCGAGCCCCGTGTCATCGAGGGTGGCAAGTATCCTGCCGATGTTGTCGTCGAGAAACGAGACTAGCCCGCAGTAGGCCGTGAGCGCGCGCCGCACCATCGGCGCGTCGAATTCCTCGTCGTAGCACAGGCAGCCCCGCATCGCGTCGGTGAACGGATGGCGCGGGCGCTCGCCGGCGTCGTACATAAGCGGCCACGGCAGGTCCTGCCCGTCATACAGGTCGTAGAAGGGCGCGGGCGCGATCAGCGGAAAATGCGGCGAGACGAAGCCGACGTAGAGCATCCACGGCTTGGCGCTGTGCTTCGGGGCTTCGTTCTTCAGCCACTGCACGGTGTGCTCCGCGATGTCGCGGTCGTATTTCGTGTATTCCGACTCGCCGCGGCCTGCTTCCGGACCGAGCTTTTTTGCGCCCGCCCGCACCGGCAGCTCGTCGCGGATCAGTCCCAGCAGATCGCCGACGCCGTTGACGATATGCAGCGGCAGGATCTCCTCGTCGAACCCGTTGCGGCGCGGGTCCGAATCCTGATAGTGCAGCTTGCCGATCGACGTCACGCGGTGGCCCTGCGCCATCAGCCGATGGCCCCAGCTCGGCGGCGTGCCGCGGTAGGCGAGCGCATTGTCCCAGCAGCGCGTCTTGTGCACGTACTGACCCGTCGCGAAGCTCGCGCGCGCCGGCACGCAAATCGGGCAGTTCGTGTAAGCGGAAGTGAAGCGCGTGCCGCGCGCCGCAAGCCGGTCGAGGTTCGGCGTCTGGATCAGCGGATGGCCGTAACAGCCCGTCACGCGCTTGTTGTGCTCGTCGGAGAGAATGACGATGAGGTTGGTGGGCTTCATTTGTATTTGCGCTGTACGATGTCGGCCACTGAAACTCCCTGTTCGATGTCGTTCTTGCGTTTGGTGTCGCCGGCGTCGATCCTGCGCGCGACAGCCAGCACCTCCTCGGCGCGCGCGTGCGGCACGAAACACACGCCCGCTTCGTCGGCACACACCAAATCCCCCGGGCGCACGGCGACGTCTCCGATCTGCACGGTGCCGTTCACTTCGACGGTCTGCATGCGCCACTTGCCGGTAATCGGCGTAAACCCCCGGCACCACACCGGCCAGCCCATCGTGCGGTACTGGTCCGGGTCGCGCAGCGTGCCGTCGACGATGGCGCCGAGTTCGCCCTGGCGCCTGCCCATAGTAGCGGACTGCCCGCCCATGTTCGAGCAGCCCATCACTCCTTCGATGACCAGCACGTCGCCGGGCTCGGCGAGATTGTGCGCCTCGGTTTCGCCCTGGCCGCTGACCTTGTCTTGCGCGGCCTTGTGGATTTGCGCCGCGTGCCGGATGTTGCGTACCGTGAGCGCAGGGCCGACGATGCGCACGCCGCTCGTCACGGGCGGCAGCTCGTAAGCGGAGATGACGCCAACGATGCCGAGCTCGTCGAATGCGTCCGAGATCGTGCCGGTGAGATCGGTGAGCGCCTGGTATCCGTCGATAATGCTGGCGGGCAGGCGCGGCAATTCGAGCATGCGGATCGCCTCCGGCAGCAGCTTGCCGATAGTGCTCTTGGGCAATTGCGGATTCCTTTGCGTGGATGCCGCGGCGTCGATCGACGCCGCGGCGGGATTTCCGCCGATTCTAGAGGGCGCTATCGCCGCGCGTCAACGCGCCGCGCGGTCGACGCATGCTTGCGGTCGAAGTCCCGAAGTGCGCAATCGGCGCATGACGCACGGCCGGGCGTTGCCGGCGGCGTTCACTTGTTCTCTATGCGAACCAGCCCCAGCAATTCGCCGATGTCGCGCGTTGCCTCGAGCGCCCACACCGCATTCTGGATGGATGCGCAGCGATCTTCCGTCACGATGCCGCGGCACAACCCCTTGAATTTCTGTTCGACCTCCGCGTCGCTCATCGGATCCCTGGCGTGGCCTTTGGGGTAACTACCCGCCGCGACATGGCGCGCGCCACCTTTCGTCGTGATCTCTATGCGGCACTCCATGGAGGCAGGAGACTTGCGGGTGAATTCTTCGTTTTCGCTGATCCTGATGCGGTCCATGAGTGACGGCAGTTGCGGGTCGCGGATGCGCTGCTCGCTGAAAGATTCAACCGAAATCCCGCCGTCGCTCAGCGCCGCGGCGAGCATGTAGGGAAGGCTGTGATCGGCGGTTTCGCGCGTGGTCGGGCGCCATTTCTCGGGCTCGCTGCCGATCTCGCTGTAGGTGAAGTGATAAGTCTCGACGTGAACGGCGTCGATGTCCTCGACCGCGACTTTTTCGCGCAGCTTGAGGATCAGTCCGAGCGGAACCTGGGAGTGATACTCCGTCGGAAAGAACTTGATGCCGCTGCGCTCTACTGCGAATGGCGTCGCGTTGCCACCGAACGCGCCCAGCTCGAATGGGCCGGTCACCTGATCCCAGATGCCGTGGCGTCCGACGAAAGCTGCCGATGGCCCGGTCATGCCCTCCTGCGCGAGCTGCGCTGCAAAGATCGCCGCGCGGGCAGCCGCGGGCGCCGCGCAGCCTTTCCACATCGTGAGCGCGCCGCTGCGCGTCTGCCGCGTGGGAATGTTCGGCGCACTCGTCAGTGCTATCGCGTTGCCCATCTGTTCGTGCGTCAACTGCAGCAGCTGCCCAACGCCGGCGGTGACGCCGAAGCCGATGTAAAGGCCATGGTCCCAGCCCTTGTCCCACAACGAGCACACGTCCGCGAATCCTGCGAACACTTCGTATGCCGTCACGATGGCGAGCAACACGTCCTTGCCGCTCGCGTGGTAGGCATCGCCAACAGCGAGGATCGCCGGGATCATGTCGCTCGGATGAGCGACCTCCTGCGACATAAAGGTGTCGTTGAAGTCGAGGTAGCGGGCCATGACGCCATTGGCGAATGCGGCGGCCTCGATCGAAGTGAGCGCGCCCGTTCCCAGCACGCGTGCCGGCGGCACGCTGCTGCTGCGCGACGCAAGGCGCCGTGCAATCTGCGCGGACTCGCTGTGATAACCGCCTATCGTGCAGCCTAAGGTATCGAGGAGCAGCTTCTCGCTGACGCGTATCGCGTTCGGCGTGAGCTGCTCGTAGCGCAGCGTGGTCGCATAACTCGCGAGCTTTTCGGTGATCTCATCCATGTGACCGTCCGTTTGAGAAATTCGATCGGTTGCCGCGTGAGGTTTTCTTCGGGCGCAGGTCGCGCCTGGATCCCGCTTGCGGGTTGCGGGTGACTGTTGAACCGAAGCGATGTGTTGCGGCGCGCGGCACCCGTGATGGACGTGCTGCTTCTTGTTACTCGGGTTTTACCCCTGCGGCCTGCATCGCTTTGTTGGCCTTCGTCGTTTCGGACTTGAGGAAGGCCGCGAGCTGCTCGGGCGGGCCGCCGATGTACTCGAGGCCCAGGGCGATGAAGCGCTCCTTGACGTCCGGCAGTGCCATGATGCGCTGAATCTCGGTATTGAGCTTGACCACGACGTCCCGCGGCGTGCCGCTCGGCGCGAGCAGGACCCACCATTCGTTTTGCTCGAAGCCCGGGTAGCCAGACTCGATCATGGTCGGGGTGTCGGGCAGCTGCTTGTGGCGCTGTGCGCTGGTAACGACGATTGCGCGGGCCTTGCCCGACTGGACATGCGGCAACGCTGTCAGAAAAGCAGCCATGTTCGCCGGTATCTGTCCCCCGATCAGGTCCATCATCGCCGGCGCCCCGCCCTTGTAGGGGACGTGCTCCATCTGCACACCGGTCACGACCTTGAAGAGCTCGGCGGTTATGTGACTGCTCGCGCCCCTGCCGGCGCTGGCGTATACGAGCTCGCCGTTGCGCGACCGCGCGAAAGCGACGAACTGCTTGAGGTTTTTCGGCGGCAGCGACGGGTGGATGACCAATAGGTTGGGTGTCTGCGCGAGCCCTATCACGGGAACGAAATCGTTCAGCGGATGGAATGAGATCTTTTTATGCAGCAGATGCTGGATTACGTGGCTGGAAATGACGTTGACCAGCGTGTAGCCGTCTGGCGGGCTCTTCGCAGCGAGCTCCGTGCCGATCAGGCCGGCGGCGCCCGGACGGTTGTCCACCAGACACGGCTGGCCCCAGCTCTCGTTCAGCTTGGCGCAGACGAGCCGCGAGAGCGTATCGGTGGTCGCGCCGGGAGGAAATGGCGTGATGAGCCGGATCGCGCGGCTCGGAAAGCTCTGGGCTTGGGCTTGGGCCGGGGCGTGCGCCATGCCCGCCACGAGCACGGCTGTCAGCACGTAACGCAGAATCATGCGGTGCTCCTCCTCGAAAACAATCCGGAGCGCGTCGCCATTACTGATTTTCCGCGGCGACGCACAAGTGTTTCGCTCGTTGAAAATCATACGCACTGTCGATATATTGTCAACAATCCGATGTCGTTCTTCCCTTCGCTTCGAGGGCCGATGCTTCGTCAGACTCGAGATGGCGGTACCCACGAGCTTTTTTTGACAATCCCCTTCACTCGTCAGCGGCTGCGACTAAGGAACCTACAATGGCAAAAGCAAAACGCGGCATGCGCCGTGGCCTGACCGCCTACGGCGACGAAGACTTCTCGCTGTTTCTGCGCACGGCATTCATCAAGGCGATGGGCTATTCGGATGATGCGCTCGACCGCCCGATCGTCGGCATCACCAACACTTTCAGCGGTTTCAACGCCTGCCATCGTACCGTTCCCGAGCTGATCGAAGCGGTAAAGCGCGGGGTAATGCTCTCTGGCGGCCTGCCTGTCGAGTTTCCAACGATCACGCTGCACGAATCGTTCGCCCATCCGACGAGCATGTTCCTGCGCAACCTGATGGCGATCGATACCGAGGAGATGATCCGCGCGCAGCCGCTCGATGCGGTCGTGCTGATCGGCGGCTGCGACAAGACCGTGCCCGCACTGCTGATGGGGGCCGCGAGCGCAAATGTGCCGGCGATCATGCTGGTCACCGGTCCGATGCTGACCGGCGACCACAAGGGCGAGCGCCTCGGCGCGTGTACGGACTGCCGGCGCTTCTGGGCGCGTTTCCGCGCCGATGAAATCGACCAGCAGGAGATCAACGAGGTCAGTGCGAAGCTCGCGCCTACGGCCGGCACCTGCATGGTGATGGGCACCGCGAGCACCATGGCGCTGTGCACCGAGGCGCTCGGCATGATGCTGCCCGGCGGCGCGTGCACCCCGGCCGTCATGTCGGAGCGCATGCGCAATGCCGAGGCGACCGGCGCGCGCGCGGTGGCTATCGCGAAAGAGGGATTAAGGCCCGCCAAGATCATGACCCCGGACGCGTTCGAGAATGCGCTGCGCATGCTGCTCACCATCGGCGGCTCGACCAACGCCATCGTGCATCTCACGGCGATGGCGGGCAGGCTGGGCATCGAGATCGACCTCGAAGCGTTCGACCGCCTGGGCGCCGAGACGCCCGTGCTGGTCGACCTGAAACCCACCGGACAGCATTACATGGAGGATCTCGAGAAGGCGGGCGGGGCGGCCACGATACTGCGCGAGCTCAAGCCCCTGCTGAAAACGCACGCCCTGACGATCACCGGCAAGACGTTGGGCGACAACATCGACGCGGCGCTGCCCGCGTGGAAACAGGACGTCGTGCGTCCGGTCACCGATCCGATTTTCAAGAGCGGCGGCATCGCCGTGCTGCGCGGCAATCTCGCGCCGGGCGGGGCGATCGTCAAGCAGTCGGCGGCGACACCCAGGCTCATGCAGCACGAAGGACGCGCGGTCGTATTCGATACGCTCGAGGATCTTGCGGCGCGCATCGACTCGCCGACGCTCGACGTCACGGCGGACGACGTGCTGGTGCTGAGAAATGCAGGGCCGATCGGTGCGCCCGGCATGCCGGAGGCGGGCTACATTCCGATCCCGAAGAAACTCGGGCAAAAAGGCGTTAAGGATATGGTGCGCATTTCGGATGCGCGCATGAGCGGCACTGCGTTCGGCTCGATCGTGCTGCACGTTACGCCCGAGTCCGCCATCGGCGGTCCGCTTGCATTGGTCAACACCGGCGATCGCATCAGGCTTGATGTAGCGAAACGGCGGCTCGAACTGTTGGTGTCCGACGCGGAGCTCGAGGCGCGGCGCAAAAAATGGAAAGCGCCCAAACCGCGCCCGGGCGACGAGCGTGGCTATCGCAAACTGTTTCTCGATACGGTTCAGCAGGCCGACCGCGGCTGCGATTTCGACTTTCTGACCAGGCCGCTTACCACGCGTACGCCGGCACGGTGACCGTTGCTTTGAATGTTTTCCTGGATTCCAGCGTGCGCTGCAATGACGATTGCGAACGAAGTGTGCGATCCGCCCGTCATCCCAGCGCACGCTGGGATCCAGTGGTTTCGAATGCATCGTTAGATTTCCAGCACGCGCTGGAATGATTCGAAGTTGCACGTTATCCAAACTGGAATTCAAGAATGAATGGCCAGACGATCGCAATCCTCGAAAGCCGGCTCGGCGCGCAGCTGGCGGAGCTGATCGCCAAACGCGGTGGCACGCCGCTGCGCGCGCCGGCGCTTGCCGAAATACCGGATGTCGATCCGCAGGCGATCGCACGACTGGTGCGCGAGTGGCAGGCGCGGCCTTACGCTGCGGCCGTCTTTCAGACAGGCGTCGGCACCCACGCATTATTCAGGACGACCGACGGCCTGGAACTGACCGGGGTGTTGCTCGAACTGCTCGCCGCGACCAAGGTCGTCGTGCGTGGTCCCAAACCGACCGCCGCGCTGCGTTCGCGCGGGGTGCGCATCGATCTGAGCGCCCGCTCGCCGTTTACTACTGCCGAGGTGCTCGACGAACTGGCGGGGCTGGACCTCGCTGCGGCCAGGGTGGTCGTGCAGCGCTACGGCGCGAGCAATCCCGAGCTCGAGCACGGGCTGCGCTCGCGCGGCGCGGAGGTCATGGAAATTCCGACGTATCGGTGGGCGCTGCCGGAGGACACACGCCCGTTGAGCGAACTGATCGACGCACTCGGCCGCGGCGCGGTGTCGAGCGTCGTGTTCACGAGCGCTTCGCAGGTGCACAACCTCTTTGCGCACGCCGCAACGCTGCACAAGTCGGCCACCCTCGCGGATAAATTGAACGAGACACTGGTCGCGTCGATCGGGCCGGTCTCGACAGCCGCACTCGCCAAGTTCGGCGTTCGGGCGAAGCTCGAAGCAGACCCGCCCAAGCTGGGCCCCTTGGTTACGGCGCTCGAAGCCGCGCTCTCCGCGCAGGCCTGATGCGCCGCCTCGAGCGCCCTGGTTTTGGCGACGGTTTTTCCGCACAGTCGTCGCACGACGACACATTTAATCATTGCATATCAGTGAATTAGCGAAGCAATCGCATCCTGTGTCGCAGGCAGACGACAATTTCGCTGCCGCACCGGAGTGCTGACGTAGGCTATATCATTGATTACTTTTAGTATTATTAGGTGGCATGCATGTTGCGATCCAAAGTGCGCGAGCTGTATTGCTCGATCACTTATCCGGAGGCGCTTCCATGCTTAGACTTAAACCCAGAACGATTGCTTTGTTGGTTGCAGGAACTCTCGTAGGCGCGCAGGCGGTTATAGCCGCCAGTGAGCACGAGCGCACCGCGATGGATACGATCACCCTCACGCCCGCGGAAGTTGTCACCATCGAGCCGGTCACACTGTCCGATCAGGCGGGTAATACCGCGGACTACGTGGTCATCGAAAGCACTCCGGTAATCATTGCCGAAGTCGAGCCTGCTGGCTCGCCAGCGGTGGTCGTTACTAATCGTGTGACGTATGTGGCCCCCGAGCGTCCTGCCCAGATGGACTTGACCGCGTTCTTCAAGGGACATCCGTCGAGCCCGAATGAAACCGCAGGCTCGGAGTCGGCTGCCGGATCGGCTCAGTTCGCACACAGTTCTTCGGCGAGCTATCGGATGGCCTCCGCAAGCCCTTCCAGCGTCTCCGAGACGGCCGGCTTTACGCAGAGCGAGTACGAGTCGATGAGGCTCGCGCAATCGAGGTCCGATACGCAGCTCGCATCGGCGAACTAACGCGCAGCTGATTTACCGGGCACGCAGCGGACGATCCCCCGCCGCAAGCTCCAACAAGCAGCCGCCGCTACCCCACAAGGGAGCGGCGGTTTGTTTGTGCGCGCGTCAGATGCGCTCTTCGACGATGGGGGCAGGGGCGCGTCGCACGACCAAGGCGACGCCAACGACGCCGATCAGCATGCCCGCCAGCGCCAGCAAATCGAGCTTCTCCCCGAAAATCCAGTAAGCGATGGCGGCGGTCGTGAGCGGCGTCAGATAAAAGAGGCTCGACACGCGCGTCGCCTCGCCGTGTTCGATCAGCTGGAAGAGCAGCGAGATCGCGCCGATCGAAAGCACCAGCACCAGCCACGCCAGCGCGAAGATGAATTCCGCAGTCCAGAGTACCTGCATCGTCTCTGTCAGCAGCGCGAGCGGCAACAAGAGCAGCAGTCCCGCCGCGAACTGGATCACGGATCCGGCCCGCAGATCGAACGAGGGACAGTAGCGTTTCTGGTATAGCGTGCCTGCCGTGATGCTGACCAGCGCCAGGGCACCCCACGCGATGCTGGCGAGGTTAAGACCCTGCAGCGAAATGTTCTGCCATACCACCAGCACGACGCCGCCGAAGCCCAGCACGAGCCCCAGCCATTGCACCGGCGTCACCTTTTCGTCGAGCAGCGGCGCTGCCGCAAACGCCGTGAGTATCGGCTGCACGCCGACGACGAGCGCGATGACGCCGGCCGGCATGCCGTGATAGACCGCGGCGAAGCAGCCGCCCAGATAACTGCCCTGGATCAACAACCCAGCAACGGCGATGTGTCGTGCTTCGCGCAACGATTGCGGCCAGCGCGCACGCAGGACGACTGCGAGCGGGACCATCAGCGCGAGCACGATCGCGAATCTGAGTGACAGAAATGTAAATGGCTCGGCGTACGGAACGCCGAGCTTGGCGCCGATGAATCCGGTGCTCCATAGCAGCACGAATAGAGCCGGGGCGAGGCCCGACCAGGCGGTCGCGCGAGGTGGGTGGGGTGATGTCATGCGCGGGCGTGCAGTTTATCCCAAGTTTGCCGAAGGACGCAGCGCGAACGGAGGATTTCAACACACTCAATCAATACTTCTGGATTCCAGCGGACGCTGGAATGACGCCTAATGCCTATTGACGCCACGCGTGGTGCAAAAATGTTCGTCACTCCTGCGCAAGCAGGAGTCCAGGAAGCGTGCGCATGCTCGTTCAATGCTTTCTGAATTCCAGCCGACGCTGCAGTGACTTCTAAGTAGCCGCGCGTGATGCGCGCCGGAACAAGCGGGCATTGGAAGTGTGCTCGCAAATAAGTTAAGCATCAGCGTTTGCCGGCGCTCACGATTAAATCCGGCGCGTTCGTCCGCTCCAGGGTCGCATCCCGCGGCTCAAGCCGCGTGCGCCTGCTCCGCCTTCCGCGTCCGTTTGCGCTCCTGCTCCCGCAGCAAGCGCTTGCGGATGCGGATCGACTTCGGTGTGATCTCGACGAGCTCGTCGTCCGCGATGAACTCGATCGCGGATTCGAGCGTGACCTGGATCGGCGGGGTGAGACGCACGGCTTCATCGGTGCCCGAAGCGCGCACGTTGGTGAGCTGCTTGCCCTTGATCGGATTCACCACCAGATCGTTATCGCGGCTGTGGATACCGATGATGATGCCTTCGTAGAGCGGGTCGCCCGGGCTCACGAACATGCGGCCGCGTTCCTGCAGTTTCCATAACGCGTAGGCGACGGCCTCGCCCGCTTCGGCGGAGATCAGCACGCCGTTGCGGCGCTCGGCCATGTCCGGCTTCATCGGGCCGTAATCGTCGAACACGTGGCTCATGAGGCCCGTGCCTCGCGTCGTCGTCAGGAATTCCGACTGGAAGCCGATCAGCCCGCGTGCGGGGATACGATAATCGAGGCGTACGCGGCCTCTGCCGTCAGATTGCATGTCTTGCAGGTCGCCACGGCGGCCGCCGAGTGCTTCCATCACGGCCCCTTGATTGATTTCCTCGACGTCCACCGTCAGCATTTCGTACGGCTCTTGTTTTTCACCGTTCACTTCCTTGATGACGACGCGCGGCCGCGATACCGCCAGCTCGTAGCCTTCACGGCGCATGGTCTCGAGCAGGATCGTGAGGTGCAGCTCGCCGCGGCCGGAGACTTCGAACACGTCGGCGTCGTCGGTGTCGACGACGCGCAGCGCGACGTTGGCCATCAGCTCGCGCTGCAGGCGCTCGCGCAGCTGCCGGCTCGTCACGTATTTGCCTTCGCGGCCCGCGAGTGGCGACGTGTTGACCTGGAAATTCATGGTCAGCGTCGGCTCGTCGACTTTGAGCAGCGGCAGTGCCTCGGGATGCTCGACGTCGGTGATCGTCACGCCGATGCCGATTTCCTCGATGCCGTTGACGAGCACGATGTCGCCCGCCAGGGCTTCTTCCACGACTACGCGCTCGAGGCCTTTGAACACGAGCACCTGGTTTACTTTCGCGTTCACGGGCGCAACGATCTTGTTGTCGGGGCCGTGCAGCACCGTCACCAGCTGGCCCGAGCGGATGCGCCCGCGGATCACGCGGCCGATGCCGATGCGGCCGACATAGCTCGAGTAATCGAGCGAGCAGATCTGCAACTGCAGCGGACCGTCCGCGTCGTCCTCGCGCGCGGGGACGTGCTTGAGGATGGCCTCGAAGAGGGGCTTCATGCTTCCCTCATCCCCGTCCCTTCTCCCGGGGGGAGAAGGGTGCTCGAGCTCCCCCTCGCCCTCCCTCATCCCTGACTCTTCTCCCGGAGGGCGAAGGGAAACACCTGCCTCCCCTCTCCTCCCGCGAGAGGGGCCGGGGCTTTCGTTCGTCTCACCTCCCCCTCGGGGAGAGGGGCCGGGGCTTTCGTTCGTCTCCCCTCTCCCCTCGGGAGAGGGGCCGGGGGTGAGGGAAGAGGGGGTGTCGAATGCGGGTGCTTTCCCAGACGGAACATCCTTAAGATCCGTCACCGCCCAGCCCTGCAGCGCCGACGCATAGATGATCGGAAAGTCGAGCTGGGCCTCGGTGGCGCCGAGCTTGTCGAACAGATCGAACGTGTGATTGACGACCCAGTCCGGCCGCGCACCCGGGCGGTCGACCTTGTTCACGACGACGATGGGCTTCAGCCCCAGCGCGAGCGCCTTGCGCGTAACGAAGCGCGTCTGCGGCATCGGGCCCTCGACCGCGTCGACGAGCAGCAGCACGCCGTCGACCATCGACAGCACGCGCTCGACTTCGCCGCCGAAATCCGCATGTCCCGGCGTATCGACGATGTTGATATGGGTGCCTTCGTACTGCACCGCGCAGTTCTTGGCGAGGATCGTGATGCCGCGCTCGCGCTCGAGATCGTTCGAGTCCATCACGCGCTCGACCAGGTGCTGGTATGCGGCGAACGTGCCGGACTGGCGCAACAGCTTGTCGACCAGCGTGGTCTTGCCGTGGTCGACGTGGGCGATGATGGCGATGTTGCGGATGGCGCGCATGGGGAGCCTAAGGGTAGGGCGTCAAGAAAAGCGCGCAAGTATAGCACAAAACACCGTTAAAAGATTGATTTTATTGGGAAGGGCGGTAGTTGGGGGAGGTGCGCGATCGGTAGAATCTACGCCGCTTCGATGACCGCCAAAGCATGGCTGGCGCCGCGATCGCAAACTCCACCGCCCTCAAAGGAGCGCCGTGCTTCCCTCGCCCTCCGGGAGAGGGAAGGCGTAGTCCGCGCTCTCCAGCGTGCTGCGCAGTAGGCGTTGGAATGAGGAGCAAAGGCCCGTAGCCTCGCGATCACCGCGTACGATTATTTGCCGTTTACTCACGGTGTTGGCGATGCGACCGCTCAAGACAATTGAACCGGATAGCCGGAAGGTGGCGAACGAGATAGATTATTACTCGGTATTACTCAAGGAGAAAACGATGGCGGTATCGGTCACCACCAAAGGCCAAGTCACTATTCCGAAACGGGTGAGGCAAGCCTTGGGCATCACGCCCGGCAGCAAGGTTGAATTCGACGTCCATGGCGGCGGCGCGCGGCTTAAACTGGTCAAGCAACTAACGCCTTCGCGCATCGAAGATGGCCCCGTCATTCTGAGCTACGCGGGTCCGCGCATTCCGATCAAGGACATGCATGGCGGGCTGGCAATGAAGAAGGCAGCCAAACGTGCGCGCCGTTGATACCAGCGTGCTCGTGCGCTATTCCTGCGCGACGATGCGGCGCAATCGCGTATTGCCGCAGACATTCTTTCCGCCGGCGCCGTATTCGTGCCCAAAACCGTGGTGCTGGAGCTCGAATGGGTGCTGCGTTCCGTGGCCGAACAACCCGGCGGCAAGGTCATCGAATGTATTGCGCATCTGCTCGCGTTGCCTGGGATCACAGTGGAGGATCAAGAAGAGGTCCATGCGGCGCTGCGTAGTTGCCGGCGCGGTATGGATTTCGCCGACGCGCTGCATCTCGAGGCAAGCCACGCGAGTAACGAAATGTTGACGTTCGATGATCGTGGTTATGCGCGACGGGCAGCCAAGCTCGGCCTCAAGCCGCCGGTAAGGCTGGCGAAGGCTTGACCATCGACGAGCGCAGAACCGTAGCCCGGCCAGGCTCTTATTTTACGAAACGGTCGTATCCTAAAATAGCGTCGCCCGCTAATTTAGGTTTCCCCCGCCGATGAAGCGTCCGCTGCAAGGCCGTTACCTCAAGGTCGCCACCGCCGGAGGGCAGGGATGAGCCAGTTCGCGTTCCTCGAGCGAGAGGGGTTTACGGTGTACGAAGCTGCCGGCTAGGCCGAGGGAGGCGGGCCCGGTCAGTAAGCATTCGAGAGGTAGAGTCTGATCGTTCGAGAGGAGGGCATGGCGAAATACAGCAAGAAAGCGAATGCCGGGTCGGCTGATCTCGGCTACGAAGCACAGCTCTGGCAGATGGCCGATACACTCCGCGGCGGCATGGATGCTGCCGAGTACAAGCACGTCGTCCTTGGTCTGATCTTTCTCAAATACATCTCCGA
>JBKJZR010000212.1:0-3857 GCA_046715035.1 Burkholderiales bacterium | reverse complement strand
GCGATCTTGCCCGCCTGCTTCGACGGGTTGCCGGGGAACAGGTCGAACAGCGTTTTGTTGTCGACTTTGCGATCCGGCCACTTTTCCTGCATGGCCTTGAGTATCGCGCGGTTGTTGGGCTGCTCCCCATTGCGGCTGAAGTAGGCGTCGCGCAGATAATCGATCACGTCCCAATGGTCCTGGGTGAGCTCGAGCCCCTCGGCCTGCGCGATGACGCGCGCGACGTCGCGGTCCCACTCGTCGTGGTTGACCATATAGCCGGTGTCGGTCGTCTCCAGCACTTTGCCATCCACCTCATATGCCATGTTTTCCTCCGCTGACGATCATGCATCGACCGGTTAGTCCGAGAAAGCCTTACGGCCGCGGCCGCGCAACGGTTATTCCTGGCTGCGTTGCACGTCATGGATGTCCTTGTGCGGCAAAAACAGGCCGCAACCCAGTTTGCGCTCCAGCCCCAGCCCGTGCTCCTGCAGCAGCACCGATTCCGCGAGCGCGAGATCGGCAAGCATGAGGCTGCGCGTTTGCAGCGTATGCCCCGGGGTCGCAATCGACGTAGTCAGCCCGCACAGCATCTTCCTGGGCCGGATGCCGAGGGCGCCGAGCTCGCGCACGGCGCCCTCGAGGAATCCGGTTTCGTCAGCGCCCGTTGACATCGCCACGCAACGCGAAAAAAGCGTCGTGATCCGCGACAACGGCCGCACCGTGATGTGATCGGCGCGCAGCGCGTGCCCATCCACGTCCAGCGTCCGGCCGAGCAGGCCGCCCGCGTCGGCGATGCGCCGTTTGGGTACGCGCAGCGCGAGCTTCGTGCGGCGCGAAAGATACAGGAGCGCCTGCGGATCGCCGGGCCGCATCCAGCCGTTGCCGGACTCGGCGACGTGCACGAGGTGCAGGCCAGCGCCCTCCTCGTCCGCGAACCACGGCAGGGCGCGCTGTATCGCGTGCGACAGCGCGTAGGCGTGATCGACAGGCAGAGTGCGGCAGGAAATATCGAACACGGCGTCCACGACCCTGTCGGTGACGGGATATTCCCCGGCTGGCTCACTGTCTTTCCAGTACATCGCGCCTCAGTGCGCCGGCAGCTTCGCCTGCAGCGCCGCACGGTCGAGCCACCAGTCCTCTTGCACGAGCACGTCCACCACGTTGCGCAAGCGCGGCAGGAACAGCGCGGGATCGTTCAGCTCCATGTCTGTCATCCACTTCTCGAAAGCCCGCTGGTCCTCGACGCCGCTGGGGCGGCGCGCCACTGTCGCCAACACTTGGTTCGTGTATATCAGCAGGTGCTCGCGCTGGGGTTCCCGCGCGCGGAGATCGGCGAGGTAATGCGCGGTCACTGCGGCAACGGCCGCACCGTCGGAATCGGGCGGGGTCTCGTCCACAACATGTTGCAGCATCGCCACGCTCAGCTCCGGATCGACCGGATAGGTTACCGCCAGCCAGAGCCCCTGACCGAGCGCGGCGAGCGACAGCGCCTGCTCGGACAGGAACAGAATGTCGCACGCCTGCACCGCGCCTTCCCACGACTCTTCAGCGAGATAGAGATCGAAGGCCGTGCGCGCCGCGCTCCAGGCCTCGAGTTTTTTTTCCAGACGCACCTGGGCGCGGGCGAGCTGCAGCAGCAAGTCGGCGCGGCGCAAAGGCTCGGCGGTGGGCGAAAGCGCGGTCAACTGCTCGCGCACATCGCTCGCCAGGCGCTCCAGCAGCTCGGTCGAGACTTTGGCGTCCTCGCTGCTGTCGGCGCCGCCCACGGACGGGTCTTCTTTGATGAATTTGAGCGGTATGTATTTCAAGGCGTGTTGCCTCTCGAAGTGGCAAATGGCGCTTCGCTCGGTGGCTTTAAGCCGGTACCGGCGATGCGATCGAAATAGCGCGCGCGGTAGATGAGCCGGGCGGGTTCGCGTTCGGCTGCGGCCCTGAAGGCGGTGCGGTCGTGCAGCACATTGTTGCATACGAGGCCCTGTCCGCCCGCGAGGGCGTGCGTGAAGACCTGCGGCGTGTCACCCGCGAGCAACTGTTCGAGGAATTGCACCGCCGCGCGCGTGGCGACATCCGCGCGCCACTCGATGCTGCGCGTGCGCGCCGTGTAACGCATGTGCAGGCTGCCGCTTCGCGCATCCACCGAAAACACCGGCCCCGATTGCGCCGGGCGGGTTTCAACACCGCGCTCGGTGTTGGCCGGAACAGTCATCGCGTCCGCTGCCGAGAGCGCCCGGATATGCTCGAGATCGGCGTCGCGCAGCAGGATGTAGGCGATCTCGGGGTCGAGCAGGCGATTGGCGCCGCCCTCGGCCGCGGGCTGCACGCAGTGCAGAATGAATGCGCGTATGCGCCGCTCTGGCGCGTTGTAATACCCATCGGTATGCCACAGCAGACGCTGGCTGGAGTAGGGAATGTAGCCGCGCGCCGATTTCCCCGGCACGACTGCGAGCGAGCTGATGCCGTCATCATCGGCGAGCGGATTGGCATCGAGCCGCGTCAGTCCCAACTGCTCGCCGAGACGGCGCGGCAGATCCTTGTCGGGGACACCGGCGAGCGGGCTCGCATAGATCGCCATATTGGCGCGGCGGCAGACGCCGCGTAGCTTGTCCGCCTCGGCTGCGCTCAGGTGGCGCGGATCGCGCACTTCCACGATCAGGTCTTCGGCGCGGCGCGGATAGCAGGCGAGCTTCTGGTCGCGCCAGCGCCGGTACGCGTCGTTGTCGTGCAGCGCGAACGGTCCGCCGCCCGCTCTCGCCGCCGAACAAACGCTTGCGCCATGGTCCATGTCGATCGCGATATCCAGGTTGATCATCCAGACGCTGCTCGCACACCTGCGGCCCCAGGGCCGGCGTACGAGATCAATCTACTGGATTGTGTGCCGTTAATAAATCGTCTATTCCCAAATGGAGGTATAGGCAGGAAGACGTCTATCTCTAACGAGCGCGATTGGCCGGCAGCACTCCCATTAGACTACCTGATCGTCGTTGTGCCGGCAGTCCCGGACTGCGGCCACTGGTCGCCGCCGGGGCGAACAAGCATGGTTGCGTTTTTTTTGCAGCGATTTCACAGGAGAGCGTCAAATGTCCGAGCCGCGCAGACCCGTAGATCCTGAGCGCCACAGCACGTACATTCCGCAGGAGAAAAAATCGACCAAGGCGTTCCACCCGACGCCCATGCTCGACCAGCTCGAGAGCGGGCCGTGGCCGAGCTTCGTGACAGGGCTGAAGCGGCTGGCGCACAACAACAACATGATGGTCGACCTTCTGGGCCAGCTCGAGCACTCCTACAAGACGCGCCTCGGCTACTGGAAAGGCGGCACGGTCTCGGTGTTCGGTTACGGCGGCGGCATCATCCCGCGCTTCTCGGAAGTCGCGAGCATGTTCCCCGAATCGAAGGAGTTCCATACGCTGCGCGTGCAGCCGCCTGCCGGCAATCACTACACCACGCGGATGTTGCGCCAGCTTTCGGACTCCTGGAGCAAATGGGGCTCGGGGCTGATCGCGTTCCACGGTCAGACCGGCAACATCATGTTCATCGGCGCCACCAGCGAGAACACGCAGCACTTCTTCGATGAGATCAACGAGTACAGCTTCGACTTGGGCGGCGCGGGTCCGTGCGTACGCACCGCCATGTCGTGCGTCGGCGCGGCGCGCTGCGAGCACTCGAACTGCAACGAGATGAAGATACACCGGGTGCTGGTCAACAACTTCATCGACGACATGCACCGTCCGGCGCTGCCGTACAAGTTCAAGTTCAAGGTTTCGGGTTGCCCGAACGACTGCATGCACTCGATTCAGCGCGCCGACATGGCCGTGATCGGCACCTGGCGCGACGACATGAAGGTCGACCAGAAAGAAGTGCAGACCTTCGTCAAGGGC